>JAHDHU010000024.1 GCA_020631135.1 Saprospiraceae bacterium | reverse complement strand
ACTAGCGAATACACCATCCGTCCTTTTATCAGAGCCAAACCAAAAGAGACAATGACCATTTTAAAAGAATGGTCAAAAGAAGATAATTTCCACATCAGAAGATTGGCCTGTGAAGGTGCAAGACCCAAACTCCCATGGGCGAGCAAACTAGAAATCTTCATAGAAAATCCAAAACCACTTATCCCAATCCTAAACAACCTCAAAGATGACCCTTCAAAATATGTTCAAAAATCAGTTGCCAATTGCATCAACGACATCCTTAAAGACAATCCAGAAATCGGCAAATCATTAATCCAAAAATGGAATACTAAAAACATTTCCAAAGAACGAAAATGGATCATAAAACACGCATTGCGAAAGCTCATCAAAGCAAACGACCCTTGGGCAATGAAGATGGTTGGTGGAGATTAGATTTCAGACGATTAGACGGTAGATGGTTAGATGACTAGACGATAGATTTTTAGATGTTAGAAGATTAGATGGTTAGACCATTAGATCTTAGATAATTCGAAGTATAAAGCAGTAAACAACAAGTAGGTAGGGTTTGGAATTTGATACCTTGGCACTTGAACCTTACACCATAAACCTTACACCATAAACCTTACACCATAAACCTTACACCATAAACCTTAAACCTCACACCACAAACCTCACACCACAAACCTTAAACCACCGTGTACCTAAACAACCACAGTTTTTACAGCCTTCGCTATGGAATGTTTTCAGAAAAAGAACTCTTGGAAATAGCCGCTCAGTACAACATATCGTCATTGGCACTAACAGACATCAACAACACCTCTGCTACGCTCAACTTTATTCGATTAGCTCCCAAATACAACATAAAACCCATTGCAGGCATAGATTTTAGAAATGGCGTTTATCAACAATTCATAGGACTTGCTAAAAACAATGAAGGCTTTCTAGAACTCAATAAATTCTTAAGCCACCACATCCATCATGAAAAAAAAATACCAGACCACGCTCCTTTGTTTGAAAATGCAGTTATCATTTATCCATTTGAACAAGCAATGCTCATCAATAAAAAGCAACTTCATGAAAACGAATTCATTGGCGTATGCTTAAAAGATCTTCGAAAAATACCTTACTCCAAATTATTACACCAATACAAGGACAAAATGGTCGTCCTTCACACCACAAGCTTTAGAAATAAACGAGATTTTAATACCCACAGATTGCTAAGAGCGATCGATAACAATACTTTACTGAGTAAACTCCGAACAGATCAGCAGGGAATGGAAGACGAAATCATGCTCCCTCCTACCCAACTCAAAGAAGCTTATAAGGATGCAAACTTCATCATCTCCAACACAGAAAAACTGATGAGTCAATGTTCCATCGAATTTGATTTTGCGGATAACCGAAAACCACAAAACCTAGAAACCTACACTGGGTCACATCATGGCGATATGCAAATGCTCAATCAACTGTGTACCAAAGGGCTAAAATATCGATACCCCAATATCACAGAAGAAATTGAAAACAGAATAGAAAAAGAATTGGGCCTCATCAGGGAAATGAACTTTATGTCCTTTTTTTTAACCAACTGGGACATCGTAGACTACGCACAACGCCAAGGCTACTTCCATGTTGGGAGAGGAAGCGGCGCAAACAGCATCGTAGCCTATCTACTCGGAATAACAGACGTAGATCCTATCGAATTAGATCTTTACTTCGAAAGATTCATGAACCTCTATCGCAAAAGTCCTCCAGATTTTGACATCGATTTTTCATGGAGAGATAGACAGGATGTGACCAGGTATATTTTCGAACGATTTGGCGGATCTGGTCAGGTGGCTTTACTAGGTACATACAACACTTTTAAACATAAAGGTGCAGTTAGAGAATTGGGAAAAGTATTCGGCCTGCCCAAACACGAAATGGACCTTCTAAGTAGTGGTAAATTTGATTTCAACAAACTTGATAAGCTCCCACAATTGGTTGTGCGATATTCGGAATTTATCATAGGTATGCCCAATATCATTAGCGTACACTCAGCAGGAATCGTCATTTCACAAAAACCAATCAACTACTTTACCGCCACTAACTTACCCCCAAAAGGGTTTCCAACTACCCATTTTGATATGATTGCGGCAGAAGATGTCGGACTTTACAAATACGATATTTTAGGCCAACGTGGACTCGGAAAAATCAAAGATGCTGTCAGCATAATCAAAAAAAACAAACCGGATGCACCCGACATTGACATTCATGACGTCAAACCATTTATGACAGATAAAAAGGTCAACGAAATGGTCAGTCGCGCAGAGTGCATAGGCTGCTTTTACGTTGAATCTCCAGCAATGCGCATGCTTCTTAAAAAACTGGAAGTTGACAACTACCTCACTTTGGTAGCGGCAAGTTCTATCATCAGGCCTGGTGTCTCACAAAGTGGTATGATGAAAGAATACATCCTGAGACACAAAAATCCTGAAAGAAGAAAACAAGCTCACCCCGTGATGATGGATCTGATGGAAGACACCTATGGCGTAATGGTCTATCAAGAAGATGTAATTAAAGTAGCCCACCACTTCGCAGGACTAAGCTTAGGAGAGGCAGATGTTTTACGAAGAGCAATGAGCGGCAAGTATAGATCCAGAGAAGAATTTCAGAAAGTCCGCGACAAGTTTTTTAACAACTGTAAGAAGCGTGGTTATGATTACAAACTAACACACGAAGTTTGGCTTCAAATCGAAAGCTTCGCTGGTTACGCATTCGCGAAAGGACACTCGGCTTCTTATGCAGTCGAGAGCTATCAAAGTCTATTCTTAAAAACTTACTACCCTCTCGAATACATGGTCGCGGTACTTAACAATGGTGGTGGTTTTTACCGAACAGAAACCTACATTCACGAAACCCGAAGATTTGGCGGGATCATTCATTCTCCTTGTGTCAATACGAGTCATTATGAAACAACCATAAAAGGCAAGAATATATTTCTGGGATTCCAACATCTACATAGTCTAGAATCAAAATTAGCTTATCGAATCGTAAAAGAAAGACATTTAAATGGCCCATATAAATCCGTTGAAGATCTTGTCAATCGCGTACCTATTGGCATGGAAAACCTTGACATACTCATCAGAATAAATGCATTTAGATTTACCGGCATAGACAAGCGCAGCCTACTTTGGAAAGGACATTTTAAGACCAGTCATCAATCCAAAATTCCTAGACAAAAACCGCTGTTCACCGTAGACAATAGAGAATTTGATCTACCTGCTTTCAAGGTAAGTCAATTGGAAAATGCTTTTGACGAAATCGAACTATTGGGATTCCCTTTGAGTGATCCATTTCGACTTTTAGAAAAAGCGCTTCCATCTAGCCTTTTGGCAAAAGACATGGCTAAATACATTAATAGAAAAATCACCTTGTACGGCTATTTGGTGACTGTAAAACCTACTAGAACAAAAAAAGGAACACGTATGTATTTCGGCACTTTCCTCGATCAGGCCGGTCAATGGATAGATACAGTACATTTTCCACCAGTCGCAAAAAAACATTCCTTCCGAGGAAGAGGCATTTATCGTTTAGATGGCATAGTCATGGAAGAGTTTGGCTTTTTGACTCTAGAAATAAAATACATGGAAAGACTAAGCTATATGGAAGACCCAAGATTTGCAATTGCATGAATTTTTAAAATATTTAAACAATAGTTTCCATACATATAGAGTTTTCTAATACATTTGCAGATTGCTTTTAGCCAACCACCATACATAGAGTGAACAAGGGACAGAGAAAAGAACTATATGATTACCAGAAAGAAGACCTAGAAAAGGTCTTTAAGAAAATCGTCGATAGTCCGACTGATCACAATATCGTGTATCAACTACCTACAGGTGGCGGTAAGACTGTCATATTCTCAGAAATAGCAAGAAAGTACATAGAAGAATTTAAAAAGAAGGTACTTATTCTGACACACCGAATCGAGCTAAGTATGCAAACATCCAAGATGCTCAAGGATTTTGGAGTCAATAACATGGTGATCAATGCTAAGGTCAAGCAATTGCCCGAAGAAGATCCTTTCGAAGCATATGTGGCCATGGTAGAAACCCTGAACAATCGTCTAAAATATGACGAATGGGAACTTGAAAACATTGGCCTTGTAATCATTGATGAAGCCCACTATAATTCCTTCAGAAAATTGTTTCAATACTTTGAAGACAGTATGATCTTAGGTGTTACTGCGACTCCTTTGAGCTCCAACATCAAGCTTCCCATGCATGAAGTTTACAAAGAGCTAATTGTCGGTAGCAATATCTCAGGTCTAATCAAAAAAGGATATCTCTCCGAAGCCACCATTTATAGTTTCGAAGTTGGTCTGGGTACGCTAACGATAGGCATCAACGGAGATTATACCGTAAAATCTTCAGAAGAATTATACACTTCTGATAAGATGCAGAATAAACTAATGTATGCTTACAATCAAATTGCAAAAGACAAGAAAACCCTAATATTCAATAACGGGATTGCTACGTCCAGAGCAGTATACCACAATTTTAAAGAAGCAGGATTACCTATAAGACACCTGGACAGCAAAATGGGTAAAAACGAACGAAAAGAAGTTCTTGAGTGGTTTAAAGTGACTAAAAATGCGATTTTGACATCCGTCGGAATTTTGACCACTGGTTTTGATGAGCCTACTATCGAAGTGATAATTATGAATCGGGCAACCAGATCACTTACATTGTATTTTCAAATGATTGGAAGAGGTTCGAGAGTATTGCCTGACAAAAAAACATTTGATGTAATCGATCTCGGAAATAATGCTCTGCGTTTTGGTCAGTGGTCAGCAGATATTGACTGGTACAAGATTTTCAGATCTCCTCAATATTTTCTAGAAAACCTAATCTCAGATGCAGAAATAGAGAAAAGATTTGTCTATAAAGTACCCGCAGAAATCAAAGAAAAATTTCCAAACTCTGAATCTTTAGAATTCGATATTAAAAAAGCTCATCAAGAAGTAATTGCCAAAAGGCAAAAAACATCTACAATTCTTGAGTTATCCTTAGAAAACCATCTACAAATAATAACGGCAAATGCCGAAGAATTTGAACAAGCATTAGAATTGATCAATATCTTGGAAGATGAAATTGGCGACCGAATCCGCAGATACTCTTATTGTTTAGTTAACACAACAAGAAATTATCGAGACTGGGTAGAAGACGAATACAAGAAAAAATTAAAATCGAAATTGATGAGAATGTATTAAAGCTCTTCAAAAAAAGCCTTGATAAAAGGCATGGTTGGTGGACCAGTAAACAATTTTATATCCTCTGCCAAATTAGTTTCCTCATCTAAAAACTTAAAAATTAATTCTGAATCTAAATTCTCAAATAATTTCCCAAATACCTCGTCTCCGCCTGCTTTATTGGACAACAATACATTAAGAAATATTCTGTCATAAAACCTAAATCTATTCTTAGCACTCAATATCCCATTTAAATCTGATTGGTTTGCGATGGCATTCGCCAATGATTTTGATCTTCTTTGAATTCGATCAAAAGCATAACCCGAAGAAGCTTTTACCCACCCACCGGCAGTTCCAATATGCTTAATCCGATCAGAATTTAATGTTTCGAAAGGATAAGTAGTCATGGGAATGACACCAAATTCTGACTCTAAAATTGAATATTTAGAAAATCTTAAATACCGATCTATATAGTTTTTCAAAATAGTATCATACTCCGAATGAGTCAAAATATTATTCGAAAAGATGGCTACTTCGACCAGGGCAGTATTAGTAGAAGTAGGTAGTACATATAGAAACCGAATTTCTCCTTTTTGATCAATTCTAAAATCCATAAAGGTTGCTTTACCTTCATCAAACTGTGGTTCTTCAGTTTCTATCTCCCACCCTTTAAAATGCTGTAAAACATGATGATCTTTTTCAAAGGAGAAATTTGAATCCAAAAACGATTTAAAAATAAGCTGGGATTTATAAACCGATTCTTTGGTATTAACGATAACCTCATTCTCCAACTCTTCAATAGATAAAATTTGATCTTGTTTAAAATCAATAAATTGATGCATTTCAATGATTGGTTTGATGTAATTGTAAAAGTCGATTCCATCAATCCTTTTGTATGCGTAAGGAGCTATATTAATTTCTCGTTGAACTTCGTTTGTGTAAAAATCAATACGGGAATAGGATTTTTTTAAGATTGTGTCAAAAGGACCATCACCTTTTTGCCAAAAGCACCAAGTGTGATCATTATGGTCTTTTGCATCCTTATCCAAAAGCAAAATACGTTTTCCATCGAGATTCTTTTTGCTCAAATAATAGGCTAAACTTAAACCTGCGCATCCCGCTCCACAGATGATATAGTCATATCTTTTTTCCATCTTAGATGATGTAAAAATAAGCCATAATTGTCGTGAAGTTTAGATCTTATAAGAAGTGTTTAGATTACTTATACCACCAACTCCCAATGTACCAGCGGATTGGAGCTCAAGCTTTTAAAAAAGACTTGAAAAATATCAAATTACTTTCAAAAGCTCTCGGAAATCCACAATCTCAATTCAAAAGCATACACATTGCAGGAACCAATGGGAAGGGTTCGGTAAGTCATTTTATCGCATCTGTCTTAATTGAAAACAAACTGAAGGTTGGTATTTACACCTCCCCGCATTATTTAGATTTTCGAGAAAGAATAAAAATTGGAAATGATTTTATTTCAAAAAAGGAAGTAATTGATTTTGTAAATACAAATAAACAAGCGATTAAAAAGATAAATCCTTCTTTTTTTGAAATAACAGTAGCGCTCGCATTTGATCATTTTGCAAGACATCAGGTGGATATTGCAATTATCGAAACAGGACTAGGAGGAAGACTTGATAGCACTAATATTATTACACCATTGCTTAGTGTAATCACCAATATCGGTTTAGACCATCAAAATATGCTTGGAAATTCTTTATCCAAAATCGCTAAAGAAAAAGCTGGAATAATCAAAAAACATACACCTGTATTAATCGGCGAAAGGCAAGTTGGCATTCAAAATGTTTTTAAAAAAAGAGCACAGCAATTAGAATCTTCCATCTTTTATGCAAAAAACATAATTGCCAAAAATCAATACAAAGCATTGTCCCAACAATTTCCTGCCAATTACCAAAGCAAAAACATCAATACTGCGATAAATGCAATTAAAATTCTTTACCCAAAGCTATCGACAAAAACAATTTTTAATGGAATTTCGAAAGTACATCAAAACAGCTATTTCATCGGGCGATGGCAATGGCTCTCTAAAAATCCTTTAATCCTGGTAGACAGCGCTCATAACCAAGATGGACTTACATTAATTCTGAATCAATTAAAGTCCAAAAAATATCCCAGAATACATTTCGTCCTAGGTTTTGTAAACGACAAATCTCTAGATGATATTTTAAGATTATTTCCATTCGACTCAAGTTATTATTTTGCGAAAGCCAATGTACCTCGAGGGCTTAATGCCAAAGTTTTAAAACTAAAGGCGGCCAAGTATGGACTAAAAGGAAAGCATTATTCAAGTGTGAGAAAAGCATTGGCAGCTGCTAAAAGTAGAATTCAGAAAAACGAATTAATCTACGTTGGTGGAAGCATATTTGTAGTAGCCGAAACAGTATAAGCATCATTTAAAGGACATTTCGAACGCAATCAAAAGTTTAACTTCACTAAAAATCCAATCTAAATTGATATGAGAAAATTAATTCTAGCCGCTTTGATTTGTTCTTTCATTATTTCAGTTGATGCTCAAATAACAATTGATGGTAGTTTTGCTTTCCAAACCGATTCGGCGAAAAAATACTCACTCTATATTCCTAGTAATTATGATGAAACGACACCTCATTCTTTGATGTTGGCTTTACACCCATTCAATGTAAATCGTTGGGATGCTGAATCTTGGCGCGATACACTAATTCAATTTGCAGAAACTAACGATCTATTACTGGTATGTCCTGATGGCGGCATCGATGGTCAGGTTGACAGCCCGATAGATACGGCCTTTACAACTGTACTTTTGGACTCCGTAAACCAATGGTACAACATAAACAATGAAGAGCAATACATTATGGGGTTTTCATGGGGCGGCCGCACAACATACACTTATGGCTTGAGAAGAGCCGAAAAGTTCCGTGGCTTTATGGTCATCGGAGCAGCGGCAAATATTTCACATTTAAATGGAATTTCAGCGAATGCTAACAATAAGTCCTTTTACCTAATCCACGGATCTCAAGATAACCCATCTACCGCCTTTACTCCTTTATTAAATGAATTGAATATTCAAGGAGCATGTACAAATTCATTACTCATGAGCGGAATTAATCATACAATTGATTTTCCTGAAAGAAACGAAATATTATCTGTCGCCTTTCAATGGTTAAAAGACTCAAATTGCTCAACCAGCAGCGCTGAGACTGAACCAAACGAAAAAACAATTATTCTTTTTCCAAATCCAAATCCGGGAATTTTTCAATTTAATTCTATCAGCGAGCTAGAAGAAATAAGAATCTATTCTTTAGATGGTAGATCAGTAGAGTACAAACAAGAGCATCTTAAAATCGATTTAAACCCTATCGACGAAGGAATATATTTAGTATCCTTTCTATTAAACGGAAAACGTAAATTGAAAAAAATCAATATTTCAAAATAAATTACTCTCCCCTTCTCCAAGCTGTATTGAGTTCTTATTTTGCATGAAATTATAGACCATGTGGGTAAAGAAGACTTTTAGTTTTGTCAACATCATGCGTTTTACAGGAGGTCATCTCCTATGGATTATTATTTGGTGTACTGCGATCACAGCTTTACACGAAATGTTTCATGCTAAATGGATGCAAATACCATGGCTTCCTGTTTCTGTAATTGGTACGGCTGTAGCTTTTTATGTCGGTTTTAAAAACAATCAATCGTACGACAGAATGTGGGAAGCCCGAAAAATATGGGGCTCTATGGTCAATAGCAGCAGAGCTTGGGGAAGTGCCGTCGATGCCTTTATAGGCAATACTTTTAGAGACCAAAATATAGATCTGGCAGAAATTAAAACTATAAAGCAACGTCTCATTTATCGTCATATTGCTTGGCTTTATGCACTCAGAAGTCAATTACTCATACCAACTCCGTGGGAACATATCTCTCAAGGAGGACAGATGCAACGTGCTACAGAAAAAAGAAAAAAACGCTTTGGTGTAGGCTTATTGGACGACGATAATACACAAAAGAGTCTTAAATCTTTACTGCCTGATTCAGAATATGAAGAACTTATCAATTACAAAAACACTGCTACTCAAATCCTAAATAGACAGGCCCGAGATATGCAAGGACTGCGTGACAAAAACATAATTGATGATTTCCGTCATATGGAAATGCAACAAATTATCTATGACTTTTATGTTCATCAAGGGAAAGCTGAAAGAATTAAAAAATTTCCGCTTCCGAGACAATATGCTCATTCAAGCTTCATCTTTGTAGGTATTTTTATATTTCTTTTACCATTTGCAATGGTTACTGAATTTCATAAACTCGGAGAAATCGGAGCTTGGATATCGATTCCTTTTTCCGTTGCGGTTTCTTGGGTGTTTATTATGATGGAATTAGTAGGTGACTATTCTGAAAACCCTTTTGAGGGCTTGGGTAATGACATACCGATGCTCTCTCTATGTAGAGTAATTGAGATAGATCTTAGAGAAATGCTTCAAGAAGATAATCTCCCGCCACCAATACAAGCTATCAACGGTGTCTTGATGTAACAAAGTAAGTCGAAGTTAAAGTTGTAGAATTTCACGCTACTTGTTTTTTTTTCATGCTAGATCACTTTTTACTCTAGCCTCTTTTGACATTGATCGAAATATTCAAAACGTTAGTCGAATGAAAACACCAATACATATAGTACTTTGGTAAAAACAGTACTATGCATTGCATAATAGCATTGACTTTCATAATTTTAAATAACAGAAGATAATATCTCATGACCAATTCATTACTGTGGCTTGGCTTCAAATGAAATTTTCGATTCTAATTTGAAAAGAATTTTTATAGTGAATAAGCTACTCATCTAAAAATCCGAATGCCTTTTTTTAAAAGGCAAAAAAATATAAAGTTGTAAGCTTTTTAATTGTTTTTTCGCACTACCCAAGGAATGCCTTGGGTAGTTCTTTTAAAATTAAATCATGCAATCGATACAATCGTTTTTCATTTTTTGCGCTGGCACTATACCATCCATCTTGGCAAGAACGCCCATTGAAAAGAATCGACTGGCTGCAATTGGTGCAACAATCTTCTTTACAGCCATAATCGCAGGTCTGAGCTCAGCTTATGCATTCAATTATATTTTTGACTCTACCATCATAACCGTCGGAGCGGCAATCTTGTGGGCACTCATGATTTTTAATTTAGATAGGTTTATTATTCTTTCCATGACATACTCCGAAGGATCGATCAGCAAACTTACTCAAGCAATTCCTCGTATTTGTCTTGCTGTTATTATCGCACTCGTTATCGCCAAACCCTTTGAATTAAAAATATTTGAATCCGAAATTGAAAAAGAAATTTTAGCCATGGATAGCGAATACAAAATTGAAAGAGAGCAATTTATCTATAATAGGTATTCCCCTATCCAATCTGAACTTGAAAATGAAATTTTAATCCTTGACAAGTCTTTAAACCTATCTAAATCATATGCCGATTCTTTGCAATTATTGGCTACTCAAGAAGCTGATGGAACGGGTGGTTCAATGCAAAAAAATCTAGGTCCGATTTACGCTTTAAAAAACGAAAATGCCAATAATGCCAAGCTAGAATATAAAGAATTAAAGAATACCCTACTCCCAAAAAAAGATAGTCTAAACCAACTTAAAGCAAATTTGATTGCCGAAAGAAATCAAAAGCTTTCAGAAAATGATCAATTATTTTTTGATGGATTATCTACACGACTAGATGCCTTATCTCGCATAGGACTAAAAAAACACTCCATCCGATACACGGGTTGGTTTATAATGTTTTTGTTGATCGCAATCGAATTAGCGCCAATCTTCACAAAGTTACTATCTGGCAACAGACCTTATGATTATGTGCTGGATTCGGAAGAAGAACAATTTAAAACAGATCACAAAATTGCGAAAGAAAAAGAGCGCTTACGCTTAAAACAAGCCATTGTTTAGAATACCAATTAAAGTAATCGAAAATCTACGTGACCAAAAGACCTCCTAATCGTCAAAAGCTATGACAAGTTTTTCTGAATTCAAAAGATCAAAATATTGGGCATTCACATTCACCTTTAATGAAAGTCCAACAAGTCAGCTAATTGAGTTTAGTTGACTTTTTTTATACTCACTCCACAGCAAGCAACGTGGGCAAGCTTTGCAAGCTTTGCGAGCTTTGGATAATTTTATTAAAATACTTAAAGAATGTGCGAGCTTGACTAAATCCCTCTGCGCTTTTTTTCTTTGTGGATGTATTCGAGTTCTCTACCCATCTCGCCTGTCACACTTGAGTTTTCTTTGGCGCGCCTGATGAGATATGGAACGACCTCTTTGATCGGACCATAAGGGACATATTTCGCTACATTGAAGCCAGCATCACTAAGATTGAAAGTAATATAATCACTCATCCCATAGAGCTGACAAAAATTCAGATGTGGATGAGTTTTATTTATCCCAAGATCTTCAATAAGTTTCGCCTGATATAAATTACTTTGAATATTGTGTGATGCACAAATAGAGCCGATGGTTTCGTAATTTTCTACACAATATTTTATCGCTTCGTTGTAATCTAAATCTACAGCCGATTTGTCAACATGTATTGGAGAAGGATACCCCATTTGTATGGCCCTCTCGCGCTCTTTGTCCATGTATGCTCCCCTCACAAACTTTGCACCTAACATATACCCATTTTCTAATGCTGTACGATGATCATTTTTTAGCTGGACCAGTTTATCATGTCTATAAAGTTGATAGGTATTGTAGACCACTACATTTTCTTTGTTGTGCTTGGCCATCATTTGATCTACTATATCGTCGATGGCTATTTGCATCCAACTTTCTTCTGCATCGATAAGTATAGCGACACCTAAGTCTTCAGCTTTTTGACAAATATTTTCTACCCGATCCAATACCCTTTGATATTCTCGCTTTTCGACATCCGTCAATAAAACACGTTCATTGAGTTTTTCTAGCAATTGGTTGTAAACCTTTGATTTTCGTACTAACAGCTGGCACAGAATTATTTGAAGCTCCTAATTCAATCGCTCGCATGGTCTCCTTCATGGTGTTATCCAATTCTTCTTCTGTGGTTTTACCTTCTGCACCATAATCCAATATAGTAAGCGCATCAAATTTGTATAAATGATCAATTGCAGCTTGACAATCCAATAAGTTTTCACCACCTACAAATTGATCAAAAATGGTGTTTCTAATTGCGAATTTGGCAAATGGCAATCGCAACTTGATCGCCAACAGGCCTAATGAGGAAAGAAGAGAAACCAATGAACGATTACTCATTAGTTTAAATAAAGTAAAAGTCTTTTTTAATTCACGATCGGATTTATTGCTAAATGCAATTTCCGTATTCGAAAAATCTAAGACTTGTTTATCATTGTTACTCGGCTCTGATTCGGACATGGATGTTTTCGTGCTTAGCTTTCTTTATTATTCCAAATTTCCCAAGATTTATCAGCTTGCAAATGAAGCATTCGTAAACCATTTTCAATCCCAGACCCCCTCTTCTCTCCTTCTTTCAAAAATAGAGATTTTTGCGGATTATAAACCAAATCAAAAAGCAAATGTCTTGAACCTAAAAATTGGTAAGGTATCGGTGGTTTTTCGGATACTTTTGGGAAAGTCCCCAATGGAGTACAATTTATGATCAGACGATGCTGTTGTATAAATTCTTTGTCGAGATAACGGTACGAACGATAACCTCTTTTTCTAGAGATAATTTTTGTGGAAATGTTATTCTTTTTGAGTACATAGATAATGGCCTTCGATGCTCCGCCACTTCCCAAAATCAGCGAGTGTTTAATTTTTTTTCGACCAATAAATTCATTCAGCGAATGCTCAAAACCATACACGTCAGTATTATATCCGATCCATTTTCCAGCTACAATTTTTACTGTATTTACGGACTTGATCTTCCGGGCAACAGGACTCAGTTCATCTAAATGTGCAATAACTTCTTCTTTATACGGACTAGTGACATTAAATCCGACAATATCTTTAAGCAGCTGCTTTTTTAAATTCTTTAAAGACTTCAATGGATAAATTTGATAGTCTGCATCCTTTATCTTCTCATTTTTAAATTTCTTTGCAAAATAGCTCGGCGAGAAACTATGTTCAAGTGGATATCCAATTAGACCAAACATGCGCTTCGTTTTCATTATTTACCTTTCCCTTGAATTAGAACCAAAACGGTGTAGAAGAGAATTTTAAAATCCAATGACAAGGACATGTTTTCTATATAAAGAAGATCAAATTTTAAACGTTGCAGCATTTGATCGAGATTTGAGGCATAGCCATATTTTACCTGTCCCCACGAGGTAATACCAGGTCTTACTTTTAACAATTGTTTGTAATGCGGTTGAATTACCGAAATTTTATCTATAAAAAATTGCCTTTCAGGTCGAGGACCTACTAAAGACATTTCACCTTTTAAGACATTCCAAAATTGAGGTAATTCGTCAAGTCGGTAAACACGCATAACTTTCCCCCATTTGGTTACTCTTGGATCATTATCATGAGATAGCTGGGGGCCTTCAGTTTCAGCATCAATCTTCATCGATCTAAATTTGTAGATATTAAAAGGTTTCCCTTTGTAACCGACTCTTTCTTGTTTAAAGAATATAGGGCCTTCAGAACTCATCTTTACCTTCAACATAATAAACAAATAAAGTGGAGACAAAACGATCAACATAAAACCGCTAACTATGACATCCATAACCCTCTTAACAATTTGTTCCCAACGTGGCATCAATTCTTGTTGAACTTCTATGAGTACGGCCCCATATAAATGATTCATTTTCACATTGCCTAAAAGAATGTCATACATGTCGGGGATAACTTTAACTAGAAGATCCTCTTTGGATTCAAAAAGTACATTGAAAATCCCTTTCAATCGCTCATGTTCGGAAGACTCTACAGCGACTATCACATCTTGTACCTTATGTTGATTGATTACTTCTGGCATTTGCTTAAGATCTCCTAACAAAGGAAGATGTTTTTCTATATAATTTTTAGAACTACCATTAGAATCGATAAATCCGATAAAATTATGCCCTAAGCTGTAGGGACGATTTGTTATGTCCTGATACAATTCCATAGCATTTTTATCACCACCTATGATCAGAGTATTATAGGAGACTTTACCTGTTTTTAAATGATTCTTTGCAATGGTCAAAATGACCATGCGAAAGAAAAAGGTTAAGATAAAATGCAAACTAAATAGACTAAGAAAAGCCCTAGTGAAAGAAATTTGATCATATACCGTGTCATCAATTAATACCGTAAAGAATAAAACCAAGGTCCCCATAAAAACAAGTCCCAAAGTCCGTTTGAAAGTTGCCCAGCGAGAATATCGATAGATATCCTTGTATTTATCGAACACTGAATAGAGTAAAAACCAAAAAATCGGAATCACGATTAAACCAATGTAAAGTTGTCGATCTTCAAGGATTTGATCAAAAGGTAAGCCGGGATATTCGATTCGTTTGCGATATACAAAGAACAAAAACCAGGCGATTATAGCAGCTAAAAAATCAGCTATCTGATATAAAAACAGAGCTAAACTGGTTGGCTTTATCATGGAATGTAGCGTACTAGAAATGAAGTAGCTTTACATTGTCTATATGGACAAA
Source organism: Saprospiraceae bacterium (assembly GCA_020631135.1). Taxonomy (GTDB): domain Bacteria; phylum Bacteroidota; class Bacteroidia; order Chitinophagales; family Saprospiraceae; genus JAHDHU01. Next base: position 21,963 of record JAHDHU010000024.1, on the reverse strand, counting down.
TTGGTCATCTACCCCATTTTCATCCCATACCGTTGCAAAAACTATGCGATAAGCATTCAACTGAGATAAATTTACTTCGTTGGTAAAATCAATATAGATTTTGTTCCATTCTTCCTTTGGGGTAATTAAGATTTTCACATTCGTGAAATCTGTGTCAGATGTCAGTTGTCCAATTATTCCGATTGTAAATGGTGTATTATTTCGGTACTCCAATTCGAGATAAACCGGTTGACTATTTAGCGGAATATCATTGTAATTGATGATGTTCGAAACGCCTATCTGTGGATGTTCTTCCGATGGAATCATTTCACCATAGTTATTCCCTGATTGGCTTTGAATCGTCATTCCTGAATCTGGGTCTTCATCCTCATCTCTGGCAAAAAGGAGCCCTCCATCAAAATCTTCCACAAAAGAGAAAAGCGTCTCGGGTTTATATTCAAAATCCAAAGTCATTGTATCTATCTCACCGGGCACAAAGGTCTTTTCGATTTCTACAAAATCATAAAAAGGATAAATAACGGCATCTGTTTGGATACCATTGTTTTTTATTCCGGCGAAAACAAAAATTGTGGATTCATTAGATTGAGGCAAAAAGGGAACAGTTTTGTCGGTAGGGAAAACACCCAAATCATCTGCATCCATTTCAATCCAAAGGTCTTTGATATTATGCACATTTGATCCCTGCTCTACGGTCGTTAAATGATTAGGTCTATTAAAATGTATATAACTCACCTCTAGTTCAGAATTTTCAAATAATGAACAAGAACTGAAGCAAAAAGAGAAAAATATTAAATACTTGCAGAACCTCACAAGACAAGTTTTTGGTTATTTACAAAAATACTATCCTGAATCATTTTTGCCATTGAAAGAGACTTTAAAGCGTCATCAATACCGACATTAACCTCTTTTTTATTGGTAATTACCTCTAAAAAGTCTTCAAATTGCTTTTGTATCGCATTCACTGGTTCGACATCCATCGCATTGATTTGCACATACTTTTCTCCTAATGCGGTCTGGAAACTCATCGAATTTTCTTTTTCAGAATTGCTTAAAGAAATCACTTGACATTCTTTGTTTAGTAAATCCAAACTTACGTATCTGTCGGATTGAAACATTCTGAATTTTCTCATTTGCTTCATGCTAATTCTACTCGCAGTGAGATTGGCCACTGCGCCATTTTTAAACTGAATTCGAGCATTGCATATATCTGGTGAATTTTCAACTACATTAACTCCATTGGCCTCTATAGTATCTACGTCACTTTTGATTAGGTGGCAAAGTAAATCCAGATCATGAATCATCAAATCCATAACTACAGAAACATCGTTGCCTCGTGGATTAAATTGAGCTAGTCTATGAGCCTCAACGAATTTCGGTGCCAAAGCCAAATCACTTACTGCCCTTAAGGAAGGATTATACCTTTCGACATGACCAATTTGAACCTTACAATTGTTTTTAAGAGCAATAGACTTCAACTCTAATCCTTGATCCAATTCTTCGACAAATGGTTTTTCTATAAAAACATGCTTAGCTCTTTCTAAAGCCATCTTGGCAACCTCATAATGACTCGATGTTGAGCATACGATATCGACAGCATCACAAACATCGAGGAGTTTTTCTAAAGATTCAAAACCTTTAATGCCAAATTCTTTTTCAGCATAATTGAGCGCTTTGTCATCAATGTCATAACAACCCACAATCTCAAAATCTGTCTTTTCAATACATGCTAGGTGGATTTTACCTAAATGTCCTAGTCCAACTACTCCAATTTTCACCATATTACACTATATACTTCAAAATAATCGATACGACAATAATTAAAAATAGTAATCCCAATGCCACTCTGAATGCCATTTGTAGTTTCTTACAAAACGATCGAATAACAGTTTCGTGTTGAGGATAACTAGGAATAATTTCACTTTCCAATTTAGCATTACTGATAATGTGCTTCGCCCCAAATTGGATATTATGTTTGACTAAATATTTGTAATCGCCCAAAATCTTGTATCTAAAATATACATTGAAGATCACCATCATTAAAACAAATCCGATAATTACTACTGCAAAAAAAGTATTCATTTATTCCTTACTTTGAGCTTATTAAAATTAGATGTTTTATGTTCTTCATACACTTGTTAAAATCATTTCAATGTCACTATATCCTTCTTATCTGCGTTTTGTCATTTTCGCTTAATGCGCAAAAGAAATCATTAAACTACTATTTGCCAAATATTGAATACGATGAGAGCATCCAAACCCCGGAAGAATACTTAGGATATCAAATCGGAGAATGGCATATTTCTCATGACCAATTGCTTGCTTATAGCAAATATTTGTCATCTGCATCTAAAAGGGTAAAACTCAAAGAATATGCACGTTCTCATGAAAACAGAGCATTGATCAATCTTATTTACACGAGTGAAGAGAACCAAGACAACATTGAAAAGCTGCGAGAAGATCATTTAAAAGAATCTAATGGAAAATATAACAAGAAGGCGCCACTCGTTCTCTACCAAGGCTATAGCATTCATGGTAATGAAGCCAGCGGCTCGAATGCTGCAATGCTAGTAGCCTATTATTTGGCTGCTGGAAAAGATTCTAAAATAACTCAACTCTTAAAGAATAATATAGTGATCATAGATCCTTGTTATAATCCTGACGGGTTGCAAAGGTTTTCGACTTGGGTCAATATGCATAGAAGTAAAAATCTCAATCCTGATGAAAATGATAGAGAATTTTCAGAAGTCTGGCCAGGAGGTAGAACCAATCACTATTGGTTTGACCTAAATAGAGATTGGCTGTTGCTCGTTCATCCTGAATCTCAAGGGAGAATTAGAAACTATCATTATTGGAAACCCAACGTTTTGACAGACCATCATGAGATGGGAAAAAATTCTACATTTTTTTTTCAACCTGGTGTCCCATCAAGAACCAACCCAAATACTCCTCAAAAAAACCAACAGCTAACGGAAGATATAGCTCAATATCATATGAAAGCTTTGGACAAAATAGGTTCGGAGTACTTTATGAAAAAACGATTTGATGATTATTACTATGGAAAGGGATCGACTTACCCAGATGCTAACGGTGCGGTTGGTATTTTATTTGAGCAAGCCTCGGCAAGAGGACATTTACAAGAAAAAGATGGTGGTCTATTAAGTTTTCCATTTGCAATTCGAAATCAGGTTACCACGAGTCTCTCTACGCAAGAAGCTGTGCTGGACATGCGTAATAAATTAAAAAAGTATCAGGTTGAATATTACAAAAACAGAAATAAAAGAGCCTCGGAAAATCCTGTTAAAGGATACATCTTTTATGATGTGGATTCGATAAAACTCAATGGTTTTTTAAATCTCTTAAACACGCACAATATCGTATTTAATCAAACGACCATAAACTTTAAAAAAAATAAAAAGTCTTTTCCTAAAAGAAAATCTTATGTCGTTTCACTGAATCAAAAAGAATATACCCTAGCCAAAACTATTTTCGAAAAAGTCAATTCTTTTGGAGACAGTATTTTTTATGACGTTTCAAGCTGGACCATGCCTCTCGCATTTGGCTTAGAATACGAGTCTTTAAAATCGGATGAATTGACACAGATCCAAAAAAGTTTTTCAAAAAGACCTATGGCCACGAGACTTACGAAGTTTCCGATTGCCTTTGAAAGTCCAACTAAAAAAGATACCTCCGCCAATCGAACTCCTAAAATTGCGATGTTGGTCGGAAATGGAATCTCCTCTTATGAAGCTGGGGAACTTTGGCATACACTGGACCATCGCTTCGATATCCCTATTACAAAAATTGATATCGATAGATTCAGAAACTCCAAAAAACTAAACAAATATGATGTTTTGATTTTACCTAGTGGTAGGTATAATTCGCTAGATAGCACGAACATAAACGAACTGAATACATGGATTCGAGATGGCGGTAAACTTGTAGCTATCGGATCTTCAATAAGATGGCTCGAACGTTCAAGTTTATTGGACGTAACTTTTAAACAACGTGAAGGCAAGGATCCCAAAACTGGAGAAGTAAAATATTACTCTACTGAAGTAAGTAGAAATGCAAATGTAATTGGCGGCGCAATTTTCGAAGCAAGAATGGATCTCGATGATGAATTAACAGTAGGTTATCATAAAGAAGAATATCATTGTTTTAAAAAAGGTACTCACTTTATAGAAGAACCAAAAAGTGATTCGATCGATGTAATCATACGTTATACAGATAGCTCCTTGTCGAGTGGTTATGCCTCCAAATCCAATCAAGAAATGGCAAACAACTCCCCTGCCCTAGTAAGGCAAAATTTAGGAAAAGGAAAAATTATTGCATTTATGGATTCGCCTGTTTTTAGGGGATATTGGTATAATGGTTTTCGGTTGTACTTAAATGCAATCCTTAATTAACGCTGATATGATTTTAATTCTGCCTGTACTTCATTTAACATAAAACCCACTTTATAAATGTTTTGGATTTCTAAGGTAGAATCATTTTGCAATAGCTTTCTAATGCGTGAAATATAAACATCAAAACTTCTACCTAAAAAATAATCCTTCTTACCATAAATGATTTCAACCGCTTCATCTCTTTTGAGGACTCTGTTTTTATGAAGACACAGTAATCGAAGAACCTCATTTTCTTTTTGTGTTAATCTTTTAACACATTCACTGCAGCTCAACTCTTGACGATTGTAATCGAATTTATATCTACCCAAAACAAATTGACTCGGCGCATTGGCGAGCGGATCTTTTTGATTCCTTCTTAAAACGACACTTATTTTACAAAGCAATTCGTCCTCGTCAAAAGGCTTGGTGATATAATCTTCAGCTCCTAATCCATAACCATGAATTCTATCTTCTTTCATTGATTTCGCGGTCAAAAAAATAAACGGCGTCTTATTCCCTTTCTTCCGCATTATTTTAGCTACACTTAATCCATCCAGTTTGGGCATCATTACATCAAGTAGACAGAGGTCAAAGCTCTGTGATTCTAAGACATCGAGAGCGGATAAGCCATCTTTACAAAGTTTAACCTTGTACTCTGCTGATTCTAAATAATCCATTAACAAAAATCCCAGATTTAAGTCATCCTCTACTAGTAATATTCTCTTTTCTTTCATGTTATACTTGGGGTATTAACAATTTAAATTCACTCCCTTTATTTAATTCACTTTGCACGCTCACTTGGCCATTATGCATTTCGATAACTGTCTTTACATATGCTAAGCCAATACCGAATCCTTTAACTCTTTTTACATCACCCGTATTGACCCTTTGAAATTTCTGAAATACATGTACTTGATCTTGCGGACTAATTCCGATACCGTTATCTCTTACGACAACATTAATTTTGTTTTGACCTTCCTGGATGATAATATCTATTTGTGGTTTAGCATCACAATACTTCAATGCATTATCTATCAAATTTCTAAACACATTACTTATGTGCAAATAGTCTCCGATTATTTTCACCGGCCCACTAATCTTGCACACCAAATTGATGGCTCCTCCAGTTTCTCTTAAAAGCAAGGACATACTATCGATGACATCTTTGACGATTTCGTTTAAATCTAACTCTTCCTTTTTCATCACGTACTCTCCATTTTCCATTTTAGATAAAAAGAGGACACGTTCTATTTGGTCGGATAATTTTGAATTTTCAGACTTAATGATTTGGGCATATTTATCATTTTCAATTCCACTATACTTTTTACCCAATAGTTTTAGTGCCAATGAAATATTAGTGAGTGGAGTTTTAAGTTCATGAGCAGTATTGTTGAAGAAATCGATGTTGTTTTCGGTAACACGCTTTTGTTTTATTAAAGAGCCCAATATGAAAAACGAGACGGTAGCCAATAACAAGAATATTAGCATCGATGAGATAATCATCGGAAGCATTTTATCTTTTAGATATTTTGCCTTTGTCTCAAATGAGACGCCTAACATTAGCTCGGAATTACCGGCTTTTTTAGAACCTATAGAACAACAAAAAGATGATTTACTAGGAGCACAATTGGATCCAGTAATCTGCACTTCGTACTTATCGTCTATCCCGTAACACGACATATAATTTTGCAGACTTTGTTCGAGTTCTTTTTGATGAGTCAAGCTCAACTCACCAGGCAAACACTTTAAGGTTTCTTCTTCGCTGCAAGCTTCAGATTCGTCTATTGCCAGACTTGTTTTATGCGAAGAATTAAATTCAGTGAGTGCACTACCTATCGCAAGATTTACCTTCTGTTCAAATTGGTCTTCAATCATTTTTTGGGACATATTCAACCACTTAATTTGGAAAGCAACCAAAGCAAGCAATGCAAAGCAGAGAATAAAGAATAAAAATGGTACTCGTTTTATAGCGATCAATTTTCTTTTGATATTTATCCAACTCAAAGAGCGCTATAATTCTTGGATTGTGCACTGCGTTTAACAACTTTTTAACAAGGCTTTACCAGGTCTTAAACACATACTATTGGGCTTATGAAAGAACTTTGTTTTGGCAATTATGCCCTGGCAACTCAGCGGATCTGAGTGAATTCAAATTTTAATCATGAAAAAAATAATAGGAATTTCGTTCATCATGTGCTTTTTTGCAAGCATGTCATTTGCTCAAACCAATGTCTCAACTACGCCTACGTTAGACAAAGAAGTAAAGACCTGCGTACCATCTAAAGAGTGTGCAAAAAAAATGGGTATGACCTTAGAAGAATGCAAAAAAGTATGTGCTAAATCATGTAAAAAAACAAAAGTAGCTAGTGCAGAAATGGAAAAATCTGAATTGACGAAGTTGGTTTCAGAGGAGAATGTCAAAAAAGGAAAGTGTGACGTATCTAAATGCAAAAAAGGAAAGAAAACGGCCTCTACAAATGCTGAAAATGCCGAGTCAAATTTGACCGCCGTAAAAAATAATTAAATTTGCAACTGACTAAATGTGAAGGGGTCATCTAAGATTTTAGGTGACCCTTTTTGTTTTACCCGCAATTATAAAGATATTGCCACCTGATTCTCGGTGAATATGAACTTCTACAAAGTTTTACAGTATTTGGCCTTATCCGTTTTTATCGTGGCTATAATTGCCTTTTTCTACGGAGAAACTACCGAAACACCATTATTTCCATCTTTGGTCGAAAATGCAGATTTGATTTGGCCTCTTTCTTTGATCGTTTATTCTTTTTCGATACTTATTCAAGAACGATTAAGAAAAAAAGATCAACAACAAAGAGATTCTATTTCGAATCCCTAAATACCTTGCTGAACAATTTTTACACGAATTGATTTTGATATTGGAGTTTGACTCTGATCAGCGAATTGATCGATAGGAATGAGCGGATTAAGTTCCGGGAAGTAACCGGCTAAATTTCCAACCGGAATATCGTAAGGAACTACAATAAAATTGTGGACCTTCCTTTTTTGACCGTCATAAAAACTTTCCACATTCACCAGTTCTTTTTCTGAAAGTCCGATTCGACGCATGTCGATCTTATTTATAAATAAAACACGTCTCTCATTAAAGACGCCACGATATCGATCATCCATTCCATAAATGGTGGTATTGAATTGATCATGTGACCTGATGGTCATCAATAAAAATTCATCTTCTTTCAGCGAATGCTGGCTAGGACGACAAATCGAAAATTCTGCCTTGGCATTTGGCATATTTTGAAAATCAGCAATCCTAGCATTATTGGGAAGGTAAAATCCTCCATTTTTCATCCTTTGACTATAATTTTCAAAACCCTTCAACACTCGTTCCATTTTTGTTCTAATCAAATCATATTCAGAGCCCATTTCGAGCCATGGAATTTGATACTTAGCATTTAAAGTCAAATGAGCTATGTTAGCTACTATTTCGGGTTCACTTCGCAAATGAGGAGAAGCAGGTTCTAGGTGTCCCTGAGAATCGTGGACTTTTCCCATACTATTTTCGACAGAGACGAGTCTATTTTTACCCGACTTGAGATCCTTTTCAGATCTTCCTAAAGTTGGGAGTATAAGTGCACGCATACCGGTGGCTAAATGCGTTCGGTTCAATTTTGTAGAAACCGAAACTGTCAAATCACAATTTTGCAATGCTTCTCCAGTAAAAAAAGTATCAGAGGCTGCCGATAGTAGATTACCGCCAAGGGCTATAAATACTTTAGCTTTTCTTTCGTGCATTGCCTTAATCGAATGGACCGTATCCTTACCTAGATGAACTGGTGGATCAAAACCAAATTCGTTTTTTATAGATTGATTTAAGGCAGGCGAAACATGGTGCATAATACCAACCGTACGATCTCCTTGTACATTACTATGCCCTCTTACAGGACAGGTACCAGCGCCCAACTTCCCAATACTTCCTTTAAGCAAAAGTAAATTGACATATTCCTTGATGGTGTCTACCCCATTTTTATGCTGAGTGAGCCCCATGGCCCAACAACAGACTATTTTTTTTGCTTTAGCTAAAATAGTTGCAGCTTCTTCAACGAGCGACATTTGCACACCACTCTGACCAACTAAATCATCTAAATCATATGACTTCAAATCCTTGATCAGTGCTTGATAACCAACTGTCTTTTGATCGATAAATTCTACATCAAAGACGTCCTCTCCATTTTCGTGCTTTTCAAGAATAATTTTCAAAATTGCTTTGATCAAAGAAATATCTTGATTGATTTTCACTTGCAGAAAGAGATCTGTCAACATAGTCCCACTTGTAAAATAGTCGATAGGTCTTTGTGGATTTTTAAAGCGTTTTAATCCAGCCTCTTCAAGAGGGTTTATTGTAATGATTTTTCCACCATTTATCTTACATTTTTGCAGCGCCGACAACATTCTGGGATGATTGGTTCCTGGATTTTGTCCGGCCACTATGACTACTTCCGCATGCTCAAGGTCTTCCAATTTGACAGAGCCTTTTCCAATACCAACCGTTTGTTTCAATGCTACCCCACTTGATTCGTGGCACATATTCGAGCAATCCGGCATGTTATTCGTGCCAAATGCTCGCGCAAATAAACCCCAAAGAAAAGCTGCCTCATTACTCGATCTTCCTGAAGTGTAAAAAACTGCTTGATCTGCATGATCTAATTTATTTAGTTCATGAGCTATAATTTGATAAGCCTCACTCCATTCAATTTTCTCATAATGGTCACTATTCTTTCTTTTAATTAGCGGATGTGTCAATCTACCAGATTTTCCTAATCTAAAATCACTCCACCTTGCTAATTCTTGAATTGTATGCCTCTTAAAAAACTCGGGATTGGCCCTCCTGTTGGTTGCCTCTTCAGCTATGGCTTTAGCACCATTTTCGCAGTACTCTGCAAACAAAGATTTCTTATCATCTGGATCAGGCCAAGCACATCCTGGACAATCAAAACCTTTATCCTGATTAAGTTTAGCCAAGGTAGTCATTGCTTTTATCGGCCCCATTTCATCAAAAGCATGTTGTAATGCTACACTTACACCTTTGAGCCCGGCGGCGTACGTCGCTGGCTTTTTAATTTTCAAATTGCTTGTTTCTTCTGGAGCAAGATAAAGATTTCGAGGATCGATGGGCTTGTTCATAATGTGAATTTACAAATCCAAAATTCTTTCAATAGCCATCGATAACAATGTAACTTGCAATTCAATTTTATAAAGGCTTATTATTGAAATCAATAATGCCTTCTAAAATTCATCTCTATGAAATTCTTACCATTATTTTTAATTCTATTATCTGTAAACTGTATGACTCAGCCAAAGGCCAAATTAATCTATGTCGGAGACCCAATGTGCTCATGGTGCTACGGTATTTCTGAGAATATGTCAGAAATCAAAAACAGCTATAAATCTAAATTGGATTTTGAAATAGTTATGGGAGGATTAAGACCCTATAACACTCAAACGATGTCCGAACTAAAAGACTTTCTGATTCATCATTGGGAAGATGTTAATCGAGCATCTGGTTTACCCTTTTCTTACGGCATTTTAGATAAAGATGATATCACCTATGATACTGAACCACCATGCAGAGCAGTAATGCTCGTGAGAAATAAATATCCCGAAAAGGCATTTAGCTTTTTTAAAGAAGTACAGAAAGCATTTTATGTTGAAAACAAAAACTTACATCTTTTAAACTCCTATGAAGAGATTTGTGTAAATCTCGATATCCCTTATGAATTTTTGAAATCAAGCTTTGATCAAACACAATCCAAAAATTTAATTAAAAAGGATTTCGAAAGATCAGCAGAACTTGGAGTCAATAGTTTTCCAACCTTACTTCTAGAAAAAGATGGGAAACTTCATGTTTTAGCAAAAGGATTTGCAACAGTATCCGAAATCCAAGAGAAGGTCACAAGAATACTTGACAGATAAATCGAAAATGAGGATCTGCCTATTACTAAGTTTCATCATTTGTTTTTCAAGCTATGCCGTTACTCAAAACCCAACTGAGTCAAAAAGTAAAAACACGGAAGCTGGCAAGCGACCAGATACAATCATTCTTAAAGGGGTTTTGGTACCAGGCAAAGGGATCTTGGATTTGGTACAAACTCAAAAGATTTCTTTCAAAGAAAGTAACCCTTCCTCTCCTCAAGAAATTTATAATAGTCTACCTGGTGTTTTCATGCATGCTGGTGCCTTAAACACCAATCGTCTCACTATTCGTGGAATAGGAAGCCGCTCTCCTTTTAGCACCACCCGAATTAGAGCGTTTATCAATGATATTCCTATAACTGATGGAAATGGAGAAACAAATCTCGAAGACATTAATCTAGGTATCATCGATGAAATAGAGTTGATCAAAGGCCCTTCGCCTCCTAGTTACGGAACGAGCTTAGGAGGAACTTTGCGGTATCGCACTAGTTTCGCGCAACGTCCTGAAAGTTCTTTCATCTCAAAAAAATCGATTGGATCGTTTGGTAGTTTTTCTAGTAACAATGGCTTACACCTAAAATCTACCAAAAGTGTTTTTACGCTTAATCACGACTTAGCGACCAGCGATGGCTATCGCGAAAACAATAATTTTTTCAGGCAATCCATTTCGAGCTTTGGTCAAGTTTTGTTTAAGCAATCTAGTTTTTCGAGTTATTTAAATTTCACATCCGTGAATGCCGAAATTCCGAGTTCATTGAACTTATCTGATTTTGAAATCAGTCCAGAGAAAGCCGCATCAAACTGGCTTAGTGTGAACGGCAAGGAAGATTATCATCGAGGTCAAATTGGCTTTAACTTTAGCCACAAATTTTTGGCGAACTGGGAAACGAGTGTCAGTACATTCTATTCAACTTTTAAAAATGAGGAACGTCGTCCTTTTAATGAACTCCAACAGTTAAGCAATACCTTGGGTCTAAGAGCCAAATTGAGCTTTACCAAAAGATTATCAAGACTGGCATTGGGCATTGAGATATTTAATGAAAAAGAAGATTGGAGCACCTTCGAAACATTAGATATTGGTAAGGGTACCCTTCTTTCAGACAATGAAGAAAAAAGGCGCTTCATCAATTTGTTTTTCGAGGGTTCTAAATCAGTAAAAAATTGGAATGTTTTTTCTGGCTTAAATCTTAATCATACCAACTATACTTATCAGGATCTCTTTGGAATCAGTGCTAATAATAAATCAGGAGAATATCAGTATAAACCAATCTTAAGTCCATACTTGAAGCTTGAGTTTGACAAAAACTTCTCTACCCAGAATTACATTAAGGTTTACACTTTGATAAGTCATGGGTTCTCTATCCCTACACTTTCAGAAACTTTGAATCCAGAAGGAATCATTAATGTGGATATTGAACCAGAAATTGGCTGGAATACGGAAATTGGAATTCGAGGTAAATACAACGATTGGAGTTTAGACTTAAGTCTATACCATTTACTTGTTACCAATCTTCTTGTTGCCGAAAGGCTCACCGAAGATCAATACATTGGAATAAATGCCGGAAAAACCAGACATCCTGGAATTGAGTTAGAGATTGGAAAACTTATAAATATTAAATGCCTAGGCTTCCATGCAATTTTAGTGAATGGATCTTTTCAATATAGTCCGCATCAGTTTATTGAATTTGTAAATAGAGACATTGACTATGCGGATAAATTTCTTCCAGGTAATCCTAGATCTAAAGCCCTATTAAGTTTCAAAATTTTTAATAAAAATCTTAATATAAATTGGACCAGCTCTTACACTTCTGCGATGTTCGCAGATGATCTTAATCTTATTTCTACACAAGATTACTTTTTACACAATCTACTCATTACCAGAAATATAAAAATTTCAAATAAACTCAATCTTGACATTATTGGTCATCTAAATAACATTGGTAATTCAAAGTACGCCTCAATGATTGCAGTTAACCCAAGAAGTTTTGGTGCTGCACCGCCACGCTATCTTTATGCTGGACTTCCTTTTAATTATGCGGTGGGAATTAAACTTCAATATAGCTTTGATTAATTTTACAATATGACAAACAGTGATGTACTGCGAAAGATCAGATATATTTTCGATTATGGAGATGATAAAATGATCAAATTGTTTGCTTTGGGAGACTTAGAAGTAACTCGAGCTCAAGTGAGTGAATGGCTCAAAAAAGACGAAGATCCTGATTACAAATTAATTCTAGACAAAGATTTAGTTAGATTTCTCGATGGCTTTATTATTGAAAAAAGAGGAAAAAAAGATGATGGTAAAACAGTAGTTCACGAAAAGAAAATAAACAACAATGGTATTCTTCGAAAAATGAAAATTGCTTTAAAACTACGTGACGAAGATATCGTCGATATTTTTGATTTATTAGATTTTCGCGTAAGCAAACACGAGATAAATGCATTCTTTAGAAAACCGGGTCAAAGACAATACAGACCATGTAAAGATCAATTTTTGAGAAAATTTTTTCATGGCCTCCAACTAAAATATCGTCCGTAATACGAAGCTCATAAACTATACGAGTTACACAAGTAGAAAACAGGTAAGCCAATGATTAAAAAATTTATTTTACTTTTCTCCTTACTATATACTGGCAACTTAATGAGCCAATTTAGCGAAGAATTGGTTGAGATAAAATTTGAAACGAATCAATTAAGATCAATTAAGGTTTACCCCAATGTTGATTACTTATCTCAAATGCTCGGAGGAGTTGCGATCAATGAAGATGAAGGCCATTACATTTTTACCAGTGAAGGAGGAAACAATGAGATATTAGTAGTGGATATCATAAGTGGTGAAATCCTTTATTCTTTAGAAGCTCCTCAAATTCAAATGATCCAGCATGTAAGCGACCAAGAAATCATTGGGCTCAACAAAGATAATCCATCAAACAAGGTTGCCGTTTCGAAAATAAATTATGCCACAGGTGAAATAATCAACTATCCGGAAAACGTGGCATTGGAGGGAATTATTATTGACACACATAATTCTGCAATAGACAAGGCTGCGGGCTTGTTCTATTTTGTCGGCTCATTTCCAGGCAGCAACTCCTGGAGTTTGGTTTCGATAAACTTTACCGATGGATCGCTCAAGGATATTATGCCAATAACACCTGAAGGTCAATATTTGAGTGCAATTGCCTTTGATAAAGAAAGGCAAAAAATCATCGGCTTGTTGGGCTTAACTCCAAATGGATTGTCATTGATCGAAATAGATCCGATTTCTCAAAACCTTAGCGAAATAAAAAAAATACCTGAGATAGAGAATATTTTCGGCGGTCACCGTTATTGGGCTTATGATGATAGCAATGATCATTTTTTTGTCATTGGGCATGATGGATTTAATGAGAGTTATTTTTATACCTTAAACAGTAATAATGGAGAGATAATTTACCAACACCTCTATGATGATGATCAATGGATCATGGAAGAACATTCTCCATTAGAACTTCGATTTAATCAACTAACGAACCAACTGTTTGGATTAAGAAAAGGAGAACCATTGGCGCCATTATCATCAAATGAAATAGACTCCAAAAATTCAAAAATCAATATTTATCCAAATCCTCAGTTCAACGATGAACTTATCCTAATGATCGATGATGACAAAATTTTGGAATTGATGATTGTGGACCCCCTTGGCAAAATTTATTTGCAACAGAAAACATTAAATGAAAATATTTTAAACCTCAACACAAGTATGCTACCTAAAGGGACATTCAAAATATATTTAACTACGCGTAAAGGAGCTACAGTAAAGACTTGGATAAAAATGTAAAACGAATTGATTAGAAATTTTTAGCAATAGACTATTGACCTTCAAATTAATTTAAATTCGCTTCCATATCAATTTGGGAATTTCCTCTTTTGATCCTACGATTTTCGCTACCCTAAGATTATATACTACACTTTGGATCATTTTATTACTTACCCATCCATGGATTGCCCATTCGGTAGAATGAAACCACCTTTCTACATCTTCAATTTTTTGGTGGTAGCGCTGACTGACCATCGAGATAGCTTCTGGATTTCTCATGAATGAGTCTGTACTATCGTGTATCACCCTTAGCATTCGGACTACATCATCTGGGCGTTTTTCCAGCATTTGATCTCTCACTGCGATGACAAAACAAGGCCAAGGAGTAAGGTACTCGCCAAGTCGCTTTAACTTACCTTGATCCACATATGGTTTGGTTGTAAATTTTTCCCAATAAAAAACATCCGTTTCATTGTTTTCTAATGACGCTAATGCTCCATCGAGATTCTTGATAATGGTAAATTGCTCTTCAGAGATTTGATGTCCCTTCGTATTGGCATCAACGACGGCCATTAAATTAGACCCAGAGCCAAATCTACTGATCGCATATTTTTTGTTGAATATATCATGATAATTGTCGAGTGGATTGGAGGCACCAGTATGAACCCCCCAAATCAAAGGAGTATTAACATAAATACTTACGATTTTAGAAGGATTACCTCTAATAATATCCTTTATGATCCCTTCAGTCAAAAGAATGCAAGCGTCGACTTCATTATTTCTCAAAGCTTTGGTCATTTGACCTGTACCACCCGAAAAAGTAGTCCACTCTATTGAAATCCCTCTTTTTTCAAATTCGTGATTTTCGATTGCCAAATGAATGGGCAAATTAAAGTGTTCGGGTACTCCCCCTAAACGTATTGTGGAATTACTCATTTGCCAATCTAATAGAAACTAATTTAAAAGGTGTTCCAGCCAATCTCACCCCTGCTGGTGATTCCTTAATTACTCCTGAAAAAATAACTTGATCTCCGACTTTATAATCTTCATTCGGAAAATTACACGGATTGACTCGTCTCGCTTGCCCAAACTCGATCATGAACAAATCCAGAACTTTTACTACTTCACCGGATTCTTCACTAATCTGCTCCAAATCCTTGTACTCTGATAAGCAATCTTCGTTTTGTATTTTGACCATTGGTCTCTGTGTTTGCATTTTACCAGGCTCAGCTCCTCCTTTTTGTTCAGGTTTTGCATGGCTAGTTTCTACGGAATCAGCAAGCTTTTGATTATTGCTTTTATTACAAGCATTAGAAAATAATAATCCTATTATCAAAACTAAATAACTAATCTTCATATTCTTTAAACTAGGCATGATTCAATTTTACTGAGCGCAGAATCCAATCCGGATGGATTCGAACCTCCGGCTGTGGCAAAAAATGCTTGACCACCGCCACCGCCATTTATTTCTTTAGCGAGCTCTCTGATAATCGTTCCGGCATTCCAATTTTTCTCTTTACTCAAATCCTTGGTAATTAAAAGCATTAATTGTGCTTTGTCCTCCGATTTAAGACCTAAGAGCACAACACCAGAATCTATTTCTTTAGCAATATTATGAGCTAAAGTTTTGGCTGAATTAGAATCTAATTCAACCTCAGCGACTACTAATTTCGTCCCAGCAACATCTTTGGCACCTTTGATTAAATCTTCTTTTAACGAACCGGCTTTTAGGGCCATCATCTTTTCAAGTTCTTTTTTAAGTGCTTTATTTTCATCTTGCAAAGACAAAACGGACTTTGCTGCACTATCTTTTGACTTAAACATTCCACGTATCTCATTTAGTTCGGTGAGTGCCTTATTGAGGTAAGATTCTGCCTCTTTCGCCGTAACGGCTTCTATTCTTCTAACACCAGCAGCAATTCCGGATTCACTGGTTATTTTAAGCAATCCGATCTTTCCCGTATGGGAAACATGACAACCTCCACATAATTCGCGACTATACTCCGAATCAAAAGTGATCATCCTCACATGGTCACCATATTTTTCACCAAAAAGCATCATTGCACCAGCATCTTTCGCCTCCTGGATCGCAATACTTCGATGTTCTTCTAATGCGATGTTTTCTCGGATCTTTTCATTAACCATTCTTTCTACCTTATCGATTTCTTCTTCGGTCATTTTTTGAAAATGTGAAAAATCAAATCTAAACTGATCTTTTCTTACCAGTGAACCCTTTTGTTGTACATGGCTGCCTAGTACCGATCTTAGAGCGGCATGAATCAAATGAGTCGCGCTATGGTTATTCTCAATGTTCGCTCTTCTTTTAGCATCAACATCAGCATCTAGAAAGCCTTCTAAATTCTGAGGCAATTTGTCCACAAAATGAATAATTAAATCATTTTCCTTTTTTGTATCCAGTACTTTTATTTGCTCGTTTTCGATCGTCAAGGTTCCGGTATCCCCCACCTGACCACCACCTTCAGCATAAAATGGAGTTTGGTCAAGGACTACTTGAAAGATATCCTTTCCTTTTTCTTTGATCGTTCTGTATTTGAGAATTTTAGCTTTGTTGACATTCAAATAATCATATCCTATAAACTTCGCATTTTTTTCATCACTCAGCACGACCCAATCGCCTGTCTCTCTTTTGGCATCTGCACGTCCCCGTTGTTTTTGTTGATTTAACGCATTCGCGAATGCGGCCTCGTCTATCTCCCATCCTTTTTCGGAAGCCAGCAAACGAGTTAGGTCAATTGGAAATCCATAGGTATCGTATAACTCAAAAGCCAGTTCACCGTCCAACACATTATCTGTTATTTCGACATTCCCTAATCTTTTTAATCCACCTGCTAGGGTTCTTAAAAAAGACTTTTCTTCTTCCTCGATTACTTTGGCAACAAAATCTTTTTGGGCATCCAATTCTGGAAAAACATCCTTAAAAAATATCGCAAGATCTTCAACCAAAGAGTAGATAAAAGGTTCCTTGATGTTCAAAAAGGAATAATAATAACGTATCGCACGTCTCAAAATTCGTCGAATGACATAACCCGCTCCATTATTGCTTGGCAATTCTCCATCTGCGATTGTAAAACTTACAGCTCGCAAATGATCAGAAATGACACGCATCGCAATATCCGTCTTGGCCGACAAGTCGTAATTACCAGTGTATTTTATAGATGATTTAGATTCGATTTTCTGTATAAAAGGTGTAAAGAGATCAGTATCATAATTGGATTTTTTCGATTGAATCGCCATTGCCAGCCTCTCAAAACCCATTCCGGTATCAATATGTTTATCTGGAAGGTCCTCTAGTTTTCCATCTGCTTTTCTATTAAATTGAATGAACACCAAGTTCCAAATTTCAATGACCAGTGGATGATCTTGGTTAACCAAATCTTTACCAGGTATTTTCTTTCGATCTTCTTGGCTTCGGAGGTCGATATGAATTTCAGAACACGGACCACAAGGGCCTGTATCTCCCATTTCCCAAAAATTGTCTTTTTTCCCAAAGTTTAAAATCCGATCTTCATCTACATAAGCCTTCCAAATGTTTGTAGCTTCAGTATCTAGACCTAATCCTTCATTTTGATCACCGCCAAAAACAGACACGTAAATACGATCTTTGTCTAGTTTGTAAACATCCACTAATAATTCCCAAGCCCAAGCTATTGCTTCTTGTTTGAAATAATCCCCGAAGGACCAATTTCCTAACATTTCAAACATCGTATGATGATATGAGTCAATCCCAACCTCTTCAAGATCATTGTGTTTTCCACTAACCCTTAAACATTTTTGGGTATCTGCAACTCTTTTACTTTTTGGCTCTTTATTTCCTAAAAAATAGTCTTTAAATTGATTCATTCCTGCGTTATTAAACATCAAGGTTGGATCATTTTTGACTACTATTGGTGCCGAAGGAACAATTAGGTGATCCTTTTGCTGGAAAAAATCTAAAAAAGTTTGTCTTATTTCGTTTGCCTTCATTAACAATTTCAATTAGTTACATATTAGATAATATCATAATATAAAAATAGCTTGTACTCATTACAACAATAAGATTATCAAGGATTTATTTATGCAATTTTTTCCAATATGTTTTTTTAACATTTGTTAAGAGAATATTTTGTAAATCACAAACGGTATATTACATTTGTCACCGTTTGATCCCCCGAACATACGTATGTCCAGAAGAGGTACAAAAGTACTAATTCTGAAAAACAGTAGTAATGAACAGTAAGAAATACGTATTTAATTCACAAACACTCAGATATGAGAAAGTGAAGCTTAAGACCTCCGAAAGACTTCGAAGGTATAGCGGTATTTTTTCTGCAGTGTTAATAACTTCCGTTGTTGTTGCCGGAGTGTTTTATGCTTTTTTCCCTTCGCCGAAAGAAAAATCACTTGACAGACACGTCACTCAGCTAAAATATAGCTACGCTTCTCTCTCTACCGATCTTCAAAAAATTTCGAATCAATTGAAAAATCTCCAAACGAAAGATGCCGAGATTCATCGAATGATTTTTGGTCTAGATCCAATCAACGAGTCGGTTTGGGACGGAGGTACAGGAGGAAGTAATCGTTTTGAGTCCCTAGAAACTTTTGGGGCATCTGGAGATTTAATTAAAAACTCCGAACAGAAACTTGAAAAACTTAAGTATAAAATAGAGCTGCAACGAAAATCTTTAGACACTATTTACACGATGGCTTTAGAACGTAAAGAAAGATTGGCGTCAATCCCTTCGATCAAGCCTGTTCGTGAGGATAAATTGAAAAGAAAAATCAGGTACATGTCTGGATATGGTTGGAGAATTCATCCAATACATAAGGTGAAAAAATTTCATGATGGAATAGATTTTACTGCACCTACAGGAACCCCAATTCAAGCAACAGGAAATGGTGTGATTAAAAAAATATCCAAGAAAAGAAGAAGTGGATATGGATTCAGTGTCACTATAGATCATGGCTATGGTTATGAAACCCTATACGGTCACATGGATGAAATCATGGTCAAAAAAGGTGATAAAGTAAAGAAAGGTCAACAAATAGGAACAGTAGGTAATACTGGCCTATCTACTGCTCCTCACTGTCATTATGAAGTAATAAAAAACGGAAAGAATGTCAACCCAATCGATTATGTAATGGATGGCTTGACACCAGAAGAATATCAAGAATTGGTAGAAAAGTCAAAAGCTGAAAACCAATCATTCCACTAAGAATCATCACTTGCGAAAACCCATAAATATCAAAAGCCCTGACGGTTCCGTCAGGGCTTTCGCATTTTGAAAATTTGTTCTCAAATTCTCGAACTATTTCTTTATTAATTTGATGCCTTTGGTAAATCCACCTGTGTGTATTTTACCGAAATAAATTCCAACTGGCAGATCTTGACTAGCAATTTCAAATTCATTGAAGCCTTTAATACCTTGAAATGTTTTGGAGTATCGACATCGTCCTTGATTATCATATATCTGCAAATCAACCAATTTTGACTCGCTAAGAAAAATATTTAAATGAAATTGATCGATAAAGGGGTTTGGGAATGCGTTGAAACTGAATATTTCATCCTCGATCTCAGTCAAATTTGTTTTTTCTAACTTTAACGCATAGCTATTTAAACGTTCATCATAGATTTCAGCTTTAAGCGATTCATCATTTATGGAAAGATTCTTTCCTTCTTCCATTATGATGGAGAATAATTTATCTGAACTTTGGGTGTGAAGAGCTTGAAGATTATTCCACGAAACGATTAATTCTTTTCCTCTCAATACGAAATTGGCATTTTCAATAGTTGCAATCCCTGGTATCAAAGAGTTAAATTTTCCTGATTCTATTTCAAACTTTATTTGAAATCCATGCATTTGTATCTCTCGATCCAAATAAAAATCAATTTGAGAGCCTCCAGAAATTAATTCTTGCTCTATCGAATTGATGACCACAGGATCTTGATTTCTATTTTGTGCTGTTTGATTTAAATTCATCAAAAAAGCATCTCCGTTCACATCACCTATTTTGACCCCAACAAAATCTAAATTGTCGACATCTGAGAGAATATCATTTAGATCTATAGATTCATTAAAAGGGAATGGGTTACTTGGATCCAAAAAAGGATTACTTTGAGAAACGAATCGCCAAGGTCTTTGGCCATTGGGCAGTTCTAAAATCTGCCCAAGAATTAATTTTCTAAAATGTATCAGATCTAATGCGGAAACATCTTGATTGTTGTCAGCATCGGCTGCAATCATTTTGTAAGGAGAATCCAATAGTTGCGCTCCTAATAAATGTTTTTGAATCAACACCAAATCCAAAGTTGAAACTCCGTTTAAAGCTTGATCCGACTTTTCCACATTTATTGCATAGCTCGGGGCTAGGAATATATTTTCGAATGCATATTCGCCTGTCATCGGATGATTTTCGATTTCCTCAGCAATCCCTAAGGAAGGAGCTTGCAATCGCAATGACACATTGGTAATGGGCTCAAAATTTTCATCCGTTATGCGCCCTTTTAAGTTTATTTCTTCAAGTTGTTGGTCAGCTTGTACGTTTATTGTTTGAATACATTCGGTCGATAAACCTTCGGCATCTGTTGCAATCCAAGTTTTAACCACTGTTCCATTGCCATTTTGGTCCAAATCCAAGCTATAATTGACTTCCAAAGGCATTACCGCACAATTATCAATGGCGATCGGCATTCCTGTAATTTGGTGGTCTGTGTAATCCATCGAAAATAAATCCATGTCTTCTGGACAAAAGTCAAATTGAGGTTTCAAGTTATCCACGACTTCGATTACAACAAAGATGTGACTGCAATTAACATTTGGCTGTGATTCACAAAGTCTCAATTCAACTTCAAATGGTGCACCAATTTCATCACAACAAAACATTACAATAGGATCAAATTTACCATCTCCATTACATTGATCATTCGATTTTCTCGCCTCAACTGTCAAATTATTTGGGTTTTGCCCACTTTGAGATGCCAAGTCTGCTGCATCTACAAAACTTACCCCGAAGCCATTGATACTGACCACTTGGATCGAATCACTATAAATCGTGTCCACAGATAAAAAAGATTTTGAGTCGATATCGATCGGAGAAAATGCCAATAACTGAGTACTTAAAAAGAATACAACAATAAAGGGCAGTGAATTATTTAAAATTAAATTCATTGGTTCAGATTGGGGGTAGTTAAACAAAATAATGCTCATCCGATTTTCAGAGTTCAACGAAAAACATATTAAGATTTATTTTAATATATAATATACCGTAACAAAATGTATACCACTTTACAGATTTAGAGCACTATAAATAAATAACATAGCCCCTTGGCTCTGCGTATATTTGAGAATTAAATAAGAAACATTGGTTTATATATGCCAAAATGTGTATATATTAGTTACCAATGTTTGGCAAATGAACCGCACAGAAAACCTTACCAAGCTATATTATTCAATAGGAGAAGTAGCAGAGATGTTTGATGTCTCCCCTTCTCTTATACGATATTGGGAAAATGAATTCAAAAATTTAAAACCTCAGAAAAACCGAAAAGGAGATCGCAAATTTACCGTAAAGGATATCCACGAATTAGAAAAGATCTACACATTAGTTAAAGAACGAGGTTTTACACTCATTGGGGCACAAAGAGAATTGAGGACCAACAAAACCTATAGCAATACTGCCAAATCTATCAAAAAACTAGAACGCTTAAAACAAAAACTAATGCGACTGAGGATTAGGTTAGGTTAGATTTTTATGACTGCAATTCTTCCATTTCAAAAATCTTCTCACAGTGTAAAAAATCCTTTTGATCATTTGATGCAATGATGACAGTCTTTT
>JAHDHU010000023.1 GCA_020631135.1 Saprospiraceae bacterium | reverse complement strand
ATATTCTACCTGGTAAGATGGATTTTGGAACTTACTTTATAAATGAACCTGATTATACAGTACGTGTTTTTTCCGTTGGTGCCAAAGATGTTATTAATCTTGCTAATGACGCTGATAACGGTGGTTTGTACATTCCAATCGGTTCTATTGAATATTTTGATGAGAACGGAAACCTGTTAGCTAATTCGTTTGGAACTTTAAATCGACATGGTCAAGATTCTTGGGCTTTGCCACATCGAAGTTTGGATTGGGTTTCGAGAGATGAGTATGGTTACTCTAAAGGAGTAAATGCACGCTTGTTTAGTTATTCTGATAGAGATGAATATCAGAGATTTATGTTTCGAGCTTCGGGAGATGATAATTATCCTGCGATCAACGATGCTGCGCATCAGGGAAGCACACACGTAAGAGATGAATATGTGCAAACATTATCCATGGAAGGAGGTATGGAACTGGACACTAGAGCTGTAGAACGAGTTGTACTTTATTTAAATGGTGAATATTGGGGGCTTTATGGATTGAGGGAAAGACCAGTAGATCATGATTATACAAAAGAGTACTACAACCAAGATAAATATGAGATTCAATATCTATCGACTTGGGGTGATACAGAGGCAGAGTATGGAGGCGATCAAGCATTCCTTGATTGGGAAGCAATCAGAAACTTTGTTTTAGAAAACGATATGGGGGTTGAGGCTAATTATCAAAAAGTGGATGATGAAATTAATTTAGTTAGTCTTATTGATTATTTAGTCGTTAACCTAAATGTTGTGGCTAGTGATTGGATGAATTATAATACTGGTTGGTGGCGAGGTTTGGATTTAGATGAAGGTCACACAAAGTGGGGATATATATTATGGGATTTGGATGCCACATTCGATTATTATATCAATTATTCGGGTGTTCCCAATACCAATCCTGATGCGCAGCCATGCGATATTGATGAAATTTCAGATTTTATGGATGACTTTTTTGGTGACATCAGTGACATCACTGGTGGTATGCCACAAGACACCATGGATTATTCAAATTGTCCTTCAATATTAGATGGAACTTGTCCGTATCCAGCGACAGATCCTATATTGATTGAAGTTTTTAACACGAATGCCTTTGGCTTCAATGGAGCAGAATGTTGTGAAAATTGGAATGGATTCTGTCAAACAGCATATGATTTTATAGCAGGTGGAGGCGGCGGATTTGAAGACCAGGGGAATGTAGGCGCACACGAAAAAATCTTCTTGAAACTTCTTGAGGAAAGCGAGACATTTAGGCAGCTTTATTATGGACGCTATGCAGATTTAATGAATACTGTATACACCTGCGAAAATATGGTTAATACATTAGACCGAATGATTGGAGTCATAGATCCCGAAATGGACAGACAGATTGATCGATGGGGAGGTACCAGAGATGAATGGGAACAAAATGTTGACAATTTAAGGGCATTTGTTCAAGAAAGATGTGAGTTGTTGGATGATGGTGCAGTTGATTGTTATGACTTGACTGGACCTTATGAATTAACCTTAATAACCGAACCTGATTTAATTGGAGAAATAGACATCAATACTTTAGATATAAGAGAGTTTCCATGGACTGGACAATATTTTGGTGAGATGGTTAACATCATAAAAGCCAGAGTGTTTGATGATTATCTCGATACCTATAAATTTGATCATTGGGAGAGTGTAAATGGGAATGTAATTTTTCCTACAGAGACTGACTTCTTGGCTAATATCACCTTGACTCAAAGTGATACCTTAAAAGCAGTTTTTACATTATTGTCTGATGTGGATGACTTAGTGAAAGAACATGATTTAAGAATTTATCCAAACCCAGCAAGTGACTATGTAAATGTATCTTATAACCTTGCTTCATCAGATAATGTTCGGATCGAAATGTTCTCTTCAATTGGTCAAAAGAGTGGTGGGCTTCAGATTTACAATGGCTTGCGTCCTTCTGGGAACAATGACCATACAATTAGCTTGCAAGATTTGACCAGTGGAATGTACATAATGAACATTTGGATCGGAGAAGATAAAGTGTCTAGAAAAATTTCAGTTATTAAATAAAATTTTTGAACTCAATTTATCCGAGCAAAATCACATTGTAATTTAAGTTCTTCAGTTTTGCTTATCCATTGTTCTGGGGATATCGCATCGCCATGAGCAATGGAGGCTTCTTCTGTTGCATCTCGAATCTGATCACGCCAATCAGCGATTAATTGATCAACCTTTTCTTTAGAAAAATCAGTTTCTATAAATTGAGTTTTTGTACTCGCATACTCATCAACATAATTGCTTAGTGTGCCGGTCAACAGATCACAGGAAGCAGACCATTGTCTAAGACCAAATGGTCCATGAAAGAAAGGATTACAGTTGTTGCTTATTTCGCCCCAATCATCTGCAATAGGAGTAACAGGGTTGCTTGCTTCGATGATATTTTCAAAAGCATTGTCTAAATCCCAAGGGATAAGATTTAAGCGGTTCTCATTGGGTTCTTCATACCAGTAGTAATTGTGATTGGTGCAAGAACCAAACAATTCGCAATACCAGTGAAAAGGTCCATCATCGTGACGAATAAGTCGATCTACCACAGCATAAGACAAAGTTTTTTGAACGTCGAGGTAGTTTTCTAAAATTTCTTTTCTCTCAGCTTCACCATTCGCGGATGCGAGATCTTGAGCAAAGCTTTTCATAATACCTACGCTTGGGTTTTGGTCTTCGTTTGTCTTGAGACCCGATAAATAATATTCATCAGATTGAACTTCTCCATCATCATTGTGGGGCCAGATTTCTTTGTAGACATTGCCGTCGTCATCATCAAAATTCTCTTTAGCAAACCTCCCATCTATCTGTTCAATCAAAGCAAATAGTCCATTATAATCTCCATTGATGTATAGTTTAGCATGAACAGCACGAGGCGTCTCAACACCAATGCTTTTAAATAAATGGTAACCTAGTCTTTCACGCAATTGACTTGGATCATTATTCATCGAATGAAATTGCAGTTTCTTTAAGCCATAAAATTTGTCTTGACTCTGATCCCAATTAATTTTAACCTTCATTGAAAGTTTGGTGCAAGTTTTAAAGCCACTTGGATCAGCCCAATCATTTCCAGATAAGCATCCAACATAGGCTCCTATGGACCCTTTATATCGAATCCCAACAGGACTGATTGTATCTCCTTGAAATAACAACTTACCCTCCACATAGATTTCAGCTGCAGGATCATTATCGATAAAATTTAAGTTGCTTTCTGGAAGGATAAGATAATAACTGTATAAACTGTCTTGATTAAAGATGTAATCTGAATCACCTGTGAGGTAAGCTTCTGTGCCATCCGGTACAACAGGGTCCACATCATTAGGATTGTTTTGTATGTCGGGCATTTCATCATTGCAGCCAAAACACAGAATGAAGGCGATGAAATAGAGCGAATACTTTGTGATTCTTAAAATCAAAATTCGACGTTCTTATTATCTACTTTAAATTAAGACTTTAAATCTGATTAACTTTGAAAAATGGAATTTAGCGATCTGAATCTTAATAGTAGTTTGCTCAATGCGTTGGACGATTTGGGGATCTCAAAGCCAACAACTATCCAGCAAAAGAGTTTTGCTCCAATTATGTCTGGCGCTGATATCGTAGGTATTGCGCAAACTGGAACTGGAAAAACCTTTGCATATTTATTGCCGGCTTTGAGGATGTGGAAATTTACAGAGTCTCCACATCCGCAAATCTTAATTTTGGTTCCAACTCGAGAATTGGTGTCACAGGTCGTAGAGGAGGTTGAGAAGCTTACACATTACATGAACTTTTCAGTTGCAGGCGTGTATGGAGGTGCCAATATTAATGTTCAAGTCAATCGAGTTCAATTGGGACTTGATCTCTTAGTTGGGACACCAGGAAGAGTAATGGACCTGCTAAAAAAAGGGGCATTTAAGGGAAAGACGATTAAGAAGTTGATCATCGATGAAGTAGATGAAATGTTGCACCAAGGATTTAGGACACAATTAAAAACCATTGTAGACTTTTTACCTGTAAAAAGGCAAAGCCTTATGTTTTCAGCAACTTTGCCAGACGAAGTTGTAGAGATCATAGATTTGTTTTCTTCTCATTACAAGAGAATTGAGGCAGCTCCTTCTGGTGCCGCGTTAGAAAACATTGCTCAGAGTGCATATCGTTTGCCCAACTTTAATAGTAAAGTTAATATGTTGCAGCATTTGCTGAATGGTGATGAGGATATGAAAAAAGTTTTGATTTTTACTTAAATCAATAAATTTGCGGATGCATTATTTGATCGATTATCAGTAGATTTTCGAGATGAAATTGGGGTTATACATTCTTCGAAGTCACAAAACTTTAGATTTAATTCAGTCCATGATTTTCAAGAGGAAAAGATCCGCTGTTTAATAGCCACAGATTTGATAGCCAGAGGATTGGATGTTGACGATGTTTCACACGTGGTAAATTTTGATTTGTCTCCCCATATCGAAAATTATATTCATCGTATTGGACGAACTGGAAGGCAAGAAAAAGAGGGTGTTGCCATTTCTTTTTTTGATGATGAAGATTTGAAAATAAAAGCTGAGATCGAAGCCCTGATGGATAAGCCGATTCCTGATTTAGAATTACCGCCAGAAGTTGAATTATCTGAAGAACTTATTTCCTTGGAAGAGAAGGTAGAATTTGTTCCTTTTAATAATCATAAGGTCAAACAGTTTAAACCTTCAGGTGAGGCTTTCCACGAAAAGTTGGCAAAGAACAAAAAGACCAATGTTAAAAAGAGTTATGAGGATAAGATGAAGAAAAAGTATAAAAAACAATATCGATCCAAAGATAGTCGATGATGGTTCCTCTTTCTTTCATGAAAGTTAAATCTTCCCAGATTACAACTTGAGATTGTCTATGAATTAATGGATAAATTTTTTCTTTGAAAATTTGATAAATGGTTTTTCTATGTACCTGTACATTAAGCTTGCAGCGGCCAAAGTCGCGAGAACAAAAACAATCAACATGACCACGAATCTAAGCTTTTCATAGCCTAGCCACCTTGCCCATAAGTCCCAATTGTTCATTATGATTAAAATGATTAACCAATGTATGAGATAGATGCTATAACTGATTTTGCCGATGTACAATAATAGTTTGTTTTCTAAAAAAACCTGAATTCTTCTGTTCCAAGCAACAAAAACCAAAATTAGAAAGGAGGCAATTCCGGATAAATGAAAATGGTCAAACCCTTGAGCAAAAAGCCCTTGATAGATCTCTTGTAAATTAGTTGAAAGACGTTCTATACTGCGTGTAGAAAATAAAATAAAAGTGGCCAAATAAACCAAGTAACGATAAGTATAAATTTTCGATGATTTAAAATCGAATTTGATAATCGAAGGGTAGTAATACGCAAACAATACTCCTAAACAAAAATGGATCATAAAAATGCGGAGATGCGCTGGTCCAACAAAAAAGGAGAGCAGTACCAAAGGAATAAGGAAATGTCTATTTAATCTTACAATCGGTATTAAGAAAACGACAATTATACTGTAAATCATTTCAACTCCCAATGTCCAACCGGGAATATAGTATTTGTGTTGATGTAAAACCATAGCCAACTCGGTGAGGAGTTTCCCTTCGTTATGAACGATTGCATTGTAAAAAGTCGAGAATTGAAAATTGTCCCGATTCCAGTAACAAAAGATGAGTAATACCGTAAAAATGAAGGCTGGATAAAGACGCCAAAATCGTCTCCAAATGTAATTGAAGAAATTCATTTTTCGACCTTGATGTAAATAGGAAAACGACAATACAAAGCCACTCAAAACAAAGAAAAAAGAAACAGCGTCACTGCCATTGAAAACAAAGAAACTCAGTTTAATATAAAATCTTTCTGACCATTGCCAACCGATAAAGTGATAGAAAATCACCATCATCGCTGCAATACCTCTGATACTATCTAAATAATGTATTCTTGACCCGGAGTAGGACATAAAATGAAGCTACAAAATAATGGTACTATCCACCACTTTTTTTGATATTACTGACTCCTTTTTTTATTAGTAGCTCGATTACTTTATCTCGATGGTTTCCTTGGATGATAATTTCATTGTTCTTTGCTGAACCACCAACGCCACATTTTGATTTGAGGTACTTTCCTAATTCTTTTAATTCATCTTCATATAGATGTTCAAATCCTCTGACGATGGTCGCGATCTTTCCAGCTCGATTCTTTTTGTCTAAGTGAACACGAAGGATCTCTTTAGAAAGTAAGTCTTCGATTTCTACATTTTCTTCCTTCGATGTTTCGTCCGGAACATTGTCAGGGTTGCCTAAGGCTCTAAATTCATCCCAATTAAGGGTCTTCTTTTTGTCCACCTCTTTAAACTTTTCTTTTCCAATTATAATTAATCATGCGTAGTATAAGCATTCCCAAATCTTGAGTTCCTATCGTTGAGTTGGCGAGTACAACGATACCCGTTTTAGTCTCATCTACGAAAGCCATAATCGCTTTATGACCTCCTGTAGTTCCGGAATGCATTATGATGTTGTATTTCGATCCATGATCAACAATGTGCCACGCCTTACCTACGAATATGTTCTTGTCATAATTGGTTTGAGATTGAACTTTTAGGGTGGCAGGTAGAATGCCGTCGAGCGGTGTATTTGAAATACCCATATTGGCCCGTAAATACGTACATAAATCTTTGGTAGAAGCCCTTACGCCCTCAGAAGCCCTAAAACTCTCAAAGTGCCAAGCCCCTGCTTGTCTTCCAGCTCTATCAAATCCTGGAGTGATCAATAAATTATGATTTTGATCATTTTTCACGAATGTGTCAGACAAGTTTAAAACGTCAAAAATATGGTGCTCCAAAAGATCGGAGAATTTGAGATTAAATTTATTCTCCAAGGCGATTTCTAACAAAGCATAATTGGTGTGTGCGTAGCGATATTGTTTCTTTTTTTTGTATTTCTTTTCAGGAACAAATTCGCTGTAGAATTCCAAAAGATCTTGATCTGTGTATTCGGCATATGGATCTCTTGCGGATTTTTCTTTTTTACCAAATAGGTGAGGTCTCTTAGGTAATCCAGAAAGATGAAGTATCAAGTCTTCGATATTAAGTTCTTCCATCCTCGGATTGAGAAAGCGTTTTGGCAATAGATCATTTACTTTTTCATCGTAAGATAGTAGCCCTTGATCTACTAAAATTTCTACCAACCCGGCAGTAAACACCTTTGTTGCGCTTCCGATTTCGAAAACTGTATTTTCATCAAGTTTGAGTTCTTTATCCGAACCATCATTTCCATAATCCAAATAAAACGTAGTGTCTCTGTCGATGACACCAATTACAAATCCTGGAGTTTTATCCAGTTCAATTTCTGTATCGTGTAGGATTATTTTGTCCACCTCCTTTCTCAATTCTTCCAATTGAGCAATTGAAATCATTGGTAAGGCAAAAAATAAAGATGTTATAAATGAAAGTCGTAACAAGACTGCTATTTAGATTTAAAAGTAATTGACTTTGTGCACTATTGCAAAGACGGATAATTTTACTGTTTTGTATTTATGAACCAATTATTTTAAATAATTAAGTGTATTGACCATTTTATATTTTGGACTCCGATCAATAAAATCTCGAAAGAATGCAGTATGACTGGCGCCCATTAAAATGAAAACTCTATCATCTTTTGTTAGAGGTAATCGATTTAAATTAGAATACATTCTAAGATTCCTCTGATAGTATTTCGCCGCTTCGTCTGCACCCTCAAATCCTTCATTAGTACCTACATGGGTCAGCATATCCGCATTTACCTCAATCATAAAATCTAAATATTCTTTAGTATTGGTAATTTTTAGTTTCTCTAAAAGACTGAGAGAATCTTGCACAAGAAAATTATTCGGATAAAAATTGTCGAGTCTCGTATAATAAGCATCATGCATATTCGAATCGACTTGATTTATTATTTCATTTCCGATATTGTAATTGTAACTCATTTTATGGTCAATGCCGTATATTTTTTTGGTGTTACAAAGACGTCCAAGTTCAAAAGCCAATAGTTCGATTTCACTAGGTTGTTCGAAAGTCATTTTCGGATTTGCCACATAAGCTTCGTATTCTTCCTGGATTTGCAAATTATTTTCTGGTCTGGTTTCGACGATCAGAACGGTGGGTTTAAATAACGAAAGTTGCTTCGCTATTTCTTTTGCTTCATCTTGATTGCGCTTATTTTTTTCATCAAATTCAGTTGTGTTGGCATCACTTGTTTGTCCAAAATGAAAAGTTCCAAAATTGAGGATTGCTATTTTATCCTTAGTCTCGATTGCTGTTTCGCCATCTTGAAAAGTTGCTTGGCTTTTTGATGCTTCGTTTTCCTTACAACCAAGGATAAAGAATAAAATACTAATATGGATAAGGTAGGTGTTTTTCATTTATGATTTGCTTCTCTAAATGATAAAGATAGAGAAGAACTTCTACGAATAATAAATCAGATGCGGCTCTTAATAATTATCAAAGAAATTTTATCGGGACCTAGAGTAATTTGAATCTGTAAACTTCAAATTATGTATCAAAAATATTGCGCTTGGCGCGAATGGTTTTTGCCGCTAATGGTTGAAAATCTAAAAAAGACCTACATCAATTTATTGCATCCAAATCGCCGTGCCTGGAATGAAAATATGAGTTCTTTAAGTCAATATCCACATGGTAGCTTGGGATCTATACTTTACTCTTTTTTAATCGAAGGAAACATAAAACTTGAAGCCAAATATGAGTCGCACGATGTTTATCATGTGGTGGCTGGATACGGTTTGGGGATCGTAAACGAGGCTCGATTGTTTTTCTTTTTACTTGGAAACGGAAAGTACAGTCCTTCAATTTTGGGTTCAGTTCTTGTTGCTCTAGTTTTTATCCCTGAACATTGGTCTACCTTTTATAAGGACTACAAAAGAGGGAAATTGTACAAGCCACTAAAGAATCTTGATTTCGAAGAATTGTTGCCTTACAATTTTCGTGACCTTATTTTGTGGTTGGTAAAAGAGGATTAAAGGTCCTTTCCTTTTAAGGCTTTCGAAACATTAATGTCCAGCGCTTTTTCGGCCAAGGGTCGACTGTATTCGTTCAAGGTTTCCATGGCTTTTTCGATATCATTTTTGGAGCCCTGATTAATTTGTGCTTCTAGTCGCTTGTGAAGATCATTGAGTCTATCCACCTCCTTGGTACTTAACCAATCGTTTTGTCCGATAAACTTTGTGGTAGCTAACAAGACATTTTTGCCCTCGGTCTGAGCTTCAATCAAAGCTTTTTTATGCATGTCGTCTTTGGCGTGCTTTATCGAATCCAATAACATTTTTGCCATTTCTTCTTCAGACAGACCATATTGAGATTTTATTTCGATTTCTGTTTGGGTGTTGGATCGTTCTTCCATGGCCTTAACCCGTAAGATGCCGTCCGCATCGATAAGGAAATGAATTGCGATTTTAGGAATTCCCGCAGGCATTGGAGGAATGTTTTTCAAAATAAATTCTCCCAGTTTTCGATTATCAGCGACCAAATCTCGCTCTCCTTGAAATACAGAAACTTTAAGGTTTTTCTGTCCATCAACAGAAGTCGTATAGTTTCTTCCTGCTTTGATTGGAATTTTTGTGTTTCTAGCTATAATCACATCCATCAATCCTCCCACAGTTTCAATTCCTAACGAAAGGGGAGTAATGTCTAGCAACAAAACATCTTTATTATTTCCGGCCAAAACATCCGCCTGAATTGCTGCACCCATGGCCACCACCTCATCTGGATTTAATTCACTATTCGGTTTCTTACCAAAAAAATGTTCGACCTGTTGGACAACAAATGGTATCCTCGTCGATCCTCCAACCATGATCACTTCATCAATTTGATCTTTAGATAGATTGGCGTCTTTTAAGGCTTTTTGACATGCGTCAATGGTTTGAGCTATATGGTGTGCGATAAGTTGCTCGAAGGTAGACTGATTGATGGTGAATTTAAATTGATCAATCTTTCCTTCAAATTCCGAATTTTTTGATAATGACACCTTTGCCTTCTCACTAAGTAATCTTAAGGCTTGACGGAAACTCGCTTGATCCAAAGGCAAATCAAATGTTTGATTACGCCAATGATTAAAAATGGCTAGGTCAAAATCATCTCCTCCGAGGTGAGTGTTGCCATTGGTTGATAGAACATCGAAAATGCCATTTTCGATTTGTAGTATGGATACATCAAATGTTCCTCCTCCTAAATCATAAACTGCGATTGTTTTATTTTCTTCGTTGGCCAATCCAATGCCATAGGCTAAACTTGCTGCAGTAGGTTCATTGATGATCCTTAGTACTTCCAAACCCGCAATCTTTCCAGCATCTTTGGTGGCTTGTCTTTGGGCATCGTTAAAATAGGCGGGCACTGTAATCACGGCTTTTGACACGGTTTGATTCAGTTGTTTTTCAATCAACCGTTTAAGTTCCTCTAAAATGGAAGCAGATAATTCTATCGGAGAATAATATTGATCTTCAACTTTTATTTTAACCAAATTGGACGAATCGTCATTGATTATTTGGTAAGCCAAAGACTTTTCGTTTTGGTCCAAATCTTCAAATGATTTGCCGAGCAGTCTTTTTACTGAGAAGATGGTTCGTTCTGGATTGGAAATCAATTTGGCCTTAGCCTGTTCGCCTACCAGTATTTCCCCGGTTGTATCAAAATGAATAATAGAAGGAATTAGGCTCGAGGAATTTTCATTGTTTTTTATCGTGCTTGCTTTTCCATCCTGCACATAAGCAACCAAACTATTGGTGGTACCTAGATCGATCCCAATTATTAGCTCACGGTCTTTTTTGACCGAAGCTTCCTTCATATTTATGGAAAGTTTTGCCATTTATTTGATCAACTTGTAGATATTTAACTAAGCACAAAAGTAAGCTTTGCAAGTTAACCAACTACATAAGGATAAGTCAGTCATTTTGTTTTTCATTTTGGGTGGTTTTTTTATTTGCAACACGCTGGTGGCTGAGTTTATAGGCGTTAAAATTTTTAGCCTAGAAAAAACCCTGGGCTGGGAACCATTCGATTGGGAAATCTTTGGTGTCGAAGGATTAGGTTTTAATCTTACCGCTGGTGTGGTATTATGGCCAGTTGTTTTTGTGATGACAGACATCATTAATGAGTACTTTGGGATGAAAGGGGTAAGGCGTTTATCCAATTTCGCGGTGATCCTCATACTTTATGCCTTTGTTATGATTTTCTTTGCCGTATGGCTGAGCCCAAATGATTGGTGGCAGTCTCAAAGTGGAATTGACCCGACTAATACTACAACATCGCTGTTTGATATGGATTTGGCTTTTCGCAAAATAATGGGGCAAGGTTTATGGATTATAGCAGGGAGTTTGGTTGCTTTCTTAGTAGGTCAAATCATTGATGTTTTTGTATTTCAAAAGATCAAATCCTACACTGGCGAGTCAAAAATTTGGTTAAGAGCAACGGGCTCCACTTTGATATCTCAATTTATAGACAGTTTCATCGTTCTTCTCATTGCATTTTGGATCGGATCAGATTGGGATTTGGTGCGTGTACTCGCCATTGGTACGGTAAATTATATTTACAAATTTATCATGGCAGTCATCTTGACGCCTATAATTTACTTGGCGCATGCCTTGATCGATTCGTGGCTTGGTAATGACTTGGCCTTTAAAATGAAGCAAGAGGCCTCTCTCTGAATGGCTAGTTGTTAACATTCTGTTGTGGATATATTTATAAATTATTTATATAAAAAAAACATATACGTCCGCGATTTGCTCCTTATCTTTACGAAAACAACTAATCAACCTATTATGAAAAAACTATTTACTTTTCTTTGCTTTATGTCATTTGGCATTTTTTCATTTGCGCAGGGTGTTACCACCTCTTCAATGATGGGACAGGTAAACGACACAGAAGGCAATGCTTTAATTGGAGTAAATGTGGTAGCAATCCACACTCCGACAGGATCTTTTTACGGTGCAGTCACTGATGAAGAGGGCTATTACAGAATCCACAATATGAAAGTAGGCGGTCCTTATGCCGTAACTGTTTCTTATGTTGGTCAACAAGACGTAAAAAAGGAGAATGTATTTTTAAGATTAGGAGAGCCTTACCGCGATAATATTACGATGGGTGCATCTGATGTTGTAATGGACGAAGTAGTGGTGATTGCCAAACCTGGTTCTGTAGGAAAGAATTCAGGAACAAGTACTCAAATTAGTACTGAAGCAATTGAAAATATGCCAACGTTAAATAGGAATCTATCCGATTTTACAAGACTCACTCCTCAAGCAAGTAATGCCAATTCTGGAACTTCTTTTGGTGGTATCAATAATAGATTTAACGCAATCTATGTGGACGGTGCTGTAAATAATGATGTTTTCGGTTTAGCAGGATCAGGAACTAATGGAGGACAAACAGGAATTTCTCCTTTTAGTATTGATATCATTGATCAGTTACAAGTAGTATTATCTCCATATGATGTAACATACGGTGGTTTTGCTGGTGGTGGGATCAACGCGGTAACAAAATCAGGAACAAATGATTTAAAAGGTACTGCTTATTACTTTTGGCAAAATGAAAATTTGGTTGGTAAAACCAACGGAAGATTAATTGAAAGATTAGGACAAACAGATGACGACAGAGAAAAAGTAGCAGAGTTTAGTCAAAAAACTTACGGACTTTCTTTAGGAGGACCTATTGTCAAAGACAAGGTGTTCTTTTTCGCGAATGCGGAGATCCAAGATGATGTAACGCCTATTCCATTTGATTTGGCAAATTATACCAGTCAAAATGCTGATAGAGCAGACGAGGCTACATTAAACAATTTAAGAGATCATTTGATGAATACCTATGGTTACGATCCTGGTACTTTCGGGGACACTTCGGATGAATTACAAGGAATCAAATTGTTTGGTAAGTTGGATTTTAATTTAAATCAGAAAAACAAGCTTACCTTAAGACACCAGTATACCAAAGCAGAGCAGTTCAATAGAAGTGGTGGAAATACGAATACCATTAATTTTTCGAATAACGGTATTTTCTTCCCAACTGCTACTAATTCTTCAGCCTTAGAATTAAATACTAGAATTGGCAACAACATGTCCAATAACCTAATCATCGGCTATACTCATGTAAAGGACGATAGAGATCCACTAGGAGATCCTTTCCCATATGTGATTATCGATGATGCAGGATTTGGATCAATCGAATTTGGATCTGAGCAATTCTCAACTGCCAATTTCTTAGAGCAAAAAATATTCACTATCACGGATAATTTCAAAATATATAAAGGAAAACACACTTTTACGATTGGTACTCACAACGAATTCTATGACATTCGAAATGTATTCTTAGCTTGGAACTTTGGGGAATATGAGTTCAGCAGTTTAGATGCTTTCTTAAACAATGATCCTGCCGATGGTTATACCAGAATCTATTCTTTAGTTGATGGTGTTTCAGGTGATGAAACTGCTGCCGCTGCAGAATTTAATGCAATGCAATTAGGACTTTATGCTCAAGATGAAATTGCTGTAAATGATAAATTAACTGTTACTGCTGGTTTACGTTTAGATATGCCAATTATCAGCACTGATCCAGACGAAGCTCCTAGATTCAACGATGAGGTTTTGCCAAGATTGATTAGTGCTTATCCAGAATTTGATGGAAATGTAGAGGCAGGAAGTGCTCCTGATGGCCAATTAATGGTAAGTCCGAGGTTAGGATTTGATTACAAATTAGATAGAAAGTCAACTTTAAGAGGTGGTATCGGAGTATTTACTAGTAGAATCCCTTTTGTATGGCCAGGAGCTATGTTTAATACAAATGGACTTACTTCTACATTCTTAGGTGAATGGGGTATTTCTGGTGATGTAATTTTCAGACCAGATGTTCAAAATCAGTATACATTTGAAAACCCAACTTCGCCTTCTGGAGATATGAATTTATTTACCAAAGACTTCAAATACCCACAAGTCTTAAGAGGAAACTTAGGATATGATACTCAGTTCGGAGATGGTTGGAACACTTCATTCGAGGTTTCTTATACGAAAACCTTAAACAATGTTAGATACACCAACTTAAATACATCTACTAACATCGAAGGTAACTTTACTGGATCTGGAGATAATAGGCCGATTTTTGAAAGAAGCGAAATAGATGAAGATGATTTCGGAGCTGTATATCTAGCATCAAATACAAATGAAGGATATGCTTACAATATTACCGCTAGTGTAAATAAAAGATTTGACAACGGAATCAACGCTTCCTTGGCTTACACTTATGGAGATTCATATGCACTTTTTGAAGGAACTTCTTCTCAAAATTCTTCGCAGTGGAGAGGTGCAATTCACGTAAATGGTAGAAATGCCGCAGAATTTGGAAGATCTGATTTTGCTTTAGGATCTAGACTAATCGGTGGATTAGATTATAAAGTGAACTGGAATGACAAAAAATCTGTAAGCACTACTTTCTCATTATTCTATAATGGACAAAGTGGATTGCCATTATCCTACGTCATAGGTGGAGATCGTGATGCGAGAAACTTAAACAATGAAAGAGGATCTACTTCAAGATGGAGATCTTTGGTTTATGTGCCAGCTGATCAAAATGATATTAATCTAGTGGATTACAATGATGGTACTACAGTGGTAACTGCGGCAGAGCAATGGGCAAACCTAAATGCATTTATCGAAGATGATCCACATCTTTCAAGCAGAAGAGGACAATATGCTGAGAAAAACGGAGGAAGAGCCCCTTGGGCCAATTTCATTGATTTTGCAATCAGACAAGACATTGGCGCAGACTTAGGTGGTAATCTTCACAAGTTCCAATTGTCTTTTGATATTTTCAACGTTGCGAACTTATTGAATAAAAATTGGGGTGTGAGATATGGTGTACCTGGTTCATTTAATAACTATGAGTTGTTAAACTTTGAAGAGTTTGATGCTGATGGTACAACACCATTGTATACTTACAGAGAAAGTGGTGACAATATCGACAGTTATAATATTTCTGACTTTGCTTCTAGATGGAAAGCGAGGTTAGGACTAAGATATATTTTCAATTAATCGAAAATTGGAAGATTATTTAAGACCCCGACCAACGCGTCGGGGTTTTTATTTTATTTGGCTATATTCAATTTCATATTTAACTAACCAATCTTAAATAAATGAAATCTACTTTACTAAGTTTATTTTTTGTGATTTGTGCTTTTGCCGCCCAAGGTCAAATTGTAATCACAGAGATCATGTATAATCCCCCAGAATCCGGAACCGATTCTTTAGAATACATCGAAATATTAAATACGGGTAACGCGGTCGTGGATATTTCTGGATATTTCTTTGATCCTGCTGAAGGAGTAGGAGATACCATTCCTGCTGGTACCATGTTGGCTGTTGGCGAACATTATGTATTCGCAGAAAATGCCGCTGCGATGATGAATTTATTTGGTGTCGTAGCCGATCAATGGACAGACGGTGCACTAACCAATGGAGGTGAAGATCTAGTTTTAAGAGACAGTAACGGCGATATTGTAGATTTTGTAGAATATGGTGATGTTGCTCCTTGGCCCTCAGTTGATGACGGTACAGATGGAAATGGAGCTTCAATAGAATTATGTGATGTTGCTTCTGACAATAGTTTAGGATCTAATTGGCGAGCGGCAGATAATGATACTGGTGTCATGATAAATGGCATAGCTTTTAAAGGCACACCTGGAGCAAATAATACAGTGGTTTGTATGGTTGAGCCAGATCACGTTGTGGCTGTTAGTTCAAATCAATTTACTCCTGCGGATCTCGTAATAAATGTGGGTGAAACGGTGCGATGGGAAAACATCGGAGGAACCCATAATGTAAATGGGACACAGGCTACCTATCCTGGAAATCCCGAGAGTTTTGGTAATGGGGCAGCTTCGTCTTCATTATGGACCTATGATTATACCTTTAACCAAGTAGGTGTAAACGACTACCAATGTGATCCTCACGTTGGATTGGGTATGGTAGGGACTGTTACTGTAGTTGACCCCAATGCTCCTCAATATCCTGCATATGACATTGCGACCGTTACTACAAACGACGCTGAAGGTGTTGCAGATTCTTTGTTTGTTTCTTGTGCTTTAACGGGTACTGTGCATAGCCCTAACTTTAGACCAGATGGATTGACATTTACAATTATCGACGATAATGGAGATGGGATAAATGTTTTCTTAAACTCAGGGAATCTTGGTTATGAAGTAAGCCTAGGAGATGAAGTTACCATCGAAGGTGAAATTGGACAATTCAATGGTTTGACTCAAATCGTACCCGCGACGATTACACTAAACGGAACTAATACACTAATGGATCCAACTTTGGTAAGCACTTTGGATGAATCTACAGAATCTCAACTCGTGACTGTTGTCGGTACGATCAACGAAGCAGATTGGTTAGGAGATGGAACGACATTTAATGTCGATATGACCTTAGAAAGTGGCGAAGTAGTGGTTGTTAGAGTGGATAGTGATGTCGATCCTTCTGACGTTACCTTTTTAGGCAATTGTGATCCATTACAATTGACGGGGATTGGTGGACAGTTTGACGGGGATAGTCCTTATGACAGTGGTTATCAATTGTTTCCTAGATATATAGATGACATTGATTGTACCCTAAGTACAAATGATCTGGAACAAGAAGGACAAATAGATTTTTCACCTAATCCTGCAAATGGGTTTATTTCTGTACAAACAGAAGTTCAAATCGAGAAAACATTAATTACCGATGTTTTAGGCAAAGTAATTTTAGATCAAAACTATAGCCAAAAAATTGATGTTTCTTCAATGGTGCCAGGAGTATATAATTTGATATTCATCAAAGGCAATCGTAGACATATTGAAAAACTGATTATCAACTAATTGGTTTTTTGGATGGAAAAATTGAGGGCAACAGGCATGACTTGTTCGCCCTTTTTTATATTCTTTACAGTTTAAATAGTTTCTAAAAATCTAAAAATCTAAAAATCTAAAAATCTAAAATCTAAAATCTAAAAATCTAAAAATCTAAAATCTAAAAATCTAAAATCTAACCATTAAAGATAGATTCGTGAATTACTTAAAAATTAAGCTTTGCTTGTTGTGCCTTCTCTTGTCACTAAATTTTCTCCTTGCTCAGAAAAAGGTATTGATCGCTTATTCTAAAAATGATAAAAGCATTTTGGCATTCGATGAAAGTGGTCAACTAAAATGGACTAATTCTTCTGAGGCTTTGCTTAAGCCAAACAATCTGGGTTTTATACAAAATCATTCTTCAAGAACATCTTTAAATATTCATGACTATGCATTCGGGAAACTTCCGGTGTCTTTTGGCGGTGTTTGGATGTTAGAGGATTATGAAGGTGATTTTGCCCTGCTTCCAAGTGAAGTTCGTTTTGTTTCCAATGTGGCAAAGGATATTTATCTAGCAGGTATGAAGCCTGAGCGGGGAATTGGATTTGTCTACAAGTATTTAGATGGAGATGGTAATTACCTATATGACGCTACCGTTTTTAGCGTGGCAGGATCTTTTGAAAATGGCAAAACTGTGGTTAAAAAATCTCAAGATGATTCTTGGTTGATTTTAGATATTTCTGGAGAAACAAAAGATGTATTTGCGGATTCGATTCATTGGAAAACCAAATGGATGAGTCAATTAAAGGATGGATATATTTTGGCTAAATCTTTAAAACAAAACTCAAACCATAGGTACGCTTTTGATTTATTAGATGTTGAGGGTAATTGGATTTGTAATCTTAATGCAGTGATCAGAGAAAATGCGATCAATCCTCAAATAATAGAAATAAAGGATTCGATAGGTATGCTCAAAGTGAACAACAGCTTTTTTGTGTTCGATTTAAATGGCGAGCTACTACATGAGTATTCAACAGAAGATATTTTTTCGGAATTAAATTATTTGGGAACCAATGGTACGGATCATTTGATAGGTTCAAAATACGGTTCCATATTACTTGATTCTAATTTTGAAGTAAAAGAACAGCTAGCTGAAGAAGGGCAGACCATGCAATACTTGGTGTTAAACCCAATGGGATATGTTCAAAATATATTTCATAAAAATCCTCAAAAAGAGACCAACGTTTTGGTCGTAAACGGTCAAAAAATTACAGAAACTGACAATGATATTTTTGCTGTTCTTCCAAAACTTTATATTGAAGGGACAGATCTGAATGGATTCTTTCCTAAGTACATTCGAAATCTCAAAAACGAAATTCTTTACGAATTTAAATGATTGGGAGTCAAAATAACTTTTTATTATCCTTCACGACTTTAAAGGATATAGCTATAAATCGTTTTAAAATCTTCCGTATTTTAAGCATATGGATAAACTGCTATGTTCATTTATTGTTTTACTAATTGCCACAAGTCTTTCTTCGCAACAGTATGAGCAGTTGGATGGCAACAATATAATTGCAGGTTTTCATTCAGATGGATTGATGTTTTCTTCCGAATCACAAGAAGATGCTGGTTTTTTTGGACCTTTCAACATAAATGGAGAAATACCAGCGACCATCTTTGCTTCGAATATATGGGTAGCAGCCCAAACACAAGACAATCAAACTTTTGCTTCCCGACAATTGTATTATGGTATCAATGATTTAGAATCCTATAGCCCTGGTCCTTATAATGTAGAAGCGCTTAATGTAGATTTTGATAAAGTTTGGAAAGTAAAAGGGAGTGAAATCCGAAGCTTTTTGAATGATTGGAGTGATGGGCAATTAGATGATATTCCGTCAAATGGCATTATGAATTGGCCAGCTAGGGGAAATGAATATTTGGTAAATTTTCCGATGCAAGATTTGGCCCCTTTTAGAGATTTAAATGGAGACGGTATTTATAATCCCAGTAAAGGTGATTATCCAGTCATAGGCGAAGATTTGGCTCACATCATTCCAGATCAAATTTTATACAACATCTACAATGACAATCTAAATACTTGGGATGGAGTAGGGATGGAAGTTCATTGTATAGCTTATTCATTGCAATGTGATGAAGAAGAACTTCTAAACAATGTGATTTTTACAAGGCATGAAATCCGAAATATGAGCAAGGAGTACGAAACATTTTTTATTAGCCTTTGGCAGGATGCAGATATTGGATGTTTCACTGATGACTATATTGGTTGTGATTCTTTGAATAGTATTTTTTACAATTACAATCAAGACCCGATAGATGGATCTATTGGCGATTCGTGCACTTTTAATATTGCTACTTTCAGCAATGCTCCAATCGTACAAGCAACTAAGTTTCTAAATCATCCGATGAGCAGCTTTGTGACACTGCCCGGACCTACAGTTGACGGACCTCCAGCGATGTCTCATCCAAATATTGGAATTGAGTATTTCAATTTTATGTCTGGAAAATGGAGAGATGGGAGTCCTTTATCTTATGGTGGAATAGGTTTTGATCCGACGAGCAATCAACAAGTAAATTTTTTGTATCCCGACACACCCACTGACCCTGATGGTTGGAGCATGTATGCATTGGATTTGTCATTTTGGGATTTTCGAGCCATTGCGAACACTGCTCATTCAAATGTGGAAATTGGGCAAAATATAAAATTGGATATGGCACATTATTTAAGTCACAATCCTGCCAATGATCACATTATGGATGTTGACTTAAGCCTTCAAGAAGGCTTGCTCATTCAAGAATATTATGATGCTCATTTTGAAAGTTCTTGTGATTTTTTCACATCCGTGAATGGCACTCCGTTGCCTGAAAAAACCATCGTTTATCCGAATCCAACTAGAGATTTTATCAACCTTGAAACTGGCACTGAATTTATCAACTACGAAATTTATGATCTTTTAGGTGCTTCTGTTCGATCAGGTGTTTACAAGACCAAAATTGGAGTTGGAGATTTGTTACCAGGTTATTATCAACTAAAACTAATCAAGAAAGACCGAACATTTCAAGTTGTTCGCTTTGTTAAAGCCTAAAATTTATTTCTTCTTTTTGCGTTTCTTTCGATTTTCAAAATCTTCGATTTCTTCCATCACAGCGTTGATGTCTTGTTTCCGATCTCTTTCGATATTTAAGGTTTCTTGATATGCGTCTTTGTCGATTTTGATTTCTTCTATAGGCGCATTCAGGAATTTTTGAATTTCATCAAGGATAGGTTTTTCGTCCTTGGCACAAAAAGAATAAGCAAATCCTTTTTTGTTAAATCTTCCTGTTCGACCGACCCTATGCACGTAGTTTTCAGTTTCGGTAGGTAAATCATAATTGATCACAATTCCGACATCTGCAATATCGATTCCTCTCGCGGCAATGTCCGTTGCAATCAGCAAGGTGCATTCTTCTTTTTCTTTAAATGATTTGAGTGTCTCTGTTCTTTGCGCTTGAGTCTTATCTCCATGTAAAGTCAAAGCCTCAATCTCGACTCGTTCCATGGCCTTCGCCACACGTTCAGCCCTAACTTTGGTTCGAACAAAAACCAAGATCTTTTGTTTTTCATTTTCTTTGACCACACGTTCTAAAAAATACCTTTTGTGATCCATTTCGACAAAAAGGACAAAATGGCTAACGTTTTTAGAAACAGGATCTTTGGGGCTAATCTGTATTCTTATGGCATTTTGACGGACTATTTTATAGGCGATCTTTTTTATGACATCGTTGATTGTAGCAGAAAAAAACAAAGTTTGTCTGCGTTTTGGGATTTTGTACAAGACATCTTTGATGTCATCAATAAATCCCATATCCAGCATATGGTCGGCTTCATCCAAAACAAGGGTATCGATACGATGGGTTTTCAGGTGCCCTTGACTTATGAGGTCAAACATTCTTCCTGGAGTGGCAATCACGACATCACAGCCCTCTTTGAGTGCTTGGATTTGAGGTTCCTGATCAACTCCACCAATAATTGCTGCTGATTT
The DNA here is from genome assembly GCA_020631135.1 of Saprospiraceae bacterium. Classification (GTDB taxonomy): domain Bacteria; phylum Bacteroidota; class Bacteroidia; order Chitinophagales; family Saprospiraceae; genus JAHDHU01. The sequence continues at coordinate 16,470 of JAHDHU010000023.1, read as the reverse complement.
TACGAGGGTATATTTTCCGATTTTATTAAATACAGCAAGTATCTGTCGTGCTAGTTCATGCGTAGGTACCAGTATCAAACATTTGGTACCGTCCTTTCGTCTTCTGGTTTTTTTACCAAAATGGATTCTGTCTATGATAGGTATTGCAAATGCAGCAGTTTTTCCAGTTCCAGTTTGTGCAACAGCCAATAAATCTTCACCATTTTGGATATTCGGAATTGATTTATATTGAATATCAGTCGGACGTTTAAAGCCCATTTCGTCCAAGGCTTGTTTTATTTTTTCATCGATCCTGTAATTGCTAAACTTCATTCTGTCACTTCAGTTAAAACATCTTCAAATTTACTTGCCATGGTCTTAAACATTGCTAAATGTATGTCCTTGGTAATGCTGCCTTCAGTTTTAAAATGGTGATTGGCGGAAAGCTTTGCAATGATCAAATCTTTTTTTGGTTGGATGTATACAAATTGATTGTAGATCCCTACCATAAAATAATCTCCATCGTCTTTTTGAGGTATCCACCATTGATATCCATATCCGTGATGATTACTTGAATGTGTCAATTGATCGGGTTGTAAATGATCCTCACTAATATTGAGAGATTTTTCTATCCAATTTTTCGAAACTATTTGTTTGCCATTGAGTTTGCCATCATTGAGGTAGAGGAGTCCAAGTTTAGAGAAATCCCTTAAGGAGGCGTTAAGTCCTCCCAAAGCCAGTTCGAGATTATTGTTGTCCACTATCCATTCACCGTCATGTTCCATACCAATCGAATTCCAGAGCCACTGTTGAGTCAACTCTGTCAAATTTTTACCAGTCAGTTTGATAAGTAAAATCCCCAATACCTGGGTGTCCAGACTAACATAATGAAAGAACGAACCAGGTTCCTTTGCTCTTTTGAGGCTTCTTGCGAATTCTTCTAATGATGATCCTGTTGCGAATGCTCTTCCAAATTTGTTGATATCTGAATTAAAGTCTCCGTAATCTTCATTGAATCCAATCCCTGAACTCATTTGTAAAATATCTTCAATCTCCACATTGTCGTATCCAGTGTCTTTAAATTGGGGTAAATGATCGGTGATTTTATCGTCGAGCTGATACATTCCTTTGTCATAAGCAATGCCCATCATAGCTGCAATAAAAGATTTTGACATGGACCAAGATATGTGGCTTTCATTTTGTTCTAAATCATTCGAGTATTGCTCATGGATAATTGTGTCCTTGTGTATGATCAATAGCCCTTCGGTTCTGGTAGCTTCGAGATATTTGTCAAATGAAAATATCGAATCCTTAAACTTAAATGATTCAATTGGAGTGTATTTTAGATCACTTGGAAGAATCAGTGGATTCTTGGATTTTGTAAGTTTTGTGGTAGGGTATTTACTGTCCATGTTTTGAAAATTCTGAACAATCACATCCTCATCAAACAAGCGAATTGTATGATATAGTTTTTTGATTTTTGCAAAATTGAATACAACGACAAATGCAATTAACAAAATAGCCAGCAATGCCAGCTTTCCAAATTTGTTTTTCATAGGTGCAAATTAGCGAACTAATGTGACAGTGCCGCTTAGTTGGACAGGGTTTCCATTTTCATGGATACCATTGATCAGGTAAGAATAAACACCTTCATTGGCAGGCTTATTTTTAAATTTCCCATCCCACCACAGTAAGTTGTTGTTTGCAAAGTCATTCTCTTCATGAATGTTGAAATTTGCAGATTGGAAAATTCGATTTCCCCATCTGTCAAATATTGTGTAGTCTACAATATCAACTTGGTATTCTGTATTGACGAAGATTTTAAATTCTGAATTAAATATATTTCCATCTTGATTGATCGAAATAATATTGGGAACATAAATAGGGCATTCCGGTATTTCCAGATAAACCGAATCTATCGCATTACAACCCTTTTCATCTTGAACAAGTACCAAATAATTTCCATGATCCAAGCCTTCAAACACGTTATTACTGACAAATGGTCCTGAATTACCCACAACATATGATAATTCACCAAAGCCACCGGAGGCGATAATTTCAATGGACGCGTTAGATTCTAAACACTCGGGATCTGTAGTAATGATGTCAATGATTTCTATAAAGGGATAAGGATCTACAATTGCCTCCGCAGCGTTTATACATCCGTCACTGTCCATGGCTGTTATAGTATAACTTCCTGGAGTTAAATTGACAAATTGATTGGATGATTGAAATTCAATTCCATCCAAACTATATTGATAAGGGGGATTACCCAATTCCATTTCAACAGTAATGGATCCATCATTGCCTATACAATTTTCGGGAGTTGTTTGAATGTCCGAAAATTCGAGATAGGTGCTTTCTTCGATCGTAAAACTGAGTTCTCCAGTACATTGATTGTCATCAATGGCGGTAATCGTATAATCTCCGGGCGCTAAATTTTCGAATACATGATCTGGAGAAAAATTTACACCATCCAAACTAAAAACTGCATTTAAATCAGGTGTGACTTCGAAACTAGCAGAACCATTTGGCAAGTTACAAGTAGTATTGATTGTGTCAACATCGACAAATAATGGATCTTCCGCGGCAGTAATTGGTACATCTACAAATGTTTCACAACCGTTTTCATCGATTACATAAACACGATGAACAGCGGGCGGTAAGTCAGTAAAAAATCCAATTTCTACGAAGTTTATGTTATCTAAAGAATATTGATATTCCTCGGATGAGGTACTAAAAATCTCAATGCTTCCATTGAGTGCCAAACAGGTTGGTTGTACTGTGTTGACATCGAGATTGATACCAGAATAACAAAAACTGAAATTATCTAGTCCTAAACCAAATCCACCTCCTTGTGTTCGAAAACCTGAAAACTTTACTCGTGAAATAATCCCAACACATCCATCTAAATTGAAACCCCAACAAGTAGGTAAACCATCCCCAGTTCCAGGGTCTCCGGCCTCAATACTATCTGCTAAGATTAGGTTGCCCATATCATCAAATGCCTCGATGACAAATACCTCCCCGAAATCCATATCGAGAATGCAACCTGCGAAACTATCGATAGGAGTAGCGAAGTCCAATAGCAATGGAGGCGATGTCAATCCAGACAATTGACCATCATCTGTGATAAAATACTGTCCAATAAAATCTGCAAAATCGGGACTAGGTTGATCATTTCCCCATGGACTAACAAAAGCAGTCGCGTTGGATCCGCCCACTTCTGTTATGACCGGAAAGCCTCCACCTTCAAGTGAAAAGCTTAAGCCAAATTCTTCTTCAAATTGATCACTTATTTCAAGGCCTTCGAATAAGGTAGTTTCAAAAACATTTTCGAAATCTATTAATATGCAACCCAAATCAGTTTCCTGAGCAATATTGGAAATGCTGTAAAAAAGCATCAGGGTCAATATATACAGCGATTTGTTTAACATACTTGTTTCAAAAGTATTCCTATTTGAGATAACAAGATTAGATTAAGTTAAGTTTTAGAGATGATTAACCAAAATAATTTAAAGTGTTAAAAATGACATAATATGATTAATTGAACCAGTTTGCTGTAGTCCTTTTGTATCTTTCTATGCTGAAACTTTACACCATTTCTATGTCATCTAAATGGCTCGGTTTTTTTATGTTTTTGGTTGCAACTCAGTTGTCTGCCCAGGAAGGAATTCGATTAAATTCTAACGAAGCCATGAAAGGATATCTTCTTTTCGAAACCCAATTTTCTACTTTTTTGGTAGACAATTGTGGAGACATTGTTCACGAATGGCCTGGAGTTGCGAGTACAGATTTGCATAACAAATTGCAAGAAGATGGTTTGTTGAGATACATTGAAAACAATGAAAAGACATTGGTTTTAAGAGATTGGGACAATAATATTGTAAAAAGTTATTTTATCGAAGACCCAAATTTGTTTATAGTTTACGAAGCCTTGAAAAAGCCAAATGGAAACTTCCTATGTGTGACCAGGAGATATTTAACTGATGAAGAATTTGAAGATATCGGATATGATATTTCGCGCATAAATGATTTTAGTCATGATCCGAGAAGAATGGATGGAGTAATAGAAATCGATGCGCAGACAGGTCAGGTAATTTGGGAATGGAGTATAAGAGATCACGTTATCCAACAGAGGGATCCTTCCGCGCCTAATTATGGAATTTTAGCCGATAACCCACAATTGTTAAATATAGACGCGATCATAGATACCTATGATTGGAACAGTGGTGAATCGTTTATGATCAATGGTTTTGATTATAATCCTGAACTCGAACAATTGGCGCTAAGCGTCAGAAAAATGGGCGAAGTGGTTATCATAGATCAAAGTACCACAACAGAACAAGCAAAAGGAAGTACAGGAGGTAATTCTGGAATGGGAGGAGATATTTTGTATCGTTTTGGTAATCCTCAAAATTACGACAGAGGCACAGCTGCCGATCGCATTTTATATTATCAGCACAATCCCAATTGGATTCAACATGGTCCGCATAAGGGCAAATTAATTTGTTATAACAATGGCTTGGACAGACCAGATGTAGTGAATTTTGAAGATCGTTATTCTTCGGTTCCCATCTTTGATCCTATAGAAGATGGTTTTAAATATCAGATTGAACCGGGGCAAGCGTATGCACCGCTAATTCCGGAAGTGCAATACAATAGACACACCACAAATACTCATTTTTATTCTTCTTATACCTCGGGTGCTCGTGTAATGCCAAATGGTAATATTTTTATCACAGAAGGAGTAGATGGTGTTGTTTTTGAAATTAATGTAGATGGTGAGAAGGTTTGGGAATATGACTGCGATGAAGGATCTGGAGCTTATTTGTTTAGGTCCGAAAGATATCCGGAAGATTATCCTGCATTGATCGGAAAAGACTTAAGCAGTACGGGTGCAACGGTTGAATTTCCACCTAGCAGTTATGATTGCGATTTAACCGTTTCGACAACTGATATTTTGGATGAAAAGCAAAAGTTGATTTTTAAAAAAATTGACAATAGATATATTGAGGTAGTTTTCCCTTCCGGGAAATATAAAGCTGATTTAATTAGCATAGATGGTAAATGGTTAGATGTTCAGGATTTGAACGAGACAAACAAGATTTCAATTGAACACCTCAATGGCGGTGTCTATTTTATAAAAGTATCATCCAGTTCCCTGGGTGTGATTGATAGTTATAAATTTTACAAATAAAAAGTAATTTTTCGATGAAGAATTTGATGTATTTGGTTCTGTTTTTAATGATCGGTTTTTGGGGATCAAGTCAAAATACCGTAGGACTCTTGAGTTATGACGATACGAGATCTTATCAAGGATATACCTTGATTTACCCGCACAACCAACCCAATGTATACCTATTGGATAATTGTGGCGAAATTGTTCATACTTGGACAGATGAAGATAATTTCAGACCTGGAAATACGGCTTATCTTTTAGAAGATGGTCGATTAATAAAAACCAAAAGAGACAAAGATGCTACAGCTTCAAATCCCATCTGGGCAGGTGGTGGAGGTGCGATTGTTGAAGTTAGGACTTGGGACAATGAATTGCTACAAAGTTTTGAATTAAATAATGAAGATGCTCGTCTTCACCATGATATTGCTGTGACTCCAGAAGGAACAGTTTTGATGATTGCTTGGGAACATAAAACCAAGGAAGAAGCGATTGAAGCAGGTAGAGATACAGCATTGTTAACACAAGATCAACTTTGGCCAGAAATGATTTTGGAATGGGATCCAGAATTAGACAGTATTGTATGGGAGTGGCACGTTTGGGATCATTTAGTTCAAGATTTTGATTCGACTAAAGAAAATTTTGGTGTGGTGGAAGATAATTTTAGGAAAATCAACATCAATTATGATACTAGTGATGGAGCTGCAGATTGGTTGCATGCCAATGCGCTTGATTTTAATCCTTCCTTAAACCAAATTATGATTTCTGTTCCGACCTTTAGTGAGTTGTGGGTAATAGACCATTCGACGACTGTCGAACAAGCGGCTTCTAGCCAAGGAGGTATATCCAAACATGGTGGCGATATCATTTATCGTGTAGGAAATTTAGCAGCATACAATAAAGGCACCGAAGATGATCAAATACTATTTTATCAACATGACACGCATTGGGCCAATGATTTTTTAGACGAAAGTGATCCCAACTACGGAAAGATCGTTTGTTTTAATAATCGAATCGGAACAGATTATTCTTCTGTAGAAATATTTGAATCCACGTGGAGTATGTATGATAGCGATTACGAAGATTTTCAAGGTACTTTCCCACCATTTGAATTTACCAATACTATAACACACCCGGATACGGCGGCTTTTGCTTTTCATTCGACTGGATTGTCAAGTGCCCAGTTTTTGCCAAATGGAAATTTGTTGACCTGTAGCGGTCGACAAGGCTATATTGTAGAATTGACTCCAACTAATCAAATTGTTTGGGAATATGTTACCCCTAGAATTGGTGTCAATCCAGCAACCCAAGGAGATACCCTTCAGCTAAATAATAATTTAACCTTTAGGGCTTTTAGATATCCAATAGATTATATCGCTTTTGATGGGAAAGATTTGTCACCTAAGGGGTTTTTAGAATTAGAACCCAATGAGGAATGGTGTGATAGATTGGTCTCAGTCGATAATCCTGAAATACCTATAAGTCGTATTTATCCAAATCCTGCAACGGATATGGTACACCTAACTTGGGATACGGGCAAAATAATTGATATAGAAATCGTAGATATTTTGGGTAGAACTCGATTGAAGGCTAAAGGAAATGGTGGTATGAAATATTTAGATATTTCAAGCTTAGAAACCAATGTTTACTTTATAAGAATTGATGGAATGACTGCAAACAAACTTGTCGTGGCCAATTAATGTTGGTCAGAGAGCTTTAGTTACATTTGCGCTAATAAAAAATAGAGAACATTGGAATTTAAAAAGTGTGTTTTGATATTGTTGCTTCTGAGTTTTTCAGGGCTCGGATTTTCACAAACTGGAACCTTGAGAGGTCATGTTTATGATAATTCTTCTGGAGAACCAGTAGTTTATGCGAACTTACAATTAGAAGGTACCGACCTAGGTGCAACGACGGATATTAATGGTTTCTATAATTTTAGCGGAGTACCTTCCGGAGAGTATAATATTTTATTGACGTATGTGGGGTACACAGATTTAAAAGAAGCGGTAAGTATAAATGATGGCGGCATTAACACTAAGTCGTTTTATCTCGAGCAAAGTGGAGTAGAATTGGGGGTTATCGATATATCTGCAAAACGGGAACAGGCTCGAACTGAAATCCAAATATCTAAGATTGAAGTATCTCAAAAGCAAATTAAAGCTTTACCATCCACCGGAGGTGATGCTGATATTGTGCAGTACTTACAAGTATTACCAGGTGTAATAAGCACAGGTGATCAAGGTGGACAATTGTTTATTAGAGGTGGCTCTCCTGTACAAAATAAAATCTTATTAGACGGTCTTACGATTTATAACCCATTTCACTCAATAGGCTTCTATTCTATCTTTGAAACTGAGCTCATTCGAAATGTCGATGTATTGACAGGTGCTTTTAATGCAGAACACGGCGGTAGAATCTCTGCGGTCGTAGATATTAATACCAGGGAAGGGAATCGAACGCGATTAGGAGGACAACTATCTGCGAGTCCGTTTATGGTAAAAGGATTGGTTGAAGGACCAATAAAGAAATTTAGAGAAGGCGAAGGAAGTACATCTTTTGTTTTGACTGGTAAAAAAAGCATCATTGATCAGACTTCTAGAACTTTGTATTCGTATGCAGCTAATGATTCGATTGGACTCCCTTTTGAATTTTTGGATTTATATGGAAAGCTGAGTATGATTACAAGCAATGGTTCCAAAATCAACTTTTTCGGATTCAATTTTACAGATGGATATAACAATCCGGATATTGCCAATATAGAGTGGACCACCCAAGGAGGAGGAGTTAATTTCAATCTTGTACCTACCAGCAGTGGAATGATTTTAAAAGGTTTAATTGGTTTTTCTAATTACGATATAAATCTTCTAGAGGACAACGAAGATCCCCGAAATTCGAAAATAAAAGAATTGACAGCTGGACTCAACTTCACCTCTTTTGGTCGAAGTAGTGAGTTTAATTATGGATTTGAAATCAAGAGTATTCGGACCGATTTTAGATTTACCAATCCTTTCGGACAGCAATTGAACGAATTTCAGAACACCACCGAATTTTCAGGTTTCTTTAAGTTGAGGAAGGTCTTTAATAATAAACTTGTATTTGAACCAGGCTTCAGAATTCAGTATTACGCTTCTCAAGCATCCTTGTCGCCAGAACCTCGTTTAGGCTTAAAATATAATATAACGGATCAATTTAGGTTGAAAGCTGCAGCTGGACTTTATAGTCAAAATATTTTGAGTGCGAGTAATGAAAGAGATGTTGTAAATCTTTTCTCAGGCTTTCTCTCAGGTCCAGAATCTCAAGTAGCTGATTTAAATGGTGGATTTTTAAATGATAAAATTCAAAAATCTGCTCATGTGGTAGCAGGTTTTGAATATGATCTAACTAAAAATATTCAGTTTAATGTTGAAGGCTATTTTAAAGATTTTAGCCAATTAATCATTGTCAATAGAAATAAATTAAGTGCCTCAGATCCAGATTATTCTACCGAAACTGGAGAAGCAAAAGGAATCGACTTTAGTATAAGTTATCAAGATCCTAAATGGTACATATGGACTACTTACTCTCTAGGTTTTGTCAATAGATTTGATGGTGAACAAACTTATCCTACCGTATTTGACAGAAGGCATAATGTAAACTTTTTGGCAAGCTACAATTTGGATAAAGATGGAAATACACAAGTGAGTGCAAGATGGAATATGGGTTCAGGTTTTCCATTTACTAAAACTCAAGGTTTTTATTATTACAATCCATTTCAAGAAGGAGTTGGTACTGATTATATACAAGATAATCCTGATGACCTTGGGATCATTTATTCTACTTCTCGAAATGGAGGAAGATTGCCTTATTATCATAGATTAGATTTATCTTTTACCAAGAAATTTCAATTCACCGAGTTTATTAACTTAGAAGCAGTAGCGAGTATTACAAATGTTTATAATAGAGCTAATATTTTCTATTTTGATCGAGTCGAATATGAACGAGTTGATCAGTTGCCAATCATACCAAGTATTGGACTAAAACTTAATTTTTAATAAAAACAGTTTTATTTAATAAATAAAACTATTTTTGCAGCGCTAAAATCTCCTTATTTGATTATCAAAATAGGGGAGTATGGTTAAACCAAGTAAATTTTAACAAAATGCCCGCAAAAATTAGATTGGCAAGAAGAGGTCGTAGAAAAAGACCGTATTATCATATCGTCATTGCCGACGTAAGAGCTCCGAGAGACGGAAAATTCATTGAACATATTGGATCTTATAATCCAATGACTAAGCCTGCTACTATTGATTTAGATAGAGACAAGGCGTATGATTGGTTAATGAAAGGTGCCCAACCAACAGAAACGGTTCGTGCAATCCTGAGATTCAAAGGAGTTCTTTATAAGAAACATCTTCAAAGAGGTGTGGCTAAAGGTGCGCTAACGCAGGAGCAAGCGGATAAAAAGTTGCAAGAATGGATCGATGCGAAAGAAGCTAAAGTCGCTGCAAGATTTGAAGAAACTAGAAAAGAAAGAGAAGATTTCTTAAAAATGCTTTCAGGAGTAGCTAAGCCACCCAAGGCCAAAGCAGCTGCAGAGGAAGATGCCGCACCATTTAGAGAAGAAGGAGATGCTAATGCGTCAGAAGCACCTGCTGTTGAAGAAGCACCTGTTGTTGAAGAAGTTCCAGTTGCTGAAGAAGCACCTGCTGCTCAAGAAGCTCCAGTTGCTGATGATTTGAAGAAGATAGAGGGTATCGGACCAAAAATTGCGGAAACTTTATCCGCCGCAGGTATTGCGACATTCGCCAAATTGTCAGAGACCCCTGCTGATAAAATAAAAGAAGTATTGACTGCCGCTGGTTCACAGTTTGCAACGCATGATCCAACGACTTGGCCACAACAAGCAAAGATGGCAGCCAATGGAGAATGGGATGCATTGAAAAAATGGCAAGATGAATTGGATGGTGGAAAAGTAGCAGAAACGAAAACAGAAGAAGAGTAATTCTCAAAAGTCGAGAATTTAAGATACAGTAGAACTTTTTAAAATTAATCTACAGTTTGAAACCTGATAAGGCTTAAAAATCTTATCGGGTTTCGATATATTAAGAGCAGAGTCTCAACAAATAAATAAATACCTATGGAATCAATCGATCAAATGTATATTACCTCTCTAGAGTCGATTAAAAGTGGAATTCAAAATTCAGATCTACTTGCCGCATACCTAGATTCTGAAGAAGTTGATGATTTCAAAGCTTTAAAAGAATATTTCGAACCACAAATCAATGAATTGCACGAGAAGGTGGCAGCAGAGAATCCATTGCAATTGGTCTCTTTCGAACAAAAGCTTTTTGACGAGGGATTTGAAGGCTTATACTTACCAAGGGTTTTGGGTTATTCTGTCTTAAGAGGAGAAATTAACCAAAGAATAAAATACATCCGACCCCAAGATCACTTCAGAGATGTATTGGTTGCAATTTGTAATTCTTTAAATTTTGATCAATTAAAAAATCGAATTGGCCAAACTGTTTCCGTTGGTTTTGCTTTAAGTAGTGATATTTGGATTTCGAACTTGAAAGGACTTTTTTCCAACAAGAAAATTACAGCATTTTTAGATTCTCAGATTCTACCAAGATACAGAGATGAAAAAAGTAGATTGACAGGATTAGTTAAGTTTAGAAAGCAATTTGAAAGTCTTAATTATCAAACTGCTGAATTTCCTCACAACTTAACAGACCTCAAATTATTCGCACCTTCTGTAAAAAGCTTCCTCGTTTATCGAGCTTCAAAAGATTTTGACAACGCCAATTTAGCAAAACCTATTCATAAGCTTGTTTCGAATAAAGAATTTAGAGAATCCCAAGATTTTTTAGAATTGATTATGATTTGTGGACATTATTTTGACCTTGATGCTTCTAGCAAAACTGCGGTTTCTGAAGCTTTAGATCATTTGAGAGAGGATCCGGATTTTGATCATAAATACTTTTCGACCTACAACAGCTTGTTAGAAGAAAAAATAGGCATGTTGCCTTCAATGGACAAACGAATGGCTGGTAATGTCACGCGATCTCTTGATGATGAATTGAAAGCGTATTACGGTGTAATGGACACGGTTCACGGCAAGGGATATGTGCACGAAGATTCAGTCGAAGCCGTCAGAGCATTTTATGAAAATCATGAAGGACTTTCCGTGTATAATGAATGTTTGAGAAAGCAAATTATTAATTACTTTTCTGGATTTCTATCAAACATTGATGAAGAAAGTTATGCAGATTATTTCGAAATCAGCAAGACATTTACAGTGTATATGGACATATTTTCTAATCAGGAATTTAATCAAGATGTCAAATCTATATGTCTAAAATATGTCAAACGACTTAAGAAAAGATTTACGGACAAAAGAGGGAAAGACTACCAAGACATCAAAAAGTTTGTTAAAACTAGCTTTACGGATCTTGGCTTTATGACAGAAAAACAAATAGTAGAATTGTTTAAAACTAGAAGAAAGCCTAAATCCTAAAGAAGAATTTTCGTCATTGGTCTAATAAACTGGTTGGATCAACAAGCCTTTAATAATTTTACATCATGTCATTTTTTAAAGACATTCGAAATGGGTTTGCGTCATACGCAAATGCCTATAAGTTGGTTAAACAACTTAAGCTACAGAAATATCTCTTTATTTCTGGGTGTATAAGCTTACTTCTAGGTTTGGGGGTTTTCGGATTTTCATATTTGTTTTATGATGACATTGGAAGTTGGTTTTCGTCTTTTTACACTTGGGAAAAGGGCAAAGGCCTAGTCGATAAACTTAGCAATCTTATTGGTGGATTGAGTTTGGCATTTGGAGGGTTATTGATTTATAAATATGTTTTGATCATCATACTTTCTCCTTTTATGTCCTTGATTTCCGAAAAGATCGAATTGAGGCTTTACAATCAAGAATCCAAACAATCCATTATAGAATTTGGTCAATCTATCCTTCGGGGATTACGCTTAAGTCTTCGTAACATAATAAGAGAGATGTTTTTATTACTTCTTCTTTTATTTCTTTCGTTATTTCCGGTAATTAACTTCATAACGACTCCAATGATGTTTTTTGTCCAAGCTTATTATGCCGGATTTGGAAATATGGATTATACGATGGAAAGACATTTATCTTTTAATGAATCGATTTTCTTTGTAAAGAATAACAAAGGAGTGGCACTTGCCAACGGAACAATATTTTTATTGTTACTTTTTATTCCCATTGTTGGTTTGTTCGTGGCACCAATATTTGCCACAGTGGCTTCCACCAAAGAGGTTTTGAATAAGCTAGATTACACTGGTGGAACAAACTTATAACCAACACCTCGAATTGATAAAAAGTGTACAGGATTCTTAGGGTCAGGTTCAAAGTTTTTCCTAAATGATAAAATAAAATTGTCTATCGTCCGCGTCGCTGGAAAAACGTCATATCCCCAAACAGCCTGAAGTATTTGTTTTCTTGAAAGGACCTCATTGCTTTTATCAATGAGTAGTCTTAATAATAAAGCCTCTTTTTGAGTGAGACTGATTGGTCCATTTTTACCGATCGCTTTAAAGGCTTTAAAGTCTATCTTATTTCCGCTAAATTCATAGCTATGCAGCGCTTCTTTTTCTTCAGGCTGAGAACGCTTTATCTGATTGTTTACTCTTAATAAAAGTTCTTCCAGGCTAAAAGGTTTAACTAAATAATCGTCAGCACCGACCTTTAGTCCTTTTATCCGATCTGTTGGACTGTCTTTGGCAGAAATAAATATGATGGGTATTTCTTTGTTATTAAGTCTTACTGATTCACAGATTTGAATGCCACTTATTTTAGGGAGCATGATGTCCAATAATAAAAGATCAAATCTTTGACCCTGGGCAAATTTAAGTCCTTGTTCGCCATTCGTGGCACCGACTACTTCATAGCCTTCCATTTCTAAATTAAGCTTGACTACTTTGTAGATCTTTTCTTCGTCTTCGACAAGGAGTATGCGATAATTATTTTCCATTCTTGATATTAGGTTGTGTAATTTTAAAAATTGTTCCTTTAGGATGGTTGTCAAGTATTGTGATATCACCCTTATGTCCTTTTATGATCTCACTCGTGATATATAGACCTAATCCGGTGCCTTGAGAAATTCTTGTTTCTTCATTTCCTGACCTATAAAACTTAGAAAAAACTTTCTCTTTTTCTGCTTTGGTGATCCCAATTCCTTGGTCCTTAACAAGAACCGTTAGTTTCTGCTCGAATTTTAAAATCAATTCGATGCATGGGTCAGAATCCGAATATTTTATAGCATTCTCCAACAAATTATTTAATGCAATTTTGATGGCATCAGAGTCGACCTTTGCCGTTATATTTTCTTGTATAGTGGATTGTAAATTCGTATTTGGATGAGATTTGCGAAAATGATTAAAAACATTTTGACAAAGCGAAGAAATATCAATATGCTCAAATTGATAATGCTGCCCGTAATTTAGTTTGTTGGCATACAATAGATTACCTACCAAAGCATTCAATCGTAAAGTTTCCTCTAAAGCGTTGTCGTTGAGTTCATTAAACAGTGCTGGTTTTAGTGTACGCTTTTTAAATGTATCCAAAATCAACTGAATCGAAGCTATCGGAGATTTTAGTTCGTGCGTAATTGATAGAAGGAAGTTGTTTTCCTTTTGAGCAACAGCCAATTCACGATTAAAAGATTTGAGAATCATCAGTATCCCTAAAACGAGCATAATTCCAAAAACGGCTCCCTCGCCCAAGATCATCATTTTTTGTCTTTTGTATTTCTCTTTTAGTTCTTTGATGAGCCCTTCTTGCATATCTAATTCTACAGAGCCTTCAATCAAGCTTATTTTGGCGTCAAATGCCTCGTCATTTTTTTTATTTAGAAGTACCGTCCACCAAATAAGTGCAATCAACATATACGCCATTACCACAAATGCAATTAGTTTTCTATTCTTGCCTTGAGTCATTACTTTAAAATTACATCAATAGAAGTCACATTTCTGTAAGATTTTATGCATTCTATTTTATTGTTTTGAAGCCCCGAAATATGGCTCAAATTAATGCTATTATTATCTTTATGCTGAATGAAAGTAGACGTTACAGCGTGTATGTTAGAACTCTTGCTCAACGGGCAGCGTGTAAACCTTCCTGGTATAGGCAACTTTACTAGCAAAAACATATCTTCTCGGATTGAAAATGGTAAAATTTATCCGCCTTATGATTCAGTTGTATTTAGCGAAAATCAGATAGACTCTGAAGATTTAGTCATTCGCATTCGCGAGAAATATGGTTTAAATAAACGTACAGCCCAATCTGTAATTAAGAGATATGCCCAAAATGTCATTTCTAAACTGGTAAATTTTAATAAAGTAGGATTGCCTAATTTAGGAGTATTAAGGCCTAGTAAGGATGGGATTCTTTTTATTGAAGAAAGAAATATTTTGAATGCCGCAAAATATATTCTTCCAATCTATACTCTAAAGCCAATTGAATTAGCCCAAGAGACCAAGCATCATGAAAAACCCCCTGTAGTTGTTGCTCCTACTCAATCCAAGGAAAAATTAGAACCGACCTCAAAACAAGATCTAAAATCGGAGAAAAAGCTTGCTTATACCAGTCCACCCGATACTTCGTCAAATAGGAATTCTTTTTTCTGGCCGCTTTTATATTTGTTGTTGCTTATCGCATTAATTCTCTTTGGACTTAAGAAATGTACAAGCTATATAAATAATAATTCCACGGATGGATCTGAAACGGCAATAGTTTCTTCTGAAGAATCTGGAGAAGGATTAGCAAATGTCACCAATGGAGTTGATGAAGGAGAAGCTAATTCTGAAGAAAGTGAATTTGTTTACAACTCTCAAAAAGAATACACGCTTGAAGAGATGATGGATTTTCCGGATTCATTCTTTGAAGATGGGTGTATAATAATTGTAGGATCCTTCTCAAAGAACAGAAACGCCTTAAGAATGACAACCAAAGTTGAAAACTTAGGATACAGTTCTTACAAATCACTTAATAAAAATGGTTTGACAAGGGTAGGTGTTCAATTTGATTGTTCAAAAGAATCTATCAGACCTTTTATTCAAAAAGTAAGATCAGATATAAATCCAGATAGTTGGTATTTACTGCCCAGAGTTAGGGTAGATAAATAATTTTTAATTACACCCGAGTTCAATTCGTGATACTGGATCTGCATTTGGAAAGCAATTTCCCGAAAGCAATTCAACAGGTTTATATCTGATTAGATCTGGATCCTTTAAACCATATCTGACAAAATCGACAAGATTTGCGATTTCTTCTTCGGTCAAATTTAGAGGTTCGAATTCATCAGAAAGCATCTCTTGAGACACGTTTTCATTTTCTGTGACTGCCAAGTTTTTATAAATTATAACTTCCTCTAAAGAAGCTGCACTAGAACCGTGAAACATAAAAGGAGTTTCATCAACATTATAAATGCCCGGCACCTTAAATTTATAATAGTCATCTGGATTGAGGGTAAAGCCACCTCTACCCAAATTTCTTTTATCATCCGGGTGAGCGTCGAAAGAACCAGCACTTCTTTGATACATGTCTTTAACGCCTAAAGCATGAAACTCTAATGAGCCAAGATTTTCTTGGTGATGGCAATTTGTACAGAGGGCCTTTCCGAAAAACAATTTAGCTCCTTCCTTCTGTTCAAACGTCAAAGCCGATTTATTACCTTTCAAATATTCTTGAAACGGAGCCTTGTCAGAAATGATCGATCTTATATAAGCTGAAAATGCCAAAGATCCTGTTCTTACTGTATAACGTTCTTCCAAAGGAACGTCAGCAAATGCTTCGTCAAACAATTCTTTATAACCTAAGGAATCTAATAACTCCTCGTTTATTTCAATTCGATGCGAAATCAGTCCTTCAAAATTTTGAGTTTCGATTCCTTGAAAACCTTGGTGGTTCCGTTCCGTCGCTTCATTTAAATCCCAAACTGCCTCAGTACCGACATTGACGCCAGTCGCTCCAAATTGTCCGTTCCAAAAAGTATTGGTTACAAATCCTACATTTACCATAGTTAGTGGTCTAGCAGATTGTACATCTAAATCAGCCTCTTCGTAATCTGTGTTTCTCACTCTGCTATCCCCATTAATTCCATATCCTTCACCGCCATCTGCGATACCTTGAAAACTGCCTGACTTAAATCCAGCTTCTGGAATATGACAAGTTGCACAAGAATATGTTCCTCTTCCGGATTCTTTTTCGCTGTTTTGACCTAGACCAGTTTCAAAAAACAAGAATTTGCCCAATTCAATCTTTTCCTGTGTCAATGGATTCATTGGATCTT
>JAHDHU010000105.1 GCA_020631135.1 Saprospiraceae bacterium | reverse complement strand
CTACCAAAGTCTACTATAAAGTCAGGACCATCGTAAGCAGGAAGTGTTACTGCCGGGTCACCATGTAGAGTAAATTGTTCTGCCAATGACAATTGTCTATACTTAAAAATTTCTGGAAGAGGATCGTTCTCAATGTTTTCTTCCAAAGCTAATCGGATCACTTCACCAATCTCTTTTCCGTAAAGCTTATCGCTTATGAAGTCATACAACTGTAATCCTCCTTTAAATTGAGGATCGACATAAGCAGCACCTGAAGACGCTAAAAAAGCTATAGCCCCTTTTTCAGGCTCTAAAATAAAACTTTCACTTATGCCTAAAGGAGCGAATATAGGGGCGTGAATATTACCAGAATGGCAACCCAATGAAATGACCAAAGGCAGTTTTTCTTCATTGTCATATTGACTTGGATCTTCAATACTGAAATCAAATGTTCCTGCACTAGAATGCCCAAAGAACGTCATTATGGATGCTCCCTTATTTATCTCTGTGAGTATTTGTTCGGAGAGTGGATTTTGAGTTGGGCTGTTCGATACCTTCTGAAAGGTTTTAACATTTGCCGCCATGATTCCATCTTCGATTACCGCTTCCATATCCTCCAAATGACCAAACAATCGGTCCGCTAAATCGCCAGAACCTCCAGCCAAATGAATCACTTTCTTGGTCCATTCTTTTTGCTCAATGGATTGTTCTTTCAATTTAGCTTCGGAATAGGATATGTTTTTGTTTAAGTAATTTCTTACATCATCTTCAGAAGAAGCAGCCAATCTTCCTACCGCTACAAATGGATAATTTTTATCGGGTTCAGCAAAGAGTAGATTATCGGACCCTGGTGAACCAAATGTAGGCACATGTGATTCAAAATTGGTGTTATTACCAAATCGCGTAATTCCGTATTCTAATGCTTTCCCAATGATAAAAACAAAATTAAAATCCGGCCAGAGCTCTTTTGCATAGTTACTAAAATTTCGGATAGCAAGTGGGTGACCATTAATTCCATAACCGAATTGATCCCTTAACGACTCGTACTCGATGGCCAATGTTTTATACGAGCCACCCGCAGACGATGATCTAAAATCCAGGTAATCACTTACTGCTGAAGAACGGTTTAACTCTTCACTTGTAATGATTAGGTAAGAGGGGTCGTAATCTTCTAGTCTTAAGAATTCGCTCGCCTTATTTATGCTAGGCTTCGTGAAAATTTCTACCGATTCATCTATGGCCAGAATATCTTGTTTTACATCAGAGGGTGGAAGAATAAATCGTGCATTTGGGCCACTGGCATCACCGATAATCTTAACATCATTACTCAAGTCGTATACCGATAGAAACCCTGATGCTGAGAAATTTTCGATAAAGATGTGTCTTTCTTGATCTGATGGTTCTAAACTAAAGGAATAGCTTTTCTCTCCTTGAGCATCAAAGGACCTTGGATAAGATAATGCATAATGCGCAATAATATTTTTGTCTTGAAAAAACTGATTGCTTCCAATTGACTTGACAAAAAAGACATTGTCGTCTTTAAGGTCATCTTCTTCCAATTCAAATCGATAATTTCTAACTTCTAATCCATTAAACTCATCTGTTCCAATTAATCGATCATTAAAGTAAAATTCCCATATATGCGCAGGTGTAGATGTAAAACTCTCCGCATTATTACCTCCAATTCTTGCTTCAAAAAACGGCTTTTCTCCGGTTCTAATTCTTTGATCAGCAGAAATTTGTACCTCGGTTCTGTTGTTTAGCTCAGTACCATAGCCTTCACAATTATAGAAATGAGAATATTTGACATTTTCATCATCCAAAATGGGGCTAAAATGGAAGTCACTGGCTATCACATTTTCTTTGTATATGTGATGACTTTGAGCGGAAGGAGGATTGGTCAAATCCGAATCCAACTGAAGAATTCGTTTATTATCGGTTGATGCATTTACTGTTAGAAAATATATGTTTTCGTTTGTTATTACACTAAATGCGTCATTCAATTGTTCTGTTTCCCAATCATCGAATAAATGCTTATCCAATTCTCCATCATTGCGTTGACCATAAAATTCGAAGTAGTCATCAGGCCCCATTGATCCACTTGTAGAAGTAAGAATCGCCACTTCTTTTCCTTTATGAAATAGCTGTAGCTCGCTTCCTTGCAAAGAATTAACTGGAAATCCTGCTTGATCTAAATCTTCGCGATAGATACGATAAATACCCGTTTGAGAAACAGAAATTTTATAGTATTCTTTATTGATATCAATCCATTCATTACCAAATAGAACTTGGCCATCAATTTCCATTTGCGCAAAAGAATTGCTCAGTTGGAATGAGAAAAAAATCAAAAGGGGTAAAATAACTCTCATTTTGTACTACTTCGTTTATTAAGCGAAATCCAAAGAATTGCTTGTTCTCCTTAGAAATTGCTTAATTATGTAATTTGGTTCTTGAAATGCCCGCTAAAATTATTGAATATTAAGCTTAATTGCTTGATAATCAGAATTTTTAGAGTGTAATTTCAAGCTTAAATTTTATTCTTTAGCAGTTTTGTCGGATATACTTCAAATCACAACAATACTTCTTCTTCTCACTATTTCAATTCAGCTATTTTACTGGTTGGTTGTTTTTGGAAAATTGGTTTTTTGGAGCTCCAATCAAATGGAAAACACTCCCTCGTCAGATTTGATTATTTGTATAAAAAACAATTTCGAGCGATTCAAAGCTGTCTTTCATCGCCATTTGAATCAGCATATAGCTTTTAATCAAATCATTCTGGTTGATGACTTCAGTAATAAAGACACCAAAAAAGGCATAAAATCCCTATCCAATGAGCTTGAAAATCTAACTTTAACCACACCAGATCGCGATATACTAGGTAAAAAGCTTGCATTACTTAAGGGTGTGAATACTGCCGAGGCAGAATGGATTTTTCTTACAGATGCTGATTGTGAAGTTACTCCATATTGGCAAGAATACATGCTTAAGGAAATAAGGCCACAAACCGAAATTGTTTTGGGATTTGCTCCTTTTTACAAACGCAATACATGGGTTAATCTTTGGTCTCGTTTTGAATGTATCATTACGGCTTTACAATACCTTTCCTTCGCAACATGGAGAGTGCCTTACATGGGCGTGGGTCGAAATCTGGTTTATAAACGACATGTCTTTTTAGAAAAAAACAATCTCCACCACCATCTTGAATATGCTTCTGGCGATGATGATATGGCAGTGGCTTCGATCTCTACATCAGATAACACTGAGATCTCGCTGGATCCAAAGAGCTTTAATTTCAGCGAAGCCCCATCTAATTGGGTAGATTATAAAAATCAAAAAGTGAGACATTATAGTGTTTCAGGATTATATCCCAGAGGCATTAAGTTTTTACTTTTTTTATTCTTCGGATCTCATTTACTCTTCTATTTATTACTCCTTGCTTTGATTGTTGTGGGAGCCCTACCAAAAGCCCTATTATATTGGTCAATTCGTGTTTTACCGATTTGGTTTTTCAGTTGGCTCCTATTTAAAAAATTAAATCACACTGATATTTGGAAGTTTTGGCCACTGCTGGATTTACTATTAGTCCTGCATTATATCTACTTTAGCCTTTACGTTTTATTCCCGAAAAAACAAAAATGGAAATAACTGAAGATATCGTATTCAAATACTTCCCAGAATTGGATTCCATCCAAAGAAAGCAAATAAGTATTTTGGGTGAGTTGTATTTTGACTGGAACAGTAAAATCAATGTCATCTCACGCAAAGACATTGATAAACTATACTTGCATCATATATTGCACAGTTTAGCTATCGCGAAATTCACGCAGTTTAAGCCTGGCACTCAAGTAATGGATTTGGGAACCGGTGGTGGATTTCCAGGTATACCTTTAGCCATTTTTTTCCCAGAAGTCGAATTTCACCTTATTGATGGTATTGCAAAAAAATTAAAGGTCGTTTCTTCAGTTGCACAAAGCCTTGATCTTGAAAACGTACGTGCACAGCAGCTAAGGGCTGAAGAGAATAAAGAAAAATACGATTTTGTCGTCAACCGTGCGGTGGCCAAAATTGATAAGCTATGGGATTGGGTTAAACCCTTGGTACGCTCCAAACAAAAAAATGCCTTGCCTAATGGATTATTGACATTGAAAGGGGGCGATCTTAATGAAGAATTAAGCCTATTACCTCGAGGAAACTATCATGAGCAAATTCCAATTTCTGATTATTTTTCGGAAGATTTCTTTGAACAAAAGTTTCTAATTTACGTACAACGCTAATGATTGAATTTTTTAATACAGATCTGATAACCTTAGGCAGTCTTGACATTACCGTCGGAATGTCAATTTTATTAACGCTGTTTATCTTGTTCATCATTGTGTTTTTCAAAAACAT
This sequence comes from Saprospiraceae bacterium, assembly GCA_020631135.1. Classification (GTDB taxonomy): domain Bacteria; phylum Bacteroidota; class Bacteroidia; order Chitinophagales; family Saprospiraceae; genus JAHDHU01. The sequence continues at coordinate 2,457 of JAHDHU010000105.1, read as the reverse complement.
CAATAAGGCTGGGGTTACCAATTTTTTTAAAATAACCGGAATCGAACACGAAGAACACATTCGAATACGAAGAATAATTTGGTATTTGACTTTACTCATCAGTGCCTTAGTTGTTGTCCTGATTTTGGGTATCGATTTTAGTATTTACAGGAATGAAAATTATGGCCTCAACCTCAGTCATATAATTGCAGGACTTATCGTCTTTATGATTGCGCGACTATTGGATTGGCTCATATCTAATGTATTTATTCATAAGTATTATCGGAAAAGAGACGACGAAAAAAACCCTTCGTTTCTTGACGAAAAGGAAGATGAAGAAGGCATTGCTACCAGTTCAGTCAAATATATTTTTTATACGCTGGCAGGTATCATTTTATTGCAAGTGTTCAATTTAGACCTAAGCTTGTTTAACAATACCATCAATGGTAGAAACTTCGAATTCAAAATTTCCAACATTCTATCTGCGGTACTAGTCTTACTCATAGCTCGCCTCATCATTTGGATATTTACCAAAATCATTCTCTACAATTTTTACAAGACGAGAAATATTGAAGTTGGTGCTCAGTTTGCAATCAATCAACTCATCAAATATGTTATATATCTCTTTGCAATCATCATTGCGCTCGAGAACTTAGGTATAAACATGACCCTAATCATGGGTGGAGCCGCGGCACTTTTGGTCGGCATTGGATTAGGTTTGCAACAAACATTTAATGACTTCATTTCCGGTTTGGTCTTATTATTTGAAAGAAGTGTATCGGTTGGAGATATTCTAGAAGTAGATGGAAAGGTCGGTACCGTGAAAGAAATCGGTATGCGAAGTTCAATTCTCGAAACCCGCGGAAATATTTCTCTGGTTGTACCCAACTCAAAATTGGTCAATGAGCAGGTTGTCAATTGGACACACTATACGAGCAAGGTGCGATTCGAAATTCCCATTGGAGTCGCTTATGGAACGGACACCAAATTGGTCAAAAAAACGCTTTTAAACATCGCTAAAAACAATCCATACATCATTGACTATCCCGCGCCTTTTGTTCGATTTAATGAATTTGGAGATAGCGCTTTGTTGTTTTCACTGTTTTTCTTTTCCAGAAATTATATCATAATAGAAGACATAAAAAGCGATATGCGATTTGAAATTGACGAGGCCTTTAGAAAAGAAGGCATTAATATTCCATTTCCTCAAAGAGAAGTCTGGATCAATCCCAAAGAATAGGAGAGATTTTCTATTTTTGCACTGCTTGCGATTAGCTTACTATGGAGAACTTTGTTGTATCGGCGAGAAAATATCGTCCTCAGACTTTTGATGAGGTTGTAGGTCAACGTCATGTATCCGATACGCTCAAAAAAGCGCTATCATCAGGACAGGTTGCACACGCTTTTTTATTTACTGGTCCAAGGGGTGTGGGAAAAACGACCTGTGCCCGAATTCTTGCAAAGGTTTTAAATTGTCAAAATCTACAAGATGGAAATGCTTGTAACAGTTGTTCTTCATGTTCTTCGTTTAATAACCATGCCTCGTTTAACATCTTCGAACTGGATGCCGCCTCTAATAACTCAGTAGATCACATTAGAGATCTTGTGAGTCAGGTCCGTATCCAACCACAACAGGGCGATTATCGAGTGTTTATTATTGATGAGGTACATATGTTATCTCAGGCTGCATTCAATGCTTTTTTAAAGACATTAGAAGAGCCGCCTCCACATGCTATTTTTATCTTGGCTACCACGGAAAAGCATAAGATTATTCCAACCATTTTAAGTAGATGCCAGGTTTTTGATTTTAAGAGAATTCAAGTTTCTGATATTGTCGTTCAGCTTAAAAATATAGCAACACAGGAAAACATCACCATTGAAGAAGATGCTTTACATCTTATTGCGGAAAAGGCAGATGGTGGGATGAGAGATGCGCTTTCGCTTTACGATAAAATTGTTAGTTCTTATGATAAAGATATTGGCTCCAAAGAAGTAGTCGATAGTCTAAATTTACTGGACTATGAGTACTTTTTTAAGTTTACCGATAGCTTTATCAAAGAAGATATGCACGCTGCATTTCTCCTTTTAGATGAAATAATACGAAACGGATTTGAGGCGGGTCAATTGTTGGATGGCATTTCTCAACACATCCGAAATCTAATGATGCTAAAAGATGCCCGTACGACTCAATTATTGAATTGTAGTCCAGAACTGAAAGAACGATATACCCATCAGGCCAACTTGTGCCCTTCTGATTTTCTACTTTCGGCTTTAAATATTTTAAATACGGCCAACTATCAATTAGGAACTTCTAACAATAAAACTTTGCATGCAGAAATGGCCCTAGCCAAAGTATGTTACCTCAAAAAAATCAAAACGTTGGCTGCAACACAGCCTCAAGCCACTGAAAAAAAAAGCCCAGTACTCAACTAGAACAATCGGTTAATTCTTCAGAATCGAATACTCAGAAAAAAAATA
>JAHDHU010000104.1 GCA_020631135.1 Saprospiraceae bacterium | reverse complement strand
AAAACGATGAATGACATGTAGATGTCTTTCGAAAGAGCGACGAGATATCAATTGTTATCGACTAGCTTTGTTCACCATTTTACTGAAATCTTCTTCGTTGATTATTTTCTGGAGTTCCAAAACTCTAGATTCTCCATCAGGTGTAAATCGTTCATATTTAACCATTCCGATACCTTTTGCATAGTATGCGGTTTGTTCGAATTCAAATGAGTCATTTTGGTCTAGTGCTGAAATGTAATATTTGTCAGAAAATTTAACTACTTTATATTTTTCATTCTGCACTTCAATGGTTTCTCTTCCAAGGTATTCTCTTTCTTTGTCGAACTTAAATTTGCCATATGAATTTGTATATTCTACTGCATATTTATATTTCTTAGCAACATCAAATCCATATACTTCATTGTCTGATATTTTCGACTTGATTTCTTGATCTCCATCTGTTCCTTGGTATTCATATTCTGAGTATTCGATCAATTTGTAACTATCCTTGTCGAATTTTTCTTTAAACGTATTGTAGAGTCTAAAGTTCGCATCATAAGACTCAGTTAATAAAATTTTGGTGTCCTTGTTAGATGTCACTTTCCAAAATTCATTGAGTTCAGAATTGTTTGGGTTGACGTACAAATAGATATTCGTCGAGTTAGCATGTATTGGGTAGTAGTAATCCGCTAATTTTAAACTGTTACATGAGATGAGTAAGATTCCGGTTAATATTACAATTGCTATAGTATGTACGCTTTTCATTTTTCTGGTTGATAACGTATATCAGTTTGCGTTAATTTGAACTTTGCTTGCAATGAACATTTTGCACTTTGTTGGCAAGCGCTTTTAATGCCAAATCTTCAATGATACCTAATGTTGCTGATAGGCTTTTATGTTTTTATAAACTTTTTCACGTAAAGAGTATTATTCGATTCATCTTTTCCATGAAAGAAATATAATCCTCTATCTAATTTATCAGTATTAATGTAACTAGTCCCTGTTCTTAAAGAATTATGTTCAATTATTATTTGACCTGTTACATCAATAACTTCTATGAAGTGGGATTTAAAGTTGTTTACAATAGTTAAGTCTGAAACTACTGGATTAGGTTTCATCAAAACTAATTCAAATTCATTGACCGAACCTCCGAGTTTACTGATTATTGGTTCATTACAGAAAACTCTTGAACTGCCATCCTCAAAATCAAATTCAATTAAATTATTCCAAAAAGCATCAACGATATCTACATAATTTTCTGCTATTATAGGATTTACAAGCATATCTACTTCGAAGGGATAAGGTGCCTTTTCTTCAAAAATAGCCATGTATGTAATCAATGATGCCAAAAAGTATATTGTGGTTCTCCCATGTGGCGCATCATCTTCATATAATTCATCGATTGGTATTTCAGAATATGGTGCTTGGTTAAGCAATCTGCTAATGAGTGTTCCTACAGGTATTAATTTTATACATGAACTCGGAAACATTTCGGCTACTTGATCGTGATACTCAACAAACCAATCATGAAAATCAGAATTTAAATAATTATTGTAATCATTCCATTCCAAATCAGATGGCGGAAAATCATTATTTAAATACGGGCCCATGTCTGGCCAGTTTTCATATATGTAAAACTTTAGGTCTGCTTCTTGATTATTGCACCAGTCAAAAATAGCTTCGGTTGCACTCACTGGAGAAATGGATTCCATTGGATAATTCATATCTGGTGCTTGCCATTGTATAAAATTTCCTGGAGTGATTAAAATGGAATTAAAATCTGCTTCTGAAAAGGGAACATTGTCAGAGTCCCATGCTCCTTCCACAAAGTCAAATCCCCATTGGGCAATGGGAGGCAAATTAATATGTTGAGGAAGAAAACCATACTGGCCACTTACTTTAAAAATATGATTGGCTTCCAATGATAAAAAATGTAGCCAATGAGGGACAGATGTTTCTTGGCTTGGAGTAGGATTTATCTGAAATTCATGATTTATCAAGCTGTGCCCAAATATGAATGTAGAGTTTTCTTTTTGAGCAAAAAGATTAGAAGCTAAAAAAAGAAAAAGTATATACAATATTTTTTTCTTGATTAAAGCAGATCGCAAAAAGCTCACTTGGGACTCATGCAAAAAGTCATATTCAACGGATTGACTGTATTTGTCGGCTGCAGGTATGACAACGGCCATATGCTAAAATTGGTTAAGATGTAACATGAACTCCAGTTTTGAAACTTTTGAATAAGGAGATCAATTGGTGATTTTTTAAACAAATAATTATTTTAATGACAAATTTTCAAATTCCTCTAAAGTATATCTTGGCTGGATATGTTGTGGACAATTGACATCCCATGCCGTTATTCTAATTTTGATTACCCGCTCAACAGGTACCTCATAATTTTCGTCGCGCAAAGAATTTATCAATTCTGTATCATCCGTTATGATGCTGCTTTCTCCCCATATCTTAATTCTTTTACGGTTTGGATAATCCATCAAAAAAAGATGGACTTTATTATTTTCATCAAAGTTGCCAATCGAAATATATTGACGATTTCCAGAAAAATCTGCAAAAGCTATGTGTTCTTCATCCAATACTTTTAGAAAACCTTTGGGTCCTCCCCTGTGCTGAATATATGGTTGACCCTCAGCATTGGCAGAAGCCATATAGAACGAATCTCGTTCACTGATAAAAAATCGCAATTGCTCGGTTATCTTAGTTTGCCAATCTCTATTTTCTGCCATTCTTTGATAAGCCTCTCTTGAGCCCATTTCTTCTTGACGTTTTTTGACTGCTTCCGTGAAGGCTATATCGCTATTAAATTTTGTTTTCATCTATGGTATTTTAGTCTATAATTTTCAATTATTTGGCTTTGCTAAAGCTCTCTGATTTATTTACGTTCATTGTAAATGCGGTCTCATTGCTTCACCTGATATCCCGATATAATTTAGCCAAAATATGAGGCGAAATTCCGAGTTTATAAAGTTTTCTAATGATTACCCATTGTAGTCTGGTTTTGATAAATCCTGCCTTAATATGTCTTCTTGCAGAAACGATAATCTCAGGCTCCCTTATTTTCTTAGTTTTATAACTGTGACTCATCCTCTTCGAAAAATCGTAGTCTTCCATTATAGGGATTTCTTTAAATCCATGTAGCTTATTGAATATTTCTCTTTTTACGAAAATGCCATTATCTCCATAAAAGATGCCTTTATCAGATTGTTCTCGTTTATCAAAAAAACGAAAATTCAAGAGTGTGCCTAATCGCTTAATTCTAGCATTTTCCTTATCAAAGACATTTGCAAATCCACCTCCATCATAACCATCTTTAACAGCTTGGGCAATTGATGATAAAGTATTCGTGGCAAACTTCATATCCGTATGGACAAAAAATAATACCTGACCTGTTGAGAGATTGGCTGCAGCATTCATCTGGACAGCCTTTCCCTTTTTCTCGGTTTTGACGATGGTCACTGAATGCGATTTGGCCAAACTGACCGTGCGATCAGAACTACCTCCATCTGCCAAAATAATTTCTACTTCACCTTTATAAATTTGCTTTTTTAATTCAGCTATAATCTGCTCAATAAGTCCTTCTTCGTTGTAAGCTAATATGATGGCAGATACTTTAGGCACCATAATCATTGCAGTGTTCTTAAATATCTGGTGAATGCTTTTTTGACAATTTCTGTGTATGTCGGATAGGCAAAAATTGTGTCTGCCATTTGTGCCGCTGGAATTTTGTTTTTTATCGCAATGGTCAAAATCTGAATCCATTCTCCTGCGTGAGCACCTACGGCCTCAGCTCCGACTACCTGATTGGCAAAATTAAAAATCACCTTTAAAAACCCACCTGTATTTCGATCGGTTATAAAACGGTCTATAGTGGCATCTACTTTAAAAACTTTTATACCTTCTTCGCCAAATTTTTCTTTAGCTTCTTGCTCACTTAAACCAACATGCCCAACCTGTGGGTTGGTAAAAATACCCCATGGCAATATGCTTAAATCATCTTCTTTTGTCTGAGGGTTTAAGATGTTATCAATAACAATATTGGCTTGATGTGAAGCGGTATGTGTAAATTTAAAACGGGTAGTCACGTCGCCACAGGCATATATGTGAGGCGCAGATGTTTGCAAATACTTATTCGTTGTAATTCCATGTGCTGAATACTCAATATTTGCATTTTCTAAATCCAATCCGTTTATATTGGCTGCTCGCCCAGCAGCTAAAAAGAAGTAGTCTGCATGAATGCTTTTTTGCACCCCTGCCACTTCGTAACTTAATGTATTTGCATCTTTAAATGCAATGGTATTTGAATTTAAAAGAAACTGAACACCATCTTTTTCCAACTCCTTTGTCAGATATTCTCCAACCTCTGGATCTGTCACCTTTACGATGCGACTATTTCTTTCCATAATGGTTACCTGTGATCCCAATTGTGCTAATGCTTGTCCTAACTCTACAGAGATTACTCCTCCACCTATGAACACAATTTTTTGTGGCCGTTCTCTTAGTTCCCAAAAATTTTCGTTGTGTAAAAGTTGTACTTTTTCAATGCCATCAATTGGTAACATTCTGGGTGAAGATCCCGTGCTAATTACAAAATTTTTCGCCTTCAGTTTATCATCACCGATACTGATCGTATGTTTGTCAATAAATTTTGCACCTGATGGATTGACGAAAACATCAATGCCTATTTTTTCAAAAATGTCGGGGGTCTCATGTGCATAAATACCTTGTACAATATCGTCTACTCCTTCCATGATTTGTTTAAAGTTCACTTTAGGTTCTTGCACATCTATTCCCAAATGCTTCATCTTTGAAATGCTCTTAAAAGCTTTCGCAGCATTCAATAATGCTTTACTCGGCACGCACCCATAATGAGTACATTCTCCACCAATTTTATTTTTTTCGATTAAGGCTGTTTTTAGTCCTTTCCGATGGCCTGTAGTGGCAGCTACCAAACCACCTGAACCTGCCCCGATAACAATTAAATCGTATTCTAACATTGTGATTTTTTTATTTTTTTAAATGTTACCCAAGAAACTAGATAAAAATAAGCGTTTATAATTCTGTCGTTTTGATTTTAATTTCATTCAACAAAGTTTTGTTCACCGGACATCTATCTGCGATCTCCATTAATCTTGTTCTTTGCTTATCATCAAGATTACCTGATAATTTAACTTTCTTTTCAATGAGATGGACAAAGCCTTCAGTTGATTCGCAATCATCGCAATCTTTACTGTGCATACGTTCTTGTGATAACTCAACTTCTACATCTTCCAAATCCCATTTCTTTCTATCCGCATACATGCGAATGGTTATGGCAACACAACTCCCCAAAGCCATGAGTAATAGACTATAAGGGTCAGCTCCTTGATCTGTTCCATAAGGAGAAGGTTCGTCTGCAACAACTTGATGAGTTCCGTTACTGAGAATGGTCTTATAATGTGAACGATCTATTTTAGCAGTTACTTGTTTCATTGTTTTGAATTTTATTTGAATTAAACATTTTCTAAAATCTGACGGATCATTTGGTTGGCAAATCCCCATTCATTATCATACCATGCTAATACTTTTACAAGATCTCCATCGACTACTTTTGTCATTTCTAAATCGATAATAGCCGTATGTGGGTCTTTTATGATATCGCTCGAAACGATTGGAGCATTGGTTACTCGGATGACATTTTGGTATCGTTCAGTTGCAGCCTCTTCTGTAAAGATTTGGTTTATCTCTTCTTTAGAAGTCTTTTTAGCTGTGACCAAAGTGATGTCCGATACTGAACCAAGAGCTACAGGCACCCTGAGTGCCATACCATCAAAAATACCTGCATATTCGGGCATCGCTTTGGTTGTAGCAGTTGCTGCCCCTGTCGTTGTAGGAATGATATTATTAAAACCGGTTCTGCCCATTCGGGTCTTCTTATGAGGAGCATCTACTATGGAGTTAGATGAAGTATTTGCATGCACAGTTGTCATGATCGCTTTTTGGATACCTATCCGCCTACCTAATATTTCGATGACTGGACTTATATTATTGGTGGTACAACTTGCGCAGGAGAATATCATGCTTGCTCCATCTTTGGTATTCACACCATGGACGACAGTTGGCACACCACCACTAGATGTAGGACCAGATAGAACGACTATTTTTGCACCAGCATCTACATGCTTCTGGGCGTCTTCTTCTTTGGTAAAAACGCCTGTACTTTCTATAACGACTTCAACACCTAATTCACCCCAAGGAAGGTCTGCTGGATTTCTTTGACTATAAAATGGTATCGATTTTCCATCTACCACTAAATTGTTGCCTTCTACTTTTACATCCTTTTCAAAGGTTCCATGTACACTGTCATATTTTAATAAGTAAGCGATGTTGTCAATCGAGGCGATGTCATTAACGGCAATCAATTCCAATTCTGGAGTATCCAAGATAATTTTTAAGGAAGCTCTTCCGATTCTCCCCATTCCGTTGATGGCTATTTTTTTCATTGTTATTTATTTTGATATGTTCTCTAAAAAAGTTCGCATTTTGGCAATGATCTCATCGCCATCCTCTTCCAATGCAAAGTGCCCTGTATCATAGATATTGTAATCAATGTTATTTACATCTTTCTTAAATGCCTCAGCTCCTATTTCAGGAAAAAACTCATCATTTTTACCCCACACTATTAATAAGGGTGGTTGATTATCTCTTAGATACTTTTGCCATATTGGATATAAGCTTAGATTATTTTGATAGTCTTCAAACATATCGATGTACATAGAACGAGCACCAGGTCTAGACACTCTTAGATAATCCAAGTGCCAGCAATCTGGATTAAGGTTTTCTGGGTTTCGGGTGCCATGAGCATACTGCCACTCCATACCTTCTAAGGTAAAAGCAGGATACAAGGCTTCTCTATTGGCTTGTGTTTTTTCGGCCCATAAATTTTGTATACCAGCCCATGCCGGACCTATTCCTTCTTCGTATGCGTTCCCATTTTGATTGATGATGGCAGTAACTCGTTCAGGATGCGCCGTAGCAATTCTAAAACCAACGGGAGCACCAAAGTCTTGGATCATCAGTGCATAAGAACTAAGACCCTTCTTTTCCAAAAAAGTATTTATGGTGACAGCAAGATTATCGAAGGTATATTTGAAATCGTCTGGCGATGGAAAATCACTGGCTCCGAAACCTGGGTAATCAGGAGCCACTAAATGATAGGCGTCAGATAACTGATTTAGCACCTTTCTATATTGATGTGAAGAGGAAGGGAAACCATGCAGTAAAACAATGGTCGGATTATCAGGATTTCCTGCTTCACGATAAGCAATATTTACCCCATCTATTTCTAAATTCTTATACTTAACCGATGCATTGATTTCTATGCTTTCAGTGAGATCATTTTGATTCAAGGTAGATTGTGATACTATGAGAAAAGGTATTAATAAGAATATTGATATAATAGTATTTTTCATTTCACTAATTTTTTTGATTAAATATTATAGTCTTTTTTCGGATGCATCGAT
>JAHDHU010000022.1:10685-39846 GCA_020631135.1 Saprospiraceae bacterium | reverse complement strand
TTCTAAATGGACCACTTAATCCATCAACGAGTGCCATGGTGTTAACATTAAACTTCAATTGTCGTAAATCTGAATTGTATTCGACCTCTTCAATAGATACATCCATCGTTTGATCCAACGTGAGTTGCGCTTGAATTCGTTCATTCCAAGTGGAGTGGTATGAAATGATATTATTGCTAAACAACTTTCTGTCTATCATACCTGCAGGTACACCACTAACACTCAAGTCATCCCAAATGGCATCACTCATATCATTGTTAAGAGGGTGGTCCATAAACCCTATAGGTTTGTGGTGAGAAATCCAGATCACATCAGGATTGTTTGTAACGATATCATCTATGAGTATTGTAGCATCAGGACAGGCACCACAAAAGGCATTGGTAAACTTTTCAAATAAAACCTTTTTTTGACCGAATGAACCAAAAGCGAAAAATAATAAAATGCCAACTATCCTTGCTTTTTTCATTTCTAGTTTTTTCCAAATTTAGGACATTCATTGAGTGAATGCTCAGCATAAATTATCTTTTTTGCCAATCATTGGATGTACGACATTTTAAACCATTAATTAAAAAAAAGGTACTAATTTTTCCGTTAATTCCTTTGGAGCCGAAATCCTTTTGCCTGTTTTCATGTCTATAAAAAATAATTTCACCAATGCACGATGTATTACTTCTTGTGATTCATTCAAAATTTCTGCATGAATAGATATCATTTTACTCGGCATTTCTTTGAGTATTGATTTGATGGTTAATTCTTCATCATAATAAGCGGGTTTCAAATACTTTGCTTCTACAGATAAAACTGGAAGCATAATATTCATTTCATCTTCTATTTTTACATAAGGCAGTCCCAATTCTCTCAACATTTCTACTCGACCTATTTCATACAATTTAGGGTAGTGTCCATAGTATAAATAACCCATCTTATCGGTTTCGCCGTAACGAACGCGCTTCTTAAATTCATTGATATACATGCTCTAAATGTAGCAATTCAATTTTTGGTAAATTTGAATCTCTTAAATTTTTGTTTACCTATGTCGATGTTAAAAAAGTTAAAAGGGATTTTTGTAGTCGAAGACGAATCCACCGCTAAAAAGAATGCCAGTGAATCAGAGCAGCAAATATTAAAGCAAGTTGATACTGAGGCCACTAAAGCCAAACCCGAAGTTGTTAAATCTAGCGAAGAAGCGGTCAAGTCTTCTAACGTTCCTGTAGATAAGACTGCCCAATCCTCAAATGCAAAGCCAGATCCCAAATTCATTGATGTATTATTAAAGGCATTGGAAGCAAATAATCAAGAAGGCTTTGATTACCTCGAGTTTAAACAATCTCTACAAAATTTATCGAAGGTAGACATGGATGAAAAAACTCGATATCAATCTGCAATGGCTATGGCCAAAACCATGAATGCCAATTCTAAAGTCATTATCCAAAGTGCAAAGAAGTATGCGCAAGTTTTAGATCAGGAAGGAGTAAAATTTAAAAAGGCTGCAGACAACCAAAGAACTAAACAGGTTACTGGTAAAGAACAAGAAATTAAATCCTTGGAAAAATCGATAAATACGAAGCAAGCTCAAATAGAAAAATTGAAAAAGGAAATTGAGGCGCATAAGCTTTCACTCGAAAAAACCAAAGGTTCAATAAATAATGCCGCCGCAAAAGTCCAATTAACCAATGACAAGTTTATGGCTGCTTTCAATGTTGTAAAAGGTCAAATATTAGCTGATATCGAAAAGTTGGAAAGGTATTTATGAATTTTTATTAGTAGGTAGTAATTAATAATTGAGATCTCCCATAAACCATAAACCATAAACCTCACACCACAAACCATAAACCATAAACCATAAACCTCACACCCAAACTTTCTCATAGTCTAACACTCTCATAGTCTAACACTCTCATAGTCTAACACTCTCATAGTCTAACACTCTAGCTGTCTAGTAATCTCAAAATCTATCAAATTTAGGAACTCTTTATTCCGATATTAGGTTCTCTATTTGTGATGGCTTATCCAAAGCAAGCCTTATCTTTATATTCAATTTTTATCACATATAAATGTCGACAGAATTTAAGCCAAAATCATTTTGGCGAAAGCCTGAAGGATTTACTGGAGCCTTGTTTCTACTTGCACTGATATTAGGTGCTGGTTTCCTTGTAAGTTCATTTTTATCTTTTTTCTTGAGCTCTACCGGAATGATCGTTGGGTTAGTCGTTCTTGGTTTAGCCATATTTATGGGATTGGATAGTAAGTCTCGAACCTTGGTCAGCTATATGTACCAGAGTAGTATGCGTTGGATAACTGGCTTGTTTATAAAAATAGACCCGATCAGTGTTTTAAAATCTTATGTTGATGACTTAAAGTCAAATCTGCGAAAAATGAATCGCCAGATAAATAGACTTCGTGGTCAAATGCATAAACTCAAAGAGATGATTTATAATAATAAAAAAGAAATCAACTCAAATTTGACCTTGGCAAGTGAAGCTCAGAAAAATCAACAAAAAAACATCGTCATCCTCAAAAGCAGAAAAGCTGGACGACTAAAAGAATCCAATTTAAAACTCGAAGACCTCCATCGAAAAATGGAAGTGATTTATCGAGTATTAAGGAAAATGTATGAAAACTCCTCGATCTTATCGGAGGATATTGAAGATCAGGTAAAATTAAAAGAGCAAGAACGTAAAGCTTTAATGGCTGGCCATTCGGCAATGAAGTCAGCAATGAATATAATTAAAGGGGATAAGGATAAAAAAGCAATGTTTGATATGGCTTTAGAAGCTGTTGCAGATGATGTTAGCAATAAAGTAGGAGAAATGGAACGCTTTATGGAGGTTTCCGAATCCTTTATGCAATCCGTTGATCTCCAAAATGGAATTTTCGAAGAGGAAGGATTAAAAATGTTAGAAAAATGGGAAGCAGAAAGTGACTCATTATTATTGGGAGGTGCAAAAGAAGAAATTTTAGACCTTGCAGAAAATGACAGTGAGTCACTAGATTTAAGCGAACCTATAAAACAACCAGAAAAATTGGGCAGAGATAACCAATACGATACTTTTTTTGATTAAACTATAAAACAAAATGGCACAACGATTAACTTCTTTTTCTAAGCTAATCATCACTTTATTGATTTTAGCGCTCCTATTCTTCGGAGGTCGATATCTATTGCAAATGACTGGTCTTGGTGATCGTCTTGAAGAGGCAGCTGATAAACAACGTCAAGAGCAACAGGATGATCGTACTCAAGAAAATACTTCCGATACAAAGGGAGCATCTAGCGATAATGGTGGACTATTTAATAATAAAACCCCTAGAAATGCAGATGACAATACACTTAGGGTACAATTGGTAACGTGGCCTGGATATGCTCCAGGCTTGTATTTCAACGAAGGTGCAGAAGCCAATACGAATAGTCGATTCTTCAAAGAATATGGATTCAAAGTAGAATTTAAGAGAGAGGATGATCTCATAAATGCAATGAATGCATGGTTGGTTGATGAGTATGATGTACTCGTTCAAACTGCAGACGCTTTTCCGCTTTACACTTCTATTGACGATGTGATGGAAGTGCAACCAAGAGCTTTCATTCAAACAGATTGGTCCAGAGGTGGTGATGCGATTATCGCAAAAAGAGGAATCAATTCTATCAACGATTTAAAAGGTAAAAAAATCGCTATTGCAGTTCCTGCACCTGCGCAAACAATGTTAATCACTGCATTAGAGTCAGCAGGTATGAGTATCGAAGATGTACAACTTGTAAAAACAACGGATAACATTGCAGCCGCTGAACAATTTCAATCGCCGGATGTCGATGCCGCAGTTGTATGGAGTCCATTTGACGTTGAAGCAACCAGTAAAGTTCCAGGTTCTAAGATTCTCTTGACTACAAAAGAACAATCTCACATCATTGGAGATATAATGTTCGCGAAGGCAAGTGTAATGCAAGAAAAAAGAGAAATGTTTAATGGTTTCTACGAAGGTTGGATGAAGGCTGTAGCCGAAATGAAAGCAGAATCTAATCACAATAAAGCTGCAGCTTACCTTGCTGACTTCTTACAACTTTCTAGTGATGATGCTTTAGGAGCTATGACGACTGTACACTATGCAAACCAAGGAGACAATATGAATTTCTTTGGCCTAAATAAAAATCACACTGGAATGTCAGGAGGAGATTTATATGGAAAAATGAATAAGAAATTTGCTCAAATGGGGGATAGTGAAAAAGAAGGGCCAAACTGGAGAAACGTGATCGATACTAGAGCAATTTTATCTGCGGAAAGAAATTTACAAGGTGCCAATCATATGGCGGAAGGAGTCAAAGAATTTAGTGCACCAACGGCAAAAGAAAGAACAGCGCCAGCTTTAGCTTCCAAACCTGTAAGTATTAACTTTTCTTCGGGACAATTTCAATTATCTGAAAATGCCAAAACCATTATTGATTTACAATTTGCAGAAACAGCAAAATCCTTCGGAAACATGCGTGTTCGTATCGAGGGTAATACCGATAATGTAGGAGGAGCTGCGATGAACCAAAAGCTTTCTGAACAAAGAGCTCGTTCTGTTGCGAGGTATTTACAAGATACCTATAAAATGGATCCGAATAGATTTGTAATTATCGGAAATGGACCCAATAAACCTGTTGAAGGTTGTGAAGGCAATCAAAACGATAATTGTAAAGCTAAAAACAGAAGAACTGATTTTCAGCTGATTGCGGGTTAAGCCAAATTTATATGAGCTGGGCTTTTAAACTTCGAGGAGATGTACCTCAACGATTCAGAATTCCTTTAGAAATAATAGGTGTTCTATTATTATTGTTGATCTGGTATCTCTTATCTATGGGTGAAAATCCAATTGTATCAAAATTAACATTGCCTTCTCCAGGTAAAGTATTTGGCTCTTATGGAGAAATGATTCAGGAAAATAATTTGATCCAGAATTTATTTCGTTCGATTGGTCTTAATCTTGGAGGTTATTTAAAAGCCCTGTTGTGGACATTGCCTCTCGGTTTTATCATTGGATTGGTGCCCCTCTTTCGAGGAATGTTTCACAGAATTATTGATGCGATTCGATTTGTTCCGCTTGCAGCTTGTATGGTGATTTTTATCGTTTGGTACGGTACCAGTATACCTATGAAGGTTAACTTTTTGGCCTTTGGAATTTTTATCTTTCTATTGCCGATAGTAATCCAAAGAATAGATCAAGTTAAAGAAGTTTATCTAAAAACAGTCTACACGATTGGAGCAAGCGATTGGCAAACAATACGTACAGTATATGTCCCGTCAGTTTTGTCAAAACTTATAGATGATATAAGAATTTTGACTGCCATTTCTTGGACTTACATTGTAGTGGCAGAAACCATCAACTCTGATGAAGGTGGTCTTGGAGCTTTGACATACATCGTAAGAAGACAATCCCAAACTGAAAAGCTTTTTGCAATACTTATTCTCTTCATCGTGATTGGATTGATTCAAGATAGAATTTTTGGAAGGCTCGATAAAGAACTTTTTCCACATAAGTACCAACAAAAAAATGCGCATAAATCAAGTTCGATTGAAGAAAACTCCATTGTTGAAACGATATTTGATTTTGCATTTAAAGCTTTTGTGTGGAGTGCGATAGGGATTTACATCGTTTTAGCCATCAATGAATTTGTAGGTTTCTTGGACATAAAAGTCTTGGACTATTTATTCGGTAATACCTGTTGGGCATTCCATATTGTCATGCTCAGTATAATTGCTTATAAGATTCGCAAAGTCATCATTCAAAGAAGTGCACATGTTTGAGGATAATCAAGGCTTAAAAAATATAGTTGACCTTCGAGGGATTGGGCAAAGCTATGATGGTGGTCAAAATTTTATCATTAAGGGTTTGGATTTTTTGGTAGAAGACAAACCTAATCAAGGGCAGTTTGTGGTGATATTAGGAATGTCCGGCTGTGGTAAATCTACGCTCTTAAGATATATTGCCGGTCTTCAAAAACCTACTGAAGGAAAAGTTTTGATCAAAGGTCAAGAGGTCAGTAAAGATTTACGGGCAAGTATGGTGTTTCAGCAATACTCTTCTTTACCTTGGATGACTGTCCTAGAAAATGTTGCATTGGGATTGCAGTATAAAGGTGTGTCTAAAAAGGAAAGAAATGCGCAAGCCATGGAAATGCTCGAACTAGTGGGGCTAGCAGGTCACGAAAAAAAGTTTGCCCAATATCCGAGTCTTTCTGGAGGTCAGTTGCAAAGGGTAGCAATCGCGAGAAGCCTGCTGGCGAATCCCGAAATTCTTTTAATGGACGAACCCTTTGGTGCTTTGGACATAAAAACAAGATTGAGAATGCAAGATCTGCTTTCAGATATCTGGCGAAAATTCAATTCCACGATAATTTTCGTAACGCATGATATTCCGGAAGCGGTTTACTTAGCTGAAGATATTTATATCATGAAATCAGCACCGTCAAAATTTGTTGAGCACATTAAAATAGATTTGCCTTTTGAGCGTAGTCGAGCAGTAAAACGAAATCCCAATTACACTCAATTGGTTCATCATGTCGAAGACAAAATGGTCTCTGTTAGTGAGTTGTAAATTTGCCTGAGTAAAAATAATTTACCTTTTGTAAAGTATATAATCTGAAGGGATTGCATCTATTCCAACCTTTCTAAATTCTAAAGTGATTTGTCCGCGATGATAAGTGTAATGATTCATTGCGTGGAAAAGAATTTCTTCGATCGTATTTGAAAATATTTCTCCTTTTGAATTAGAATAGTTGATCACTTGAGTCAATGACTTTTCGTTCAAAATATTGAGTGTTTCTTGATGGTGCGCTTCCTCACGTTTTCTCATTATGGCCAAGTCCCGATTGGTCCATAAATCTGATTCGAAATTCGGATTGTTTCTGATTCGTTTGTTCCAAATAACCTGCGCAGCAATGCTATGATTTAGTAATTCTAAACATCGTTCTGTGAGTTCGGTTTGATGCTTGTCGCAATGATCTAAAATCAGCTTATTGTAATGGTGCTGATAGGAGATAAATTCTTTGAGTAGGTTTTTCATTCTTAAGGTTCTATAACTGCAATTTAATGGCTTCTAAATTATTTACTTGGAAAATAAGAATTTAATGGACGTATTTTTAGATTCGAATTCTAATGAAATTTATTAAAATAGCAGGATTAGTTATTCATGGATATATTATGCTGTTCTCAGCAGTTCAGTTATGTCTGTCGGGTTGGTTTTATTTATTCTTATTTCTGACAGAATACCCACAGTTTGTTTTATTCTTAAGGGGAGTGCGTGTAAAATCAATATTTGCAATAACTAAAACTGATCATTCTGATCAAATCATTGATGCGATCTCTCCTATGAGATCTCATGGCTTTCGCAGGGATACAAGTATCGAATCTATTCGCTTTGAAGCCATAAGGCTTTGGGCCTTGATTTTTGGTTTGATATTTATACTTTTTGGATTTTCAGAACTCATGAGAGATTTTGAAAAAATTTACTTTCACATTTGGGAATACTTCAGTTGGTCAAAATTTTCAAGAAATCTTGCCATGTTTCTTGGAGGTCTACATAGTATAGTTTATGTTATAGCCATAAAATTCTTTCGAGTTAGGCATCAATACGAATAATAAATTATTTTGATATAAAACACATCCATTCATCTAAATAGTCGACATTTGCAGCTTTTTAAATGGCAAAATGGAGATAAGAAACATTGCAATCATTGCACACGTAGATCACGGAAAGACAACTTTAGTTGATAATATATTACACGCTACTTCTGTTTTTGATGATCATCAAGACACAGGGGAATTAATAATGGATAGCAATGACCTTGAAAAGGAAAGAGGAATTACCATCTTCTCAAAGAATGCAGCGGTCGTTTACAATGATGTAAAGATCAATGTAATCGATACCCCAGGTCACGCCGATTTTGGCGGTGAGGTAGAGAGGGTTCTCAAAATGGCGGATGGCGTCATTTTATTGGTTGATGCTTTTGAAGGGCCAATGCCTCAAACACGATTTGTACTAAAAAAGGCATTAGAGTTGGGTTTACGTCCAATGGTTGTCGTAAATAAGGTGGATAAAGAAAATTGTCGACCTGAAGAAGTACACGAAGAAGTATTCGAATTGTTTTTTCAGTTGGATGCTACTGAAGAGCAATTAGATTTTCCGACCTACTATGGATCTGGTAAGCAAGGCTGGTTTAATACCAGCTTGGATAGATGTGACGATATCACTCCTTTAATGGATGGAATTTTAGAATATGTACCTAAGCCAAAAGCAGATGAAGGGACCTTGCAAATGCAAATCACTTCTTTGGACTATTCTAGTTTTTTGGGTCGAATTGCAATTGGTAAAATAAAAAGAGGAAGTCTCAAGGAAAAGCAAAGACTAAGTATTTGTAAACGAGATGGTTCTATTGAAAAACAACAAATAAATGAATTGTACATATTCGAAGGAATGGGTAAGAAGAAGGTGAGCGAGGTTCACGCCGGGGATATCTGTGCAGTTGTAGGAATCAATGATTTTAATATCGGTGAAACCTTAGCCGATTTAGAAAATCCGGAGGCTCTTCCATTGATCTCGATCGACGAACCCACCATGAATATGACCTTTGGTATCAATAATTCTCCCTTTTTCGGAAAGGAAGGCAAGTTTGTAACCAGTAGACACATAAAAGATAGATTGGATGCGGAACTAGAAAGAAATCTCGCAATGAGGGTTGAACCTTCTGCAAGTGGAGATTCATTCTTGGTATTCGGAAGAGGAATTATGCACCTAGGAGTTTTAGTTGAGACGATGCGCCGTGAAGGATATGAGTTGACTGTCGGTCAACCTCAAGTCATTACTAAAACGATCGATGGCATGAAAATGGAACCTTACGAAATTTTGGTAGTAGACGTACCCGACGAATTTAGTGGAAAGGTAATCAATTTGGTTACTCAGAGAAAGGGTGATTTGTTGGTGATGGAAAGTAAAGGGGCTATTCAACATTTGGAATTCGAAATTCCTTCAAGAGGTTTAATAGGTTTAAGATCTATTATGCTTACTTCTACAGGAGGTAATGCAATCATGAATCACCGATTTTCAGAATATAAAGCTTGGAAGGGAGAAATACCAGGCAGATTAAATGGAGTGATGGTTGCTAAAGATAAAGGTACCGCAACTCCATATTCGATTGACAAATTGCAAGAGAGAGGAAAGTTTTTCATAGATCCAGGCATTGAGGTTTATGGAGGTATGATATTGGGAGAAAATTCGAGAGGTGATGATATGATCGTAAATGTGACAGAAGGTAAAAAATTGACGAATGTCAGAGCAAGTGGTTCTGATGACGGTGTCAAGGTGATTCCGAAAATAGAATTCACTTTGGAAGAATACATGGAATATATCGACTTTGATGAATGTATCGAGGTTACGCCAGATAATATTAGACTTCGTAAAATTTACCTGGATCACAACGAAAGAAAACGTCGTAAAAAAGAATTGGCCTCAGTCTAAAGGTTGTGCTTATATTTAGACCTGGTTAAAATTTCTTTTTCTTTTTGAACTTGTGGATTTTGATTCAAATCCAGTGACTTGTTTTTGTAAAAATTGGGTTTATAACCATATTCTCCTCTAACTGGTTCATCTGTAATACCTAGATAGCTTTCTAAATGTCTTTCTAATTGAAATAAATCTTGAGATTCTAAAGAGTCTAATTTGAATATTTTTTCATCAAAGCCGTCGGCCATAACGGCCCTAAGTTCGTAAGCATACTTCACTCCATTTTTTGCATTTCGTTTTGTTTCTTTTACGTAGACTTGGCTAATGTCATGAATGTTGAAATTTTTATTTCCTCGAAACCAAGGTAAAGGTTCGTTGTAAACTTTTATTTCTTGATTGTTGATTTCAATGTAACTCTTGTTTAAAAATAAGCTTGTAACATAATAGATTAAAAAGATACCTGCCGTTATATGGAATATTGGAAATAGCTTGACCATCATTGGAGGGTTGCTGGCTATAATTTGTTGGTATATTAAATAAATCGAACCATTCCAAATAAGTGTAAAAAGCAATAACGGAATCGCAGCGGCGGTAAACCACTTGATTTGAATCGAAAGACCTTTTGCGTCTTCTAAAATGTCTATTTTCCTCACTCTTCGTTGTGTATTTCTAAGGTTTAAGAATTTTCATGTCATCAATGTGTTCTTTCGCAGACCTAAATCCGATCAAATTATCATCTGGATCTTTAAACTTGGCAATTGTTCCCCAACTATATTCTCCATAAGTATATTTAATCCCATGGCGATCCAAAAGCTTACACGATTCTTTTACATTTTTAACATTTAGCCGAAGACATGTTTTTGGTCTTCCTTCGATACTATTTTCTTTATCATATTCATCATCCAATTCCACCATTAGATATGATGAACCGAAAGCAAAACAACTAAGATTATTTTTGGTATATAAAATGGGTAACTCCAAAACCTCTTTATAGAATTTCGCGCAAGCGTGATAATCTCGAACGTAAAGTATGAATCCCGATTGTTCTATTTGCATGCTTGTCGTTAGTGTTCCTCTTCGTAAAATATTTTGTAGAACTTCTTTCCATCTTCGTCCACTCCTTTTTCGATCATTTTCCTATTTCCATGAATATAAATGTGAAAGTTTTTATCCAGCTTTAGGACACTTTTATAAATACCCGATTGACGTTTAACAGCTTGATCCGAAATTTCAAACTGATCTTTGTATTTGGATCTATTACTTAGGGAATTATCATATGCTTCAAATTCTTCAATCAATTCTGGAGACTGAAGAACTACCTCTGCAAAATCTCGTTTCTCAAAATTGTCCCTTGTTTTAAAGTAGTCCATCGTTTTTTCCATCACATCCAATTGATCTGTTTTACTAAACCAATGATTGTCCGATAGATTTTCTGTAACAAAATTTTTGGTGGCTTTAAGAAATGATGCGGTATTGTTATAGTCGTCATCCAGTGGCTCCAGTCGGAGAAACTGATCTAACCAAAACTTAGCGTCTTGATTTTTATTGGTTTGATCAAATGCTAAGACTTTAAATCCTTCTGTTTGATTCGTTTTTAAAATCAAGCAAGCTTTGTCCAAAGAAGAAAGATCGAATCCAAAATCATGATCGAAGCTATATTGATTTTCTACTTCATTTTTAATCATTTGGATAAACGGACTAATAGATTCTGATTTAAACAAGCCAATGGCATCGAACTCTTCCCCGTCTAATAGAATGCTTTCAAACTCCACTAAACTAAATTCTCCTTCTTTAATTTTTGGATGATCAGAGCAATCATATAATAATTGAGCCAAGCTCCTAGAAATAGGGATATATTTTTCAGGCTCTTCTATTAAAGTTTTGATCATGGAGTAGACCTCGTTCAATTCTAAATCTGTTCCATGGTAAAATTTTTGAAAGCCATAGGTTTTAAGGTTTCCTAAAAAATATCTTCTTAGAAAATGATGTGTTTCGAGTTCGTCAACCATACTACATTCATCACTGTACTGTACAATTCCTTGATTGATCTTGTTTCCAATATGATGCGTAATTATTCTGGTAATCTGAGTTTGACTATAATCGATCTGCGACATTTTGGTTTTTTTATTCGGACTAAAGCTATTAAGAATCATGAACAAGGAAAAACAAATAGGGAGTTTTAGTTAGGCACGTTTGAAGGTTTGCCAAGTTTGATCAATTGGCCATCAATATTGCCTTTAGAGTAAACTTTTAAGACGATCATTTGGTCGTATTGCCATTCTTCCCATTCCGCGAATGCGTTTGAATTTACGAGTAAATTGGCTAATTGTGGTGTCGTGTTGGAGTGTCCGACAACCAGGATGTTATCTTTTTTATGGTTTTTAAGTAATTGCTTAGCAAATGCGCTTAAGTTACTCGGATCGTAAATATTCAATTTCAGATTTTTGGCACTACATGTTGGTTGAGCTGTTTTGCGTGTTCGGTAATAATCCGAAGAGTAAATCGCATCCAAGGATTTATCCTTAAAGTATTGTGCAAAATAGTAAGCTCGTTCTTTTCCGTCTTTAGTCAACCCAGGATCTCGCATATCTAAAACCTTTTCTGCATGTCGAACCAGATAAAAGGTTCGAAAAGAGGTTTCCTGTTTTAGTGATGAACAAGAACTGAGCATTAAACTGATAAAAAAAAGATAAAATAAATTACACTTCATTGCTTTCACTCATTTTTTTTATGATCGATAATGATTGGGGCCAACATTCATTAAATAATTTTTCATGCTCTGGCGCAACATCGGATTCGATTTTAAGTCTTGTTCCATTGTTTTCTGTGGTTAAAAAATATTTCTCCATTGTATGATGTATGCTTTTGGCTTGCTCATCATCATAGATGTCTTTTCCATTTTTAATGTATCCTACATATTCGATAATGATCTCTTTAGAAGTTTTCAAAGATTTGAGTTTAGCGAGCATTCCTACTTGTTGATCGTTTTCGTCTAAAGAAATAAATCTTAATGTTTCCCCCTCTTCCCATTTGCCTTCAAATTTAGAGGTTTTAGAAAAAGGGTAAGTCCATGCTTCAAATCCTGATTTTGAGATAATGTTGTCAAATACAATTTTTGGTGCAACCGAAATGTACACTTCAAAATGCAAGGTTTTAAAATTCGAATTGGACTTTTCCATTTTAGTAAATTTCGACTTTTGTAGTTTAAATATAATAAGCTTTATATCTAGGTGGTATTAGAAGAAATGTAAATGCTTCGAAAACTCAGTCGAATTTAGTTAGTGTAAATATGCTCTTTAATTGGGATTGACCTAGACTGTTTGGTGTCAGACGCATTAGTGTATTACGAAAACCAATCATGATTGGATTAGCCCAATGAGCCACGGCTCCAAGATTCCAACTGGTTTTCACAATTTGATTTACTTTTTTAAGCCTTAGCATTTGAAAGTTTTTAAACGCCATTGGGGTTTCGTAGCGTGATAGACATTCTGAAAGTACATAAGCGTCTTCGATGGCCTGACAAGCGCCTTGTCCCATGTTGGGAGTTGTGGCGTGTGCTGCGTCACCCATCAAACAGACTTGGTCATCGTACCAATTTTTGGAAGGTTCTAAATCACTAATGACACTCTTGTGTATTACTTTCCCATTGGTTTGAGAAAGAATACTGGTCACTGAAGGATGAAAATTTCTAAACAAAGTTTTTAATTTGTTTAGGTCGTGTAGGTCATTGGCCTCTTTGTTTTTCAGTGCATACCAATAGACGGTTTGATCGTCTAAGGGTACAAATCCGAATCTTTTTGCTTTACCCCAAGCTTCAGTAAGTTCTGCTTTAAAGTTATGAGGCGGATCAAATTTGCCAATGCCTCTCCAGCAAACCTGATTGGTCAATCTTATTTTACGTTTGGGAAATAGTTTATTTCTGACCTGAGAGTTGATTCCATCTGCACCAATGAGAATTTTTGTTTTTGTCTCTTGTTGGTTTTTGAATTTCAGGAAATATTCTCTTGAGAAATTGTTAAATTCTATCTCTTCTAGTTTCGCATCTAAAATTAACTTCTGCGGATCAATGTGACTTTTAAGAATATCTATAAGAGCGGCACGATGTATCGCAAGATTTGTCAATTTGTACTTTTCTTCAAATAGACTGAGATTCGTACTAGTCAAAGCGTTTAACTTTGCATCAGTCAAATGTATCATTGAAATTGGATGACCAGCTTGCTTAAGCACATCTGAAATCCCCAAATGCCTATAAACCTGCATAGCATTATTGGCTAAAATGATTCCTGCTCCAACCGGTCTAAGCTCTGCTGTTTGCTCATACAAATGATAGTTTATTCCTTTCTTTTCTAGAGCTACAGCAAGTGATAATCCTGCAATACCACCGCCAATAATTGTTATAGACATTTATCGAAGTTCAAGACTTAATTTTTCTAATCTATTAAATTCATTGATACCATATTGGTTTTCAATTTCTTCTGCGAGTTTTCGCCCTTCTTGAAGAGACGTAAGCATTTCCTTTTTTCTTTTTAACTCGTAAAGCAAAATACATTGGGCTCTGTAGTCATACCATTTGGCTTCCTTTCTGATCGAGATAGCTTTATTGATCCACGCCAACCCTTGTTCATAATTTTTTTCAGATTCCATTTGATAAATTGCAGCAGAATAATAATCACCAGCTTTTGGTCCACTTAATTCTTCAGAAATGATTTTAGCCATTTGCTCCTTAGTGCTTAACTGAATAGGAAGGGTTACTAGGGTTTGATCCCAAGCTATATTCAATTCGAATTGATAATTGTCAAAATCTCCAATCCAAATAGTCATGGATTCCATTTCTTGATTTATATGGTTAACCTTGGTTTTGACCTCACAAACAATTTTTTCTTCTTCTATTTTTTCTGGAACGCCCCAGTTATCAATTTCTTTATACAGTATAAAATCCCATTCAGTTTTACCAGGTTTGGTGATGATTGCATATTTCCCTTTTTTTATTCGTTGGCTTTCAATTAACACATCTTGGGAAAAATAAATTGTAGTATTTTGATTGGCCCCTGTCCGCCAATATTCATTGAATGGAACCAAGTCACCAAAAATGACCCGATCACGCTTGGACGGTCTTGAATATTCAATCGTAATATCTGTTTTAGCAATATTTTGATTTACTTTTTGTTTTGGGCTTAATGCCAGTCTACCTATTTGTGCATTTGTAGAAACAAAGGCAAATACCAAAAAAAGTAAGGAGAAGATGATTCTCATCGTGTATTAATTTTTGCAATATTACGCAAGCCTCTTAAACCGTAGGGGTTATTTCAAGACGCTTACAAAATTTTAATCAGTATCCGATCCATTTAAAGATTTGCTCTTCACCATTTCCTCTAATTCTAATAAAAGAAATACCTTTTGCGAAATGAGATTTGGCAATCGATATATGTGCTTGTGAATTAGGTAAATCTAGACCATAATAAAATCTTCCCATAGCGTCATAAATTCGAATTGATTCAATATTGTTTTTATTCTGAAATGATTTGATTTCAATTTCATTTATGCCATTAAAAAATAAAAAGGGTTTAGTTCGAGCAGCGAATTCATGGTTCGATAACACTGAATAAGGATATATAAATTCGCCAGGGTTATTTGGATTATCATCTATTGGAATTTCAGAGCTCAGTTGAAATTGACCATCTGTTTTTTTAAGAATGGCAATGGAGTTACCCAAAAAACTAGTTACACAAGCGATGTCATTTAGTGAAATGTCCAGAGAAGTGGGATTGTTGCCTACGTCTAAAGAGTGTTTTTCCTGTGAAACCAGATTAAAAATATGAACCTTGTGATTATAATAATCCGAACATAAAAAGAAATTAAAATCTTGACTAAATCTAGAACTTCCACAATTTTCAACTTCCATGAAAATGGTGTCAATAACACTCAACTCGGTTGGATTCGCTTTTATTAAATGATTTACTTCATTAAATTTTAGATAAAGTACTTCTTCGTCATCATCTTCAAAAATTTCAAACGCAGAATCAAAGGGATTAGATTTTGAAAGTATTACTGAGTCCGTTTCGATGTCTGAAATTCTTATTTCGTTGCCAGAAAAAAAATAATTTCGATTCTTTCCAAAATAAATGGGTTGATGGTATAATTCTAATGTATCAATGATCTGAAGAGATTCGGTATCTATAATCAGCCACCTGTTAAATTCGATGGATTTAGAATAAAGTTTGTTTTGATGGTAATTTGTTCTTAAGGAAATAGGTAAAGTAGGGATTTCAATATTTTCTATAAATTCTTTTGAATCTAGGTGATATGAAGAGATCGTAGCTTCATCGTTATTTGCGATAAAAAGTTTGTTTACTTTTTCCGCTACTGCAATGGCAATTGGGTCAAGGCCAGTGTCGATACTATCGATTATTTCTTCAGAAACTAAATCTACAACATAGGCTTGATCTGCGAGATTTCGATTTATTACTGCATGTTGCGAAATAGCATCAGAAACAAAAATGAATAAGCTCAGTGAAATAAAAATCACATGTAAGTTGATTCTTGTTTGACTAATTTTTTTCATTGTATTAAAATACGCCCTTTTATTTAGAATAAATGTTAAGCAATGTAAAGGGCATCTACTTTGTTCCATGCAGACAAACCGTCTTTAAAATATTTGTGGCCGATTTCTAATTGGACTTTGTGCTCTTTATTAAAATCGGACTTGATGGGTTGATTGTATAATTTACTTTCTTTCCAATATTCAAAGCATTGTTTGATGAGTTCGATATCTTTTTGTTTAACTGCATCCATATCTAAATCCAATATCTTAAGCATAAAGTCAGTGTAGTTTTTGTCTTTATCCGAATAATCATCGCAATACAAAAGGGGAGAAAGTCTAATGAAAGATTTTAGATTTTCAGTGTGGTTAGTGTTGTTTTTATACTTGGTGATATAAGCTACATAATTAGACCAGTCAGGTGGTTCGTATAAAATAGTTTGTGCCATGTTAAGGACATTGGAAAAATAGAATTTCAAATTATTTCTGAGATTGAATTTTCGATTTTTCTGTACACTACGGATTAGTTTGTAATAGTTTTTTCTGTCCTCCATCGGGGGGATTTTATTTGCAGTCCCCAATGATATAATATACAGTTGAGATAGGTCATAATTAAGTTTGATTGCTTCAATTAGCCCAGCGGCTACTGGATTGTTAAATCCTCCTAAAGCGCCGTCCCAGAGGTAGTAAAATTTTTCTGATTGTTTCGCCTTTACTCTCGCTGGAAAATCAAAATAGTTAACCGGAGCATTGGATGAACCATGAATTGCTTTTATCAAACCCATCGAATCAAAGTCTTCTGGATCCTTTTGAGATATGGAATATGATTTAAAAAATTTAGCTCTTTTATTAAGTGAATCAAATGTGCAAATGATAATTTTTAAATCCTCATTACCAACATATACGGGTACATCTTTGAGTTCGAGCTTAACGATTGATTTAAACAATTTTTGAAATGCAGCATATTTCTGTGTAGTAGAATACTTAGGCCCAAAATTGAAGAGATTGGTAATGCCAGTCGGAAAGTATTTTTTACGCCATTTATTTTTGCTAAAAATACTGCGGCGTGTTTCTTCTTTGTCAAAAAGAGTTAAGCATTCATCTAGTGTCCAGTTGGCAACTAATCCAGCCAACACAATACTGCCTCCGGAATTTGCAATAACCATATCAAAATCGCGAAGTATGGCATGTCCATTCTTATTGCCGTACTTTTCTCTAAGTGTTAGAATCTGAATCAACGCCCAGGAACCACCACCATCTAAAGACAGAAGTTTCTTCATGATAATAATTTTACTTAAAACTAGGGGAGTGCTAACGGGTTAACCGAATTTACAAAAAATGTAAATAGCTTTAAAATTAGATTTTGGATACTATTATAAAGGAGGTGACTGGAAAAGATTTATTAAACAACTTTCTAAATTTCCCAAAAGAAAAACATGTTCTTGGTTTACGGTAACGCCAGTGTTATAATGTGCAGCTTTCCAACAAGTCATTTTAGATAAAGCATCAACAATACAACCATCCGTTGATTCTGATTTGGAAGAATGTAAAACTTTAATATTTATCGGGCATCCATTTTTATCAATAGCGAATTTTACAGCGATCAGATCTTTGGGATTTAAATTTTCTAAATTAATTTGATCAATTATCTTGTCTTTTAAATAAGATCTTAATTGTGATTCGCCAGTTGCATAACGTGCATCGTTTTCGGGATTTACTAAAAATTTGAAATCAAACTTTTTAATGTCGTTTGAAATCAAATTATTGTTTGGTAAATAATGAGCCACTATTTCAATCTCAGCACCTTCATCGTGGGCAAGTAAATTTGAAAGTTGTTTTTCAGTAAGATGCTCATCGTAGCTTTTTTCTTGAAGCGATTGACCATTTAGTTTCGTGGTAATAACCACTGATTTAAATTCCTTTATCCATTCAGCTTTAAAAAATCGATTTAGATCAAATACTGTTTTGGACTCAAATAAAGATTCCGCACTCACAGATAAAGGTGCCTCAATTTTCTGAATTTTGAAATCAATAGGATCGGAACCAGTTTCTTGTGATTTAAGAGAAGAAGAATGGAGTATAAAACATGTAAATAAAAATCCGGCGAATTTTTTCATCGTTCTTTGAGTGACTTCAATGGATTGCTAAACTTCGGGATCTTTTTTGAGTTTTGCAAAGTCTAACATGTCAAAAACCTGTTAATTTTTAACTAAGTTTTGATTTACATATCTCCCAATCTTCAGCAAAAAATAATTTTATTTTCTCCTTTTGATCATCTGAAATTAGAGGATTATATTGAGTATGTTGCGTCGGAATCATTTTGAAAATGAAAGCTATTAAGTGAAGTAAGAATTCGCGATACTTGTAGTGAATACGATTTACAAATCTATATTTGGTTTTTAAATGTTCGTAAGAATAGAATTGGTTAAATCTGAGGAGATATCTAAGTTGTTTTTCAGAAAACGCTTTATTGACCTTAGGCAAATCTTCGGATCCAATATTATTGAGCATCTTGTCATTCAAATAGCTCAATATCTTATTAACAAAGTCATTGGGATTTTGCCTAAGTTCTGAATAATCTAAAAGAAGTGGTTTGGTATTGCATTTCGCTAGGACTTTCTCTATGATCTTTGAAAAGAGAAGATCTTCTGTTTTCCAAAGTCCATCATTATTTTTGAGATCGATAAATTGATTAAAGCTTCGATCACCGTGTTTCCGTATCGAGTATTTATATTTTGAACAAATCCAATCAGAAGGTTCTCGAAAAACGATTATGATTTTGGCATTCGGATGGTTGTGAATTATCTCATCAATGTACTCGATAAGTTTTTGGTCTAGCTCCGTTGAAAACAAATGTTGCTCATTTTTAATCTCAATGAGCTTTTTATATTCTTCGAAATATTTCTTCTTGTGATATTGGGTCTTTTGCAGAAAAGGAAATACCTTTTTCTGCAATAAGGTGGATCCGGTTTTCCGCATCCCGAGGTGAAAAATAATTTGACCTTCAGTCAAAAATAGTGATCGTTTATTGGTTTATTTGTTCAATGGAAGTCGTATCTAATTGCTCTGCTTCAAAATAATTAGTTGTATTCGAATTAATTAACTTTTTCAAATTACTTAGATTTTGATCTTCTTGAAGTTTCATTGTAGATTTCATGAAGGCTACTAGAGATTTTGCAAAAACCCCATTTCCTTCTGTTGTCGTTTTTGTAGTGATTTTAGTTTTGCCTTCATTTTCATTTAGATTTAGTTCATAGTCCATATTCATAAAATCCATCCAAAAATTCATCGCCATTTGTTCGTTTGGCTTTATTGCAGTGATTGTTTCTTTCATAATCATGTCTCTCCCTTGCTCTTCCACATAAATATTAGAAACGGCACCAACTGTATTGATCTCACCACTTACTAATTCAGTTTTTTTGAATCCTTTAATCCATTGAGAAAGTTTGCTTTCATCTGACATTACGGCCCACGCTTCAGCCGCCGATTTGTCAACTGTAACTTCTGTTTCATAAGAAATGGAAGGGATAAAAAAACCTATGGCTAGAAATATAGTTGTCAGAAGAAGGATTACGATCAGGAAGTATTTTAGAATTTTCATTTTGTTGGGTTAAAATTAGATTGGAAGTTAATTGTAAAACAAATATATTGATTTAAAGCTTTTTTGGTTTTTTTACATTTTGTGCTTTTCCCAATTATTAAGTATTTCTTTTTCTCTTAACAATATGGTTTTTGAATCTGACTCATAAGCCAAACGATGTTCAACGCTTAGTTCATTGGAAATCCACCAATCGTATGTATCCTTTATAGACTTTTGTATAGACGTAAAACTCAGACCATTTTTAATCGACTTTTGATTATTAATCATGGCTGATCCCCGATTATTATCTCTGGGCATTATCCAGGGTACGATGTAAAAAACTTTATTGCTTTCTAAAAAATCGTAATCGTCAATTTTTACAATATTGCTTGGAGCATCAAATGTGGTTATTGCCTGATCTATAAATTGATGAATATTTTGTTTTTGCTCGGGTCCGACTGCATTGAAGGTTCCTGTTATGTCGTTTTCAATAAGGTGAAATATAAATTTTGAAACATCTCTAACATCTATATATTGTACTAAATCATTTTCCTTTCCGGGCACAAGAATATCTCCTCCCTTTTTCAGTCGTAAGGGCCAATGAATAAATCTATTGGTTTTATCTGCCGGACCAATCATATAGGTAGGTCTAATAATTATTGTGCGTTCCGGACCGAAGTGTTCTATGGCTTGGAGTTCGGAGTTGGCTTTCATGATACCGTAATCATATTCCATCTTGGAATCTTCATTGGCATCTTCAGGAAGAGATCTGACCACAGGATAGTCTTCTTTAAAATCTTCTGATTTGTAAGGATAGTAAACGCCAGTTGATGAGATGAACACATATAACTGACAGTTGTCTTTGAGTAATTCGGCTGTTTTTTTTGTCCATTCTACTTTACGTCCAGAATTATCGATTACTACATCCCATTTGCGATTTTCCAATGCTGAGAGATCATTTTCTCTATCTCCAATTAATTGTTCTACCTGTTCAAATAAATTTTGGTGTAAACTGGGTTTAGTTTTTCCTCTCGTGAATGTTGAAATAGAGTGTCCTCTTTGAAAGGCCTCAGCAATTTGATTGGGTCCCAAAAAACTTGTTCCGCCAAGAATGAGAATTTTCAAACTTTTATGAGATGAGTTTTTGGTAGAGCTGATTTCGGACGAATTACATCCAAAGATTGGATTCAGGAGAAAGGGTAATGCTAAGCTCGACTTTAAACTTAATTCGAGAAAATCTCTTCTTGGATTTGTGTTGTTCTTTTTCATTTTATTTCATTTGAGCCAAACTAACTGAAACCAATAAATTATTTTAATGTTATAAGAGTATTGCATTCACGAATGTGTAAAGAGCCCACATTAGCCATTTAGATACTTATTGATTTGTGTTGGAAATTCGGTGAATATTCCATCAATTTTTAATTGCTCGAAGTGACTTAGATCTTCTTTGGTGGTTATGGTTTCTACGTGTTCGCCTTCATATTTCCAAGCCCAAATTTTTTTCTTTCTTTTGTGTGCGTGGTTAATGACTCTCTTTGTGAGTACATTTATTTTTCCATACCAATTGGGTGCCATCAAAATATCAGATTGTATTGGGAATAGATTATCCAATTTAATGAAGCTTGAATACAACATTTTTTTAGCTTCATTTTTTGGTACTCCATATTCCCAATTTGGTTTTTTTGATCTCAGAAATTTTATGATCAAATCATATTCGCTGACGATCGTAAAATCGCCTTTCGGTAAATAATCTCTAATGAGATCTAGAAAAATAGGTATAGCGCTTTGGTCATCAGTATGAATGTCTAATAAGTATTTTACTTTGGGAAACCTAATGAACACATCCTTTAATAGCGGGACTTTTATTTGATTATTTCGAAATGGATAAATGCCATTAGATTTAAAGTACCAACCTGCATTTAGTGATTGGATTTCTTTAAAAGTCATTTGACTGATCAGTTTATTAACTCCGGTCGTTCTTTGTGCGCTATTATCATGAAATAAAACAAGCTCTTTATCTGCTGTCATTCGAATATCCATTTCTATTCTCCAATCTGGATTAACATCCGTGCAGTTTTGAATGCCTTCGATGGTATTTTCTGGAAATTCACCTCGTCCACATGAGTAACAAATTATTTCCATATTTATAAGTTTTGATTCGAAGATTTTCTGTGTTGCTTAATGTCAAAGAGAAACTCATTAGAATAACAGCAATTAATGCTTCAAGCACAGGAGAGTGTTTGTATTTATTGATGATTAAAAGATTGAGCTAAGCACGATTTTATATTCACAGAATTATCAAATACAATTGTTTCAGCCAATTGGATAGAAAAATTGTTCTGAGACTATCTTACCATTTTTGACTTTGAATATGGCAACTTCTTCATCAACTTTTCGAGGATGTCCTTTCATGGTTATGTCCATTTTCATAGTGGCACTGAAGTGGTCTCCGGCTACAATCGGTCCTTCGATTTCAACACCATGAAACTCTTCAACCATATTGTTCCAATGTTCTCCTTTTGCTTTGATGGCTTCCATACCTTCGACCCGTGGAGGAAATCCTTGTGCTCCTTCCATTTCCAGGCTTACACAATTGTCATCGTAAAGTTCTGCTTGTGCTAAATCCCACCTGCCAGTAGTACAATATTCAGCCCATTTGCTAGCAATCTCTTTAGTCGTCATATTTTATTTTTTAGTGATTTATTAATGCCAAAAAGATACAGCAAAATATTTAAAGATCTCTGTTATATCTTTTTACCATTGCCTCTTGAGATTCTTCTTTGTTTGTGCCGAGCTGGTCATTTAGCATTTTACCCATCGTAGGAAAATGTGGCCTTGATTGGCGATAGTCATCTTGCCAAAGTTTGGATCGCATAAAAGCTTTTGCGCAATGGAGAAAGACATTTTTTATTTCTATCCGTAAACAGGTAAATGGTTTGTTTCGCATATGGGAGAAGAGTTCTAAATATTTAGGATCACAACTTATTGTTGCCACTCCATTTAAGCGAAGGCTTTCGTCGATGCCAGGAATAATGAAGAGGCACCCAACGTTAGAAGTTTCCAGAATATTTACCAAACCGTCTACACGATTATTGCCTTTGGTATCTGGTATTAAGATTGTTTGATCGTCTATGATTTTTACAAAGCCCGGCTCGCCACCTTTAGGAGAGCTGTCAACCTTTCCGTTGGCACTATAAGAACTCAATACTAAAAAAGGCGATTTTGAAATAAAGTTTTTAGAGTGTTTCTCTAGTTGAGAAAGGACTTTGTCTTTGGCCCTTCCTTTTGGCCACCCATAAAGGTTTCGAAGTTGCTCTTCATTTTCGATGGTCATATTTACCTTTTGTTTTTGAGTGATTTTCTAAATGCTTTCCCTTCTGCAAGGATCTTTTCTTTATTCAACTTTGGATCAAAAATGCTGAATTCATCTTTGTAATCGCTCCACCCGATACGCCAAGCAGTCAGTTCATCTATTTCTTTAAGATCTTTGTTTTTGGAGCTGTTTAACATTATCGAATTGGGATAAGATTCCATTGCTAACCTTGAGCTTTCTTTCGTTTGTACTTTTCCTACTTCGTAATATAAATCCCATGCCCCAAATTGGTGTAATAGTTCATGTGCCATCACATATCTGTCAGTAACTCCTCCAAAACTATTTCGACAATAAACAATAGCCAAATCCACATCTTTTACAGACCAAAGGTTGTAAGCGTGACTTCGATTGTTACTCTTTACAAGTAGAAGTATTTTGAGTTTTTCATTTTCTAAGTCAAAGTCATGATAATCCATAAACTTTTCAATATTGTCATATCCAAGTTCAACCATGATTTTTTGTATCGTGTATTTTGGATGGATTCCTCTAGAAACTTTATCCAAATAAACTACGGCCTGTTGATCAACAAAGAATTCTTCATTTTCAAATTCTAATGTTTTA
This sequence comes from Saprospiraceae bacterium, assembly GCA_020631135.1. Classification (GTDB taxonomy): domain Bacteria; phylum Bacteroidota; class Bacteroidia; order Chitinophagales; family Saprospiraceae; genus JAHDHU01. The sequence continues at coordinate 16,323 of JAHDHU010000022.1, read as the reverse complement.
TCCCAATTGCTGCTTTGGTCGACCAACCACTCTTGGGCTTTCATTAATTCATTGTAATAATATTCTTTTTCGCCTTCTTCCCAAAATTCTTCATTTGTGTCTACGAAAATAGTAAGCACATTTACCTCATGTGTAAGGGCCATGTATTCTCTGATATTTTGAGGTTTATTTCTTTGTGCGTTAGAAAAATGGCCAAGAAAGAAAGTTAACAGTATTAGGGAAATCGGCTTTTTCATATTCCAAATTGGTAATCACTAAGATGGCAATTGTTTGGCTTTGAAGAAAGAATTAGGAAAGATTTATCAAGTGGATTTTTGGGTTTACTTCGATAAGATTTGAAATAAATAAGTTTAAGTTTTTGGGTGACAAATAGATCGATTTTCCTTTTCCGTATAAAATTTTAATTCCTTTTAGAGTAAGAGCTGGACGATTTACGCCTGAAGAAGGGTAGCTGCTTTTCGCAATGGATTTGATTTTAGCGATTTCTATCTGGTTTTTAAACAAGCCCATTTTATAGTGAAGCAAGTTATGAGAGATCCAATATTTAGAATCGAAGTAAATCTTAAACATAAATAAATACAAGAGAAGAAAGGTTATTACAAAAATGGATGCTACGATAAGCTTTTTATTAAAATTGATTATGGCGAAATCTTGAATGAAATTGTATAGAATGACAATCATTATAATGCTTGGAAAAAGAAGTAAAATCAGAAGGAATAAAAATGATTTGTTTAAGTGAAAAGTCAATTCTCTTGCAGATAAATTCCATCGGAAGATAATTAAGATGTTTTATCTTTTTCGCATATGCGAATGATAATTGAACTCAAAAAAACTACTATCGCTTTATTTAAACTCAAATATATTGGCTCCACTTAATCTTTTTTTGACTCAATAAATTTGATTGCCTGATCTTTTCCCAAAAAATGACCAGCCTTTGTTTTGTTGATTTGAATATTGTCGAAGACATGCAGTACGAATTCATTTAAAGTTTGCTTTATGTTTTCATTAAAATGTATTTGATTTTCACCTTTTATTACGGCAATTACGTTATGATCAACTTCTTCCTTATTTGGAATGTCCCATGATTTTTCAAATTGTTCCATCAAAGCTATTGGCTCAATTTCAACCACGTCTCCACTTTTTAAGTTTTGATCAGTCAGTATAAATACATCGACATTGTCTTGATCTTCAGATGTGGTATTAAGAATAAAACCATAAGGATACGGATAAGCTCTAGCTACCCGAATGCTTTTGATATAGTTTAATGTTTTTTCGTCATGAATTTTTTTTTCGAATGTTCCTTTCGCATTTTCAATAAAAGCCTTCATCTGTGGATTAATTAGAAAGTAAGTCAAAAAAGTTTAATTGCACGGAATGATGGTGTAACTCTTCTTGGGTTTAAGACCATAGATATATACTTTTCTTAAGTCTTTAGAGCCACTTACAATACTGCTTTCTAAGTGTGTTAAACCAGATGCGCATTTGTTGTTGGCCTGGACTTCACTTATTTGACCTTTTGATAATAGCAAATCATAACTTTGAAAATAGGTTTCTAACTCCTTAACCTTATCCATGGAGAGGTGGATAACACACTCATAGCCGATGCCTAAATCTTGAATACCAGATACCATCACTTGATCATTAATCAATTTGGGTGAATTGATGAAGTTTGCAAAAAGGCAGCTTGCATTTGCGTATGAATCCAATTTGGTCAAATTTATCTGAGTTTGAGTTGGTGATTCAGTGATTTGCGAAGGTTTTTTTTTAGCATCAGTACATCCAATGCAAAGAATAAAATATAGAGATAAAATGAAAAATATATAAGACTTTAAAAAAGCTGTCATATCATGTTAGTTAGTCTGCACAAACTTACTGTAAGAACTTAGTTTTTTAGGAAAATAATTTGTCGCATCAATAAATTTTTCAACTTCTTGAACGTTGGTATAATCTAATTGAATAAGTGATTTGATTGCTTCTGCATTATCAGTTTGTGAAAGGTAGTATTTTTCTGCTATGACGTACCCGACAAAATATGCCAGGTCTCTTGTATTAAATTTGTTTTCTTGATTACTCCATAACCAATATCCGAAGTCTTTTTTGAACATGTCTTTGATAAACTCATTGATTACTTCTTCTTCATTTTCTCTTCCAAATTTGATACTAGGCTCATGGTTTTCAGATTTTGAGATACCCATAACTTTATCTGCGATAAATTCAGCCACACCCTCTCTTAGGGCGATTACGAATAAAGGCGCATTTAAATTTTCCGCTTGTTGCGTATGAACAAACTCATGTACGTTTAACTTGATGATATTTTCAATTGGGTTGGTTTTCCAATAGTTTCTTGCCCAATAGTCAGCAGGGAATTCAGATAAATCTGTTTTGGAATTTACCATTGCCATTTCAGATCCAATTAGAACTTTATCTCCCATGGTTGTTCCATTTGAGCGAAAAGCTCCAATCGTAAAAAATACTTGTGCGGGCTCCATGTTGGGATAGTACTTTCTTAGAATTTGAAGATTAGAATCGATTTTTTCACCTAATGATTGCGCATTCATCATTGTTTCTCTCATCGACTCAAAAAAATTAGGATACAAGGCAATGATCTCGAGGTATTCTTTGGGTTTATAATTACGAGCTTTCATCATGGCTCTTTGTCCGCTACTCGCATTTTTTAAAAACAGTTCTTTTAAAAATTTACCTTTTAGTTTTTCTGATGTATTTGCTTTTATGCTATCAAATGCAGTGTAGAAATTTTTTATGTCTTGAGTGATGACAAGTTGATTGCTTTCCGGATCAGTGCCAATACTTTGAGTTTCATTTTTGCATGATACAAAAAGAAATATCAAAAATAGAATCGTATAATATTTCAATATTTTGTTTTTGGTAAAGAAATCGCTTATGTGAACTTAACCAAAAATTTAAAAATTGATGATAAGTGAGTTTTTGATTTATAATTCTAGAATCATCTCTTTTTGAGTCAAAAAATTTTCTAACCCACTACTTAGAAATAGTTTGTTCAAGGCTATGTTTTTACGATCAACATTTATAATTGCGATTTCAGTCGAGTAATTGTCTTCAAAATGTTTCATCATTTGTGATCCTATTTTTTTGCCTCGATATTCATCGTGAACGGAAATGTGATGAATCCTACTTTTGTTTTCATTGAAAATAAGTTGACCCAATAAGTTTTCGTTCTCAAAAGCGCCGATTGCCTTTATGTTACTTATTGAAGCATTTTTTATAGGCGCAAAATTTTGCCAGGTGAGTTTTGATGTTGCCGTTTTTTTCGCAAATCCTAAATTAGGCATTAGTTCTCTAATCTGAATGTTTGTGTCCGAATCTTTACTAGCTAATTTTCCTTTAAAACAATGTAGGTTTCTCACAATTTCAAAACCAACTTTCTTGTAAGATTTAATTGCCGGAATATTTTCATCAATAACTTCAAGCTCGATTTGTTGTATTTCTGAACTTTTTAGTTGAGGGATAATATGTTCGTACATTTTACTTGTCAAACCATTGCCGCGGAAATTTGGCATTACTCCGGTCGCTGCATTATACGCTGTTTTTTTATCCTCTTTAAAATCACTGCAATGCCAAATAAAACCTACCAAGCGATCATTTTCAAAGGCGCCTATTGAGAGCTCTAGATTTAATTTTTCTATAGAAATTTTGTATTTGATTAATTCTTCGTTGTATTTGACAGGAACAAAGTAATTTTCGAAAGCTTCATTAAATGTGCGAGCGAGAACTTTTAGAGGGATATTTTCTAAAGTTTTAAATTCCATTAGCTTCTATTTTGGCTCCGATCAATAATAAAACTAGGTTTTTGATGCGACATATAAATTGATTTATTGAGAATAAGTATCAAATGGCTAGTTTGGCTTAATAAGCTTTATATTGTTAAATTTTTTGAGATGTGGTTTGACGGCATTTAAAATATTTTTCTCCAAAATTTCTTTGAGTTTGTGTTTCGAAAAATTCATGTGAGTTATAATACCGATAGATCTCACTGGTTTTGGGTTTTGAAATTGAAATAAATAATCTTGATTCACCACAGATTTGTTTTTGGCCGCAAGCCTTGGTATGAGAGTAATCCCCTTATTGGAATTTACCAACTCTAGAAGTGAAAGAATGGACCCACTTCTGTATATTAGGTTATTGTTTATTTGGCTTTTATTCTTAAGGTGACAAATATTTTCAATTTGAAATGAGAGACAATGACTTTCTTCTAGGAGCCATAAGCGATCGGTATCGATATCCTTAATCTGATATTTTTTGTTCTTTAGTTTTTGATCTGTTCTGTTGGTATCATAAACTAAAAAATCCTCATTAAACAACGCTTTTTGTATCAATTCCTTGTCAATAATTGGTAAGGATAAAATACCAATATCGAGATCTCTTTGTTTTATAAGTTTCACAATCTCTGTAGTCGTTATCTCATGTATGCTGAAATTTACATCCGGATATTTGGTGATCAATTGATTTAAAAATAGAGGGAGTAGAAATGGGGCGAGGGTAGGTATAATGCCAATTTTTAAGGTCCCATGAAAATTTTTAGTTCTTGCCTGTATTTGCTCTTCTAGTATTTGATATTCTCGGCTGATAATTTTAAACTGTGACATCAAAACTTTGCCTTCTTTGGTAGGTACAATGGGTTTGGATTTTCTATCAAAAAGGATTGTGTCAATTTGATTCTCTAGTTTTTTAATCATGGTACTAAGAGTACTTTGGGTTACAAAACAGCTTTCAGCGGCTTTGCTAAAACTACCTGTTTTTTCTAAGGCGAGAACATATTCGATTTGAGTTTTAGATATTGACAAAATAGATAGTTGTATAGAAAATATAGTTTTTATAAATGTATAGAGTTTTACATATTTGACAAAAATTTAAACATGGATAATCATTCAGGAGATATAAGTAAATGTCCATTTCACAATGGAACGATGAAAAATCATAAAACAGCAGGTGGTGGAACAACCAATAGGGATTGGTGGCCTAATCAGCTAAAACTAAATATTTTGAAACAGCACACAAACAAGACCAATCCTATGGATCAGGAATTTGATTATGTTGCTGCTTTTAAAAGCTTGGATTATGAAAGTTTAAAGAAAGACTTAACAGCTTTAATGACAGATTCTCAAGAATGGTGGCCTGCGGATTTTGGACATTATGGACCTTTCTTTATTCGAATGGCTTGGCATAGTGCTGGTACTTATCGAACCGGAGACGGTAGAGGTGGTGGAGGTACTGGGCAACAAAGATTTGCACCTTTAAACAGTTGGCCAGACAATGGAAATTTGGATAAAGCACGGAGACTTTTATGGCCAATAAAGCAGAAATACGGAAATAAAATATCATGGGCTGATCTCATGATCTTAACAGGAAATGTGGCACTGGAATCAATGGGATTCAAAACATTTGGATTTGCTGGGGGAAGAGAAGATGTATGGGAGCCAGAGGAAGATGTGTATTGGGGTTCTGAAACTGAATGGGAAGCTGGTGATTTAAGATATAGTGGTGATCGAGATTTAGAAAATCCTTTGGCAGCAGTTCAAATGGGACTCATTTATGTAAATCCGGAAGGACCTGAAGGTAATCCTGATCCGATCGCAGCCGCGAAAGACATTCGCGAAAC
>JAHDHU010000022.1:0-10675 GCA_020631135.1 Saprospiraceae bacterium | reverse complement strand
GCAGGATGGCCATGAATGATGAAGAGACCGTGGCTTTGATTGCTGGTGGACATACCTTTGGTAAAACCCATGGTGCTGGTGATGCCGGCTTGGTAGGTGTTGAGCCTGAAGGTGCAGGAATTGAAATGCAAGGCTTAGGATGGAAAAGTGCGCATGGGTCTGGGAAGGCTGGCGATGCAATTACCAGTGGACTTGAAGTTACGTGGACTCAAAAACCCACACAGTGGAGTCATTTGTTTTTTAAAAATCTTTTTGAAAATGAGTGGGAGCTGACCAAAAGTCCGGCAGGAGCAAATCAATGGGTGGCTAAAGATGCAGCTAAGGATGTGCCAATAGCTCACGACGCGAGTGCAATGCAAAAACCTACGATGCTAACTACAGATCTATCTTTAAGGTTTGATCCAGAGTACCAGAAGATTTCAAAGAACTTCTATGAAAATCCAGAAGCCTTCGAAGAAGCATTTGCTAAAGCATGGTTTAAATTAACGCACAGGGACATGGGACCTAAGGTGAGGTATCACGGCCCAGAAGTTCCACAGCAAGATTTAATTTGGCAGGACCCACTCCCTAAGAATACTAATGATAAACTTGATGATAATGATATTTCCAATTTAAAGGAAATGATTTTAAACTCAGGACTGTCCGTATCTCAAATGGTTTCAACTGCATGGGCATCGGCCTCTACTTATAGATCTTCAGATATGCGAGGTGGCGCTAACGGAGCAAGAATTGCATTAGCACCTCAAAAATTCTGGGAGGTTAACGACCCGAGTAATTTGGCCAATGTACTCGCCAAGTACTCAGAAATACAGGCAAATTTTAGTAAAAAAGTTTCTCTTGCAGATATCATCGTTTTAGCAGGTTCTGCGGCCATTGAGAAAGCAGCAGGAGATGCTTCATTTCCTAGTCGAGTTTCTTTTTCTCAAGGAAGAGTAGATGCATTGCAAGAACAAACAGATATAGAATCTTTTGGAGTATTAGAACCGGCGGCTGATGGATTTAGAAATTATCTACCTAAGAAATATGCCGTTTCTACTGAAAGTTTAATGATTGATCGTGCACAATTGTTGAATTTGACAGCACCAGAAATGACAGTGTTGGTCGGAGGATTAAGAGTGCTCGGTGCAAATAGTAATAATTCAAATCATGGAGTATTCACATCTAATGTAGGTCATTTGACCAATGATTTTTTTGTTAATTTATTAGATATGAATATTGTCTGGTCAGCGGTTGATCAAGATCGAGAAATTTTTGAAGGTAAAGATCGCACTACTGGAGAATCAAAATGGACAGGTACGAGAGCTGATTTGGTTTTTGGATCTAACTCTATTTTGAGGGCAATTGCAGAAGTATATGCCAGTTCTGATGCTAAAGAAAAGTTTGTCAAAGACTTCATAAAAGTTTGGGAGAAAGTGATGAATGCAGATCGTTTTGATTTAGCCTGAATAAAATAATATTGTAAAATTATACCCGTTTTGAATTTAGGAATGAATTTGGAACGGGTATTTTTTTATTTCTTCATTTGTAAAATCCTACATTGAGATTTGTCCAATAAAAAGTGAGACAATTTTATTTCTTTGGGTAATCAATTAACTCCACAATAATTTCATTTCTTCGATTGTTGAGTTCGTAAGGAGGATTATAGCCCAAAAATGCGAAGCTCTTAGAGTATGTAATTTTTTCCTTTTCTAAAGACTGGATTAGGAGTGATTTTTGTTTTTCAATTTTATCGTCATTCGCCCATCCTCCAAATGTGATCGCTGCAACTATTTTCTGAGGTTCTTCTTGGAATTTAATTTTAGGAGAATTAGGTTCAGGAAGATTTGATAAATTGAATCGATTAGGGATCATAAACATCATCGTCATCGAATCTTCCAATGTCATAATTACCGGAGAAGTCATTTCAATCTTTTGATTGGTTTCATTATTGCCGAATATATAACCCGCCAAAATTGAAAACCCTTCGCTCGAAGCTTGATTGTATTTATTTTGATCTAATCTTACTGACGAAAATAGACTTGATTCGTATGATCTAACCTCGAAAGATCCGTAGTCCTTAATCACCTTGTATGGATAGGTTTCAATATTTCTTTGACTTTTCATTGCGAAAAGCTGAACACCTACAAATCCAACTAAACAAACACAGAGTAAAATGATGAATATTTTCAATTTATGATTTTTCCATCTAACATCTTTTGGTCCAATTTGTTTAGTAAGAACTCCTAAACATTAGTCCTTTAATTAAAGGTAAAATGCAAGAAACTTTAAAAATGACTAACTATTTGAATGAAGTCGGCTTTTTAAATACTTGATTTGACCATTGTGATTTGACTCGTGTTCTACTACATGAAACCATTTACAATAGTTGTTTGTCGGACTTCCCCAAAATCTGGTATCAACAGTTTTTAACCACTCATCATCATATTTTGCTAATTCTTGTAAACTAAATTCTCTACAGGCATTCAATTTTTCAAGATAATAGTCTAGTTCATTCCCTTTAAAAGTTTTTCTCCCAGAATCTCCCAGTGAAGAAGCAGCTTGGTATAATTTGTCTGCTTTTTTTCCGGGTTCGAAGTGTGCATTGTTTTCGAAGGTGTTTTCCTGATAGAATCTTTCGGTAGCCACCAAATGCATGAGCATAGCACCGATCGAATTGGAGTTTTCATCATGCAAGTAATCAAGATCATTTTGAGTCATCCCATGCAGAGGCCTTAGAATTGTATTTCTCATCCAATTCATCATGGAAACTAAAGTTCCAATTTCAGGTGTATAACCTTCTTTGGGTCCGACAATGTTAATTCCGTTTATGGATTGATTTACAGCTTTCGAATTGATTAAGGACTGGGAAGCTAAACTTGCTCCACTTGCACTTATCGCAATGGAAACTGAGTTATGGATAAATTTTCTCCTAGAATTCATTTTTTTGGATTGACTGGTATATGATTAAAATACATAGTTCGAGTTTAAATTGTAATAAGTTCCACATGTTTAACAACTCTTTATCAAGTTGATCATCGGAAAATTATTACAATAAACCAAGCCAAACAGTGAACTATATTTTAATGAATAGTTTTGTGGCAAAGCCTTTTGGACTTTGTGCTTTCAATATATAGCTTCCTGATGGAAGATTACTTGTATCGATTTTATCCTTTTGAATAATTCGAGTATTGAAATTTTTTCCGTCAAGAGAATGGATGGTAAAATTTAGATTGATTTGATTAGAGTTGAAATACAAAAAATCTCTTACAGGGTTTGGTGAAATGTTTAAATCAATTTTGTCGATAGAATTTAGGTTTGAACTGAGTGCCACTTCTCCATAGATATTGTCAATGTAAATCACGTTATCTCCTTGACGTTCTGCAAAATCAGGAAAGATTACTATTTGATCATAGGTGTTGCCTATGTGACTTGAAAAATCAAATTCTATTTGTTCCCACTCATTGATTTTTGTGTTTGGAATTTTGATTTCACCTAAAGACCAATTATCCGCTCTTACCAATTTAATTCCCACGTCACTTATTACTGATTTCCAAACCATAATTCTAATCAGTGCATTGGATTGATCGATGGTAAACGAGCCAATATCGCTACCATGCATTGATTCAAATCCGGCAAAAGCTTGACCTTGTGCAAGCGCTGTGAATTTTGCAACAGAATCTGATAAATTGATTCCAGATGAATCTGGATTAACTATTATTTCAAGTGGAGGATCACTGAGGTTTTCGAATGTTCTCCAGTTCCAGTCGGACCCAATCCCATTTTCTTCAAAATCTACCGGTATGTTCTGACCGTTGAGTGAAAATGTAAGTAGAGCGAATTGGAGTAGAAGGAATTTGGATTTTTTCATTATTGTAAGCTGTATTGTTAGACTGACGCAGTTAGTAAAGGGTGTGATTATTTAGATTTTGACAAGTTTCCTCACATTCTCATCGATGTGTAAATAGTAGATCAATGGTTTTAACTGTGATAAGTCTATTTTGATGGTTTGATCTTTTTTAAGAACTTTTAAAACTTCTCTTCCATCCAAAGTAAATATTCGAATAATAGAGTTTGTGTTCGAAGAAGAAATGATTATTTCATTCCCGAATGGGTTAGGATAGATTTTTGTCTCCTCCTCATCATTAAGTTGTTTGGACGAACTAGTTGAATTGCATTTGGCCTTAAAAAAATTCCACATGATTTCATTGGGCGATTGTTCTGCAATGGCATCACTAAACCAAACATGTCCTCCGGGTTTGTCGTATTCTTCATAAATCGTATAAAGATTTAGGCAAGCTTGTAATGAAGGGTTACTGTATTCGTCCAATTTTACTTTACCATCATTGAGGGTGGTGCTGACCAAACTCATCTCGGAAATGTTGTTTGTTGTCAGCCAAAAGTTTACGACTTCCGATACTGATTGGTACCATTGATTTCCATTATAAGGAAGTACTTCATCTTCGATGCCATGGAATTTTATAATAGGGACTGAATTGTCAAGGCTACAGTCTTCGTCCAACATTGTACCTGACATAATACCGATACCTTTATAGATTTCACTTCTATTACAGGCGAGGCTATAAGCCATCATGCCACCATTAGAGTAACCACAAGCAAAAATATTATGACTGTCCAAATTGAATTCAGTTCCTATTTCATTTATCATTTGATCTAGGAAATACACATCGTTGTCAAAGATGTTATTGATTAGATTGTCTCCTGGTTCCCAATAGGTGTCTTCTTTTTCGGGACGATATGCCCCTTGCGGGAATGCGATGATAAAGTTTTCATCATCGGCCAATTTATTCAATTCGTAAAATTCTCCAATGCTTTGTGCATAGCTATTTGCACAATCACCAAAACCATGCATGTTTATCAGGAGTGGGGTAGGTAGATTTGGATCATAACTGCTTGGTGTATAAATAATGTACTCTCTCGTTAGCGTTTGATTGTTTACCTCTTGTGTGATGATTCTGTTTTCAGGGTTGCTGAGGTTTTCAAAACAGGTCTCAGTTTGTGTATACGCAATAACAGTCCAAAGACTTAAAATAGTTGCAAAAAGGAATCTCATTCAATCTCTAATTATATTTCATGATAAAAACAAGTAAAAGAACCATTTGTAATTTCCATTTCTTCGGAATTGGAGTTTTTTATTTTTAGTTCGAATTCACCTGAAATTGTATTTGCATCTAAATCTAATTCAGTGATTTTTATAAAATCATCTTGGCTCGATGTGTATTCGCCAAAAGTTTCAGTGTAATCATCATTTTGGTAATAAGCTGAATTCACTTCATGTTCGAAATTCAATTCATTGTAAATGGTTCGAATGTTAAGATGTTGGTTACTGCCGGCTATATTTATAATTAAATGATTGGTGTTTTCACTAAAAGCGGCTCCTATGCCACAGTTGTATCCACTAGGGGTTAAAAATTCTCCTCCTTGCTCGGCGTATTGGCTTTCGAATAGATTGCCATCGAATTCATACCGCGCAAAATCACCATCACAAACAGTGCTCACTTGGATTTCATTATTAGAACAGCTGCTTATAAAAATGAACAATACGGTAACACAGGTTATTAGAAGATTTTTCATTGCGGTAATTCTTTTGAATTCCTGAAGTTAAGGAACGATTTGCAGATTTACAGAGCGTTAAGCATGAAGGTTAAAATTTAATTGGAGTAGAATTTCAGCTATTTTTTATGGCTTAAGATTAGCTCGGGATTTGAAAAACGATAAGAGTATATTTAATCCGAATAAGATTTGTGCAATCAAGAATACGGATATCAAAATCATGAGGACTCCTTTAAATTTTGCAAAATTCAAAATTTGTAATTTCCACAGGGATAGATTTCTTATAGATAAAGCCACTAACAAGTAAGTGCTGAATATTGTAAGCGCGTAATGAATTCTGTTCATCCATTTAATTAAAGATATTTTTCTAAAAAGAAAATAGATCAGTCCAAGGACCAACATAAATAAGGCAAGAAAGATTCCTAAACCAAATGCTTCTATCACTAAATAGGTGTCGTGTATTTATAGATCGATCAAACGACCTTTCGCCAATAGACTTATTCCCAATAATGGAATTGCGCTATACCAAAGTAGTAAGTATGGTTTAGGATAGAATTCGATTTATTATAGAAAATTGTCCCCTCCAATTTCTCAGTTCACAGCTAAAACCAAATTTGAATTAAAGATTTATGAGGGTATTATTAAGACCAAATTATTGAAAATTAGACATCATGAGCTCCACCTCCAAATAGGCAAAGAACTAAGATCTCTTTACTACTTTCATAGCTATTGCCATGAGCATCCGTGATTTTTAAACTTATCGTATAATAACCATGAATGTCATATTTATAATTAGGATTGGCTTCTGAAGAAGTATCACCATTGCCAAAATCCCAATGATAAGAGACCGCATTTACAGAGTTGTTTGTGATCAGAAGCTCATCTTTTTCTAAAAGCGTTTGATCTGTGTTATCAACTGTAAAATCTACTTTACCTAGTTTTTGAATTTCTTCTTGAACACTTAGTGATTGTTCAGTAACTTCTGCAACTGGTTCTTCACAAGCTAAAAGAAAGCAAAAGGAAACAAAATAGAATAGTAGATAAACATTTTTCACGGCGAATATTTTTATGCAATATTAAGGTAAGGATTAGTTTTAAGATTACAAAGATGTGCAACAGTGCAATGAAAAATTCTTACAATCAAAAAAGTTTGGCTTAGGTATTCTAACTACAGAAGATCATTGAGATTCAATACTTCAATGCTTTGTTTCTTTTTTTGCCTCTAATAATTGTTTGTTGTATTCATCCATTCGCGCATGCGCAGTACCATCAATCAATAAGATCACGACTAACATCGCCATAATTGTAATCATACTGGCACGCCAAGCAGGTGTTTTAAAAAATAAAAGTGACAAACAACAAAGGATCAAGACAATTGGAATAGCGGTAAAAACGATGTTTGAGTATTCTTTTAAAGTATTATCAGCCCTTTCCAGTTCAGTTTCAACAAAAGCAGAGGCATCAAGCTTATAAGATTTTTCAAAAGCCTTAAGTCTGGACTTGTTGGTAAAAAATAATCCAAGTCCAATAATGCATAAAAGTGATCCAGCTACTAGGGTAGGGATAATATAGGCTCTAGCCATTTCGGTTTTGCCCAGTTGCCAAAATCCCGCACTTGCTGTAATAAAAATTATCCCAAACAAAATGAAAAAAGGGGTAGAAAAAAGTTCTGATTTTAGCCAGTAAGTAGTAGCTTTTAAAATATCCATTTTCAATATTTAATTTAAAATTAGAATTTTCCATAGAACCTCTTGGCCATGAGAGGACTAAAATATTTTTCAATAGGCTTAGATAATATGTGATATGGAAAAAACTATTTTTTGATGAGCTTAGCTGAAAAATCATTTTCTCCGTCGCTAGATACCACTCTAAGAAAGTACAATCCTTGGGAGAGGGAAGAGACATTAAATATGGCTACGTTGTTGTCAAAATAAATTTCTTGTTCAATAATAAGTTTACCTTCAGTTGAATAAAGTAATGCGATTGCACTCAGTTGTGTATCAAAATGAATTGTAAGAATATCTGATACTGGATTAGGAAAGATCTTTGTTTGTTTAAAAAGATCTGTGCCGTTACAATCTTCATCTATTCCATTATCGCTAATTTCTTGAGCTTCAGGATTTATCTCATCGTTGTTATCGTCACAATCAAAATCGTTTCTGACATAACCAAGTGGAGGTCCTACCAAACAAGACTCGATCCAATTGTTTGGGTCACCAAACAAATCACCATCTGAATCTGTAAAATAGATGTGAATGGCCAGTCCATCATCAATAATGCCATTACAGTCGTTGTCAATACCATCACAAATTTCGGAGATATTTGGATTTAGCAATTGGTTGTTATCGTCACAATCATCTGAATTGTAGATGTACCCAATAGGGGGGAAACTTAAGCAAGTATCTAATGTGATGGAGGGATTCCCAAATCCATCGAAATCTGCATCTTCGAAATAGGTATAAACCGTCAATCCATCATCGATAAAGCCATTACAGTCTGTATCCATTCCATTACAAACCTCTTGAAGACTTGGGTTAATGGTTTCGTCAGTATCATCACAATCTGAATTGTTTATCACATAACCCAATGGAGGTGTATCGGCACAGGTGTCGATTTGCAATAAGTCGTTTCCAAATCCATCATCATCATTATCAAAATAATAAGTGTATAAGGTTAGACCTTCGTCAATGGCACCATCACAATTATTATCAAGACCATCGCAAATTTCATTCGCTCCGTCGTAAATCAATGGATTTTCGTCATTGCAATCTTCGTACGAGTAATAACCATCTCCATCGTTGTCATTATAGAAATATTCTTTGGCCAAATTAAAAGCGTCAATACCAATTTTAATTCCATTGAGCCTTCCTGGAATGTCATCAGCCGGTGGATGAATGCCTCCATAGATTCTGGATAGGCTGCATTGGTCCGAGGCATCTCGATAGGTTGCCCATTGTAATTCGAAGGATGTGCTCGGTCCAGCTTCAAAGACAAGAAAATTGTTAGCCTCAATTTCGAATCTGCCCATACCTCCTGGAAAATATTCATCTCCAGTTATCATTGTTAATACTTCTGCAGCTGCCCTCGAAAAGGTAGAGTGTCCGGATATGTATCCTGCAAAATTGGGTGTCACAAAGGATGGCCTTTGGTAAGGATGCCAATCTTCAGCTAAGATCCAATCAACACCAGCTATGTCGGTGTTTGTGTTCGAGATGTAATTCGGTCCCTTCCAAGTGAAGAGTTTTATTTTATTTACATGTTCGTTTGCCATTCCCGCTAAGGGATCTCCTGCTTGCACCAATTCGATATAACCTGGAATGAGCTCTAATCCACCAGGATGATAACTCGGAAGTGTAGGGTCTGTTGCCTGACCCAAAATGCCTAATGCTCTAATTGCCGAAACTGGTCTGATGTAATCATACCATCCTTTTATTCCCCAAGTCGAAACAGCGCAGTCATGCATTGCTGCTCCAAGCGCCATGTATGCTTGAACGTCATAATGTAAATCATCCATTATTTCACCTTTGCCTTCAAATCTTTTTTCAAAGCTGGGTTGGTCCATCACATAATTTAAAATCGTGTACCAATGTCCAGGGGGTGTTTCAGAGTCGGGTCCATCAGCCCAGAATTCGGCAAGGACTCGCGTGTAATCGGCCCTTGGTACAACATGCGGTACATATGCTAAACCGGTTTTGGGATTTATATACCTTCCGGGACTCCCATCACCGCCATTTATTTGATCATAAAAATCCCTTAGCCCGGGAATGGTGGTAGGATAGTTGGTGTTGTTTCCTTGAGCACCTGGTGAGATATCAATCATGACTTGGTCCGACGGATCGTGTTGTGCAGCCCAAATTGAAACCAATTCAAAACCCCATCTGTACTCATCATGCATAGGGTCTAAACCATTCATATCGTGATATGGTGGTGGACCAGGATCATGATAAACTTGATAATCAAAATTGTCTCTATTATAAGTTACAAGATCATCCTCTTTTAGCGCAAACGGAAAAACTGCGCCCCACTCTGGACTTAAAAACGGTGGGGTATTGAACCCAATCACAAATCCACCTTGATCGATAAAGTCTAGTGTCAGTGGTTGCCAGTGATTCATATCAGTAATTGTGGGATTGCCACTAAAATCTATAAGTAAAGGATCATTAATTGGACTATAGTAAAGGTTATTGTAACCAAAGATTTCGTTGGAATTGTCAATCAGGCCGTATTCAATTATACATTCTGCAATATAGTTGCCTAACATGGCAGGTGACCCGCTGGTGTAGTTCTGAGAAAATATGCTAGTATCATATCCTTTTAAAACCATGAAATCATTGATCTCATCCATAATGATATCGCTATTGGGTGCACTACTGAAGCGATGTCGCATGAGACGGAATACAGCAAAGCTTATGGCTTCTTCTCTTGCCGCTTTTATATCATTGGGTAAAGGAAAATCATCTAATGGACATGCAAAATCATTTAGTGTTTGTCCGAGTAGATAGGTTTGGCTTTGACCGGTGGTATCGTAAGCGGACCAAGCATCGTGCATAGCTACACTTGCGTGAAAGAGATTGCGGGCATGGATGGTAGGTCTTGCAAAATCATTGCGAATTCCATCCAGTAAAAGTTCAGACCATTCTCGTGCAATTGAATGTTGTGCAGCTATTTGCTCCGATGGAAAGCTTAGGATAAGTAGTAGAAGTAATATTTTGATTTTCATTTACTAGCCTATGTAATTGCGATACGATGAATTTAACTTTGAATACTTGCTGAATGATGAAATTAAGGAATAAGATAGTTAAACTATTTGTAATGTGAGTTCTTGAGAATTAAGAACTCGATGCCTATTTGCCTATACCTTTGTTTTCAGTTTTAGCAAATATTTGAACGAGTATGGAATTACTGCTTTCTTTGTTTCGATGTATTTGGATTCATAATTTATTGTAGTAGAAATTATTTATACTCGAATAAATTATGATAAGGTCTAAAAGGTATTAGTTTAATTTTTGATAAGATTGTATAATTTGTTTTTTGCAGAAAATTGAATATTCAGAAAATAAGGTCCATCACAAAAAGGACTCAAATCAATGTTTATTTGATGGTCATTTACTTCTATATATTTAAC
>JAHDHU010000103.1 GCA_020631135.1 Saprospiraceae bacterium | reverse complement strand
TTTAATGAACGTTACTTTTAAGATCAATAATCCAGAATTGGAAACAGCTTTTTTAAAATTCACCATTGACCAAAATTTGATTGGCCTAAAGGGACATCGTTCGGTAGGGGGATTTAGAGCATCTATATATAATGCCATGTCAAAAGATGGAGTCCAATTATTGGTTGAAGCGATGAAAGAATTTGAAGCGAAGCATGGGTAAAAACCCACAACTCTTTAGCATAGAAATAGAGAACTATACCTTTCCTGTAAAGCTGTATAAAGAATGGAGAAAGTCCGTCCGCTATAGTATTGCCAAAAAGTCTGTAATCTTAAGACTACCCAAACTATTTTCCGCTTCTATGGTAAGATTTGAATTGGCAAGATTAGAAAACTGGTTAATCAAACAATTAAAGGAAAGACCCAAAATTGCCACACGTTTTAAAAATTTAAATTATTTCAATGGTCAAATATTAAACTACCAAGACAAAACATATCACCTCATTATATCGCACCAAGACCGAAAGACCATCTCGTCAAAAATAGAGCATCATAACATAATCATTAAGGTTCCGTCTGAATTTGAAACAAAGAGTAATGGATTAATCCTACAAGAAGCTATTCGTAAAGCGTTTGTTCGACAATATAAATCGCAGGTCGTGGCTAGGGTACATAAATTAAACGACCAACATTTTAAAGAGCGTATTGAATCGGTTAGAATGAAAAACAATCAAAGCAATTGGGGAAGTTGCAGTTCTAAAAGAAACATCAATTTGTCTTCAAGACTTCTACTTGCTCCAAGTAAAGTTTTGGATTATGTCATTATACATGAATTGGCGCACTTAAAAGAAATGAATCATTCCAATCGCTTTTGGAAAATTGTGCAAAATGCCATGCCCGATTATAAAGTATATGAGGATTGGTTAAAGAAGTATGGACATTCTCTAAATTTTTAGACCTTTGAGTTATGAAAGAAGCAAAGCGCTTAGAGAAAGAAAATGCAATTATAGATGCCGCACATAAGGTGTTTGCCTTTTCTGGTTTTAAGAATGCCAAAATGGAGGATATTGCAAAGGCTGCTGGAATTACCAAAGTGACACTGTACACCTATTTCCAGAGTAAAGAGAATTTGTACATGGCTTTAACATACAAAGCGCTTACCTCACTTATTGAAGAATATGAATTGGCAGTAAAAAACAATCGTTCACAAACCGGGCTAGAAAGCTCGATCGATTTGATGCAACGATTTATGAAATTTAATGCAGACAACCCACTTTATTCTGAACTACTCCTTGAATATTTCGAATTGGTAAGAACGACAAGCTCTGGTGCGGAAAAAAAGCAACGATTAACTGCTGCGCTAAACGAAAGTAAATATTTCGAAAAACTAGATGCCATTCAGAATGTCCCTTTTAAAATAGCGTTTAGTGAAATAGAACGTGGACAAAAAGATGGTAGTATTGTATCTCAAGTAGATCCTATGCTGATTACACTTCAGGCTTGGTCTGTGGGTTTAGGTTTTGCAAAAGTAAACAGCTCTTCTGGAGGAGACCCCATATTTAACATAGAACTAGACGATCTTCAACGCAATCTTCTTTACATTATGAAGACTTTCCTTAAGATGAATATCTAAAGTTTTTCTTTTAGCAGATGTGGGAATTTCTTTTTTACTTTCTCCACTTTCGGTCTACTTACTGAACGCACATAACTCTGGTTGGGATTGAGTTCGTAAAAATCTTGATGGTATTTTTCGGCAACCCAAAATTCCTCGTAAGGCGCAATTTGTGTTACTATATCAACATCCTGTGCCTCTTCTATTTTCAAAATGTATGCTTCAGACAAGTTCTTTTGATTCTCGTCTTTATAAAAAATAGCAGATCTATACTGAGGACCAACATCTGGACCCTGGCGATTGAGTTGAGTTCCGTCGTGCGCTACGAAAAAAACCTCCAATAAAGTATTAAAATCAATAACAGAATCATCATAAAATATTTCAATCGCTTCAGCATGTTTCGTTTTTCCTGATCCTACTTCATAATAATTAGGGTAGGTTTTCTCTCCACCAGAATAGCCGCTTATAACGTCTACTACGCCATTGATTCTATGGAATGCGGCTTCAGTACACCAAAAACATCCTCCTGCAAAAGTAGCTCTAGCATATTTTTCTAATTTATTCGTCTTAATGTATTCGTCAACTTTAATTATTTCTTCAGACGGCTCATCGACTTTAGTTAATTCAGGATTAGAATTAAGTTCAACATGCTGATCTTTACAAGAATTAGTGGAAAGCACAAACGAAGAAAACAACAGGATCAATAGTTTCATAACGGTGTTTTAAGGTCTTGGTGTTAGAACATAATTTTCTGGTATTATGTTGTCCCGCCATTGCTTATTTATGGATCTAATGTATTTTATGTAAGATCTAATATAAAACCATGCCTCTCTAAAAGATATGGGCTGAATTCCCTTAGCACGTTGCATCTTACTAATTTTGAAAATTACCTTCCAAAGTCCATAAAAAAACGCGTACTTCTTAACAATAGAAATTTGTTCGTCATAAATATGCATGGGTTCGCTAGCGATGCCATTTAATTCAATGATTTTAAAATTTTCTCCTCGTTTTAATTCTTCCCATGAATTATACTTTATATCATATCGTCCATAATAAACATCTTTCATGGATTGATTTATACTATCAAAGGTTTCAGATAAGTCTACATCAATTAAATGATTTCCGTTTACTATTTGTGTACCACGGCAATGATTTCCAATGGGCTCGATGATTACTTTCTTTCCTTTTTCCAATACTTCTTCAAAATATTTTCCATAACTGGACTTTAATCGATCAATCTGCAAAGCACCATGAAAATGATTTCCAAGCAATTCCCGCCAAGTAGAGTTGCCATCTCCTGTAATACTCAAATAGTTTTTTAAGGCGATTGAAACAATTTTACCTTTAGGCTCATTGGGCATTCGATAATAAAAAATACCTGCCTCATTTGGGTAGTCTATATACTCTTGAAGAATAAAGTTGATGTCGTTGCTTTCTAAATACGCTTTCAACTCTTGTTCACTTTTAATCAATTCTACCAACAATCCTCTCTCTCCAATGTCTGGTTTCAAAATGATTGGAAAAGCAAGATTTAGATCATTCATCGCATTAATGGCCATCATAAATTTGTCCGATCCAGATTTTATTAATCTGGTTTTTGGTAAGAGTGATTTAGGGATATGATTTAGAATATTTATTTTAGATGCTCCCATCATTGCCCCATTTTCAAAGCGATGATTTACAGTAGAAAAAAAGAACAAATTTCTCGCTCTAAATGAAAAAAATAACCAAATTAATCCTACAGGAAGGTTTGCCAGCCACATCGGCCAAAATTCCCACTTGATTTTTTTTCGGATTGAATTCAAAATCATTGATTAACTTGAACACTTGATTACTCTCAATATGAAAATACATTGATTTCACTAAAAACTAATTGTCTAATGACATCAATTTCTCATTTTGGATATTATTTAATGAAAATTCGTAACCTAGCCCTATTGGGTTTGATTTGTTACAGTTGTTCATTAAATGCACAAATCGATTATGACAAATATCCAAACTCCAATAAAAGCTTATTATTAAAAAACGCTTTGGTGGTATACGACGCGAATAAAACGCCAACGCTTCAAGATATCTTAATAAAAAAAGGCAAACTCGATCGTATAGCTTCGAATATTAGCGCACCCTATGATGCCAAAATTGTTGATTTGGATTCAATGTTTGTCTATCCCGGCTTTATTGCAGCACTTTCCCATGTCGGCATAAAAAAAGAAGAGGAGAAAGATCAACCAAAAATTAAATTCCAAGGTGCGCCTACTAACAAACAAGCTGGCATAACCCCAGAAAAAACCATCAAAAGCCAGCTCGATGTCAACGAGAGCAGTATTGAAAAATTTAGGAGTAATGGTATAACTACCGCAAATACGGTAGCGCCTGGAAAAATGATTACAGGAACCAGTGCATTAGTTTCAATGAGCGGTGACCAAACTCAACGCATGATTATCAATGAAACGACTGGAGTTTTTAGTCAGTTTAAATCCTCAGGAAACGTATACCCAAAAACCATTATTGGCAATATGGCCAAGTGGAGGGATTTATATCACAATGCTAAGAATGCATCAAATCACATCAAAAACTTTTCTACCAATCCAAGTCTTACCGATCGTCCTGCTTATGATGATGCCACCACAGCACTTATACCCGTTGTTAACAACACCATTCCCGTATTCTTTAAGACAAGCAATGCGAAAGAAATGTATCGAGCGTATGAATTAAAAAAAGAATTGGGTTTTAATCTCGTCTTTAGTGAATGTCGCCAAGCATGGTTTGCCAAACAACTTACCAAAAATGTAGGAGTCAACACTTTATTGTCGATCAAACTCCCAAAAGAGATAAAAGAAAAGAAGGAAGAAGATTTGACAGATGAACAAAAAAAGCTGAATCAAAAGAAAAAAGAAGCCTATAGAAATTATTTAGCTCAAGCTGCTTTATTGGAAAAGGAAGGAATAGGTTTTAGCTTTTCATTTATTGACGGAAAGGTCTCTGAGTTAAAGAAAAATATATTGAAAATGGTTGAGGCCGGGTTAAGCAAAAAGAAAGCACTTGAAGCGTTAAGTCTTTACCCTGCAAAACTGCTCAAAATTGACAGGCTATACGGGAGCATTCAACAAGGTAAATATGCTAACTTGGTTGTTACCGATAACGATTATTTTGATGAGAAATCAAAAATAAAATATGTAATTGTTGAAGGGGAACTCTTTGATTATTCTACCAAAAAAGAAAAAAAATCGAATACTGGAGAAGGAGCCATTGATATCGAAGGCACTTGGGATTATGAAGCTGAGATTTTCGGTCAGGCGCAAACTGGTAAAGTGACGGTTGAAACAGCAGATGAAGAATAGACCATTAATGTTTACAGCTCTGAAGAACCAGATGATCCTGCTGAAGCCACAGATATTGAATTGAACGGAAATAATCTAAGTTTTTCTTTCCAAGTAGATTCTGAAATGGGGACACTAGATATTGATATGTCTCTAGAATTCGATGAAGAAGCATTCGAAGGCACCGTAAATGGTTCTTTTGGTTCGTTCCCAATTAAAGGCTCAAAAATTTCTGGACCAAAAAGTGACAAGTCATGAAAAAACATTTTACAATAATAGCTATTGCACTTTTTGCCGTCTCAATAAATGCTCAAGACCATGGAGATGTACTTATTCAAAACGGTACACTTATCACTATGGATGACGGCATCATGGAAAAAACAGATCTTTTGATTCGCAATGGGAAAATCGAACAAATCGCTAAAGATATCGAGGTCTCAAACATAAAAACAATTGATGCTACTGGCCTATACGTTATGCCAGGAATCATTGATGCTCATTCGCACTTAGGGATTGATGCCGTGAATGAGGCTTCCAATCCTGTAACAGCAGAGGTATGGGTAGGCGACGCATTGGATCCCTACGATATCAACATATATAGAGCACTTGCAGGAGGTGTGACGGTTTCACATGCGATGCATGGCTCTGCGAATGCTATTGGAGGTCAATGTGAAACCATTAAACATCGATGGGGTGTGATGGATCCAAATGAATTGAGAATGAAAGATGCTCCGCGAACCATCAAATTTGCATTAGGAGAAAATCCCATCCGTGTTCATGGGGAAGGACAGAGTATTGTACCCAATACAAGAATGGGAATGGAGCAGGTTTTTAGACAAGCATTTGAAGATGGAAAGAAATATAAAAAAGATTGGGCCGAGTACAACAGTGGAAAAACTACTACACCCCCGACATACAGTTTAAGAAATCAAACCATGGCTGACATAATGGATGGTAAAATTCTTATCCATTGTCATTCTTATCGTGCCGACGAAATTCTGATGCTCATGGATGTTTTAGAAGATTATGGCGTAGATCAAATTTGTTTTCAACATGTTAATGAAGGGTTTAAGGTTGCCCCAGAATTGGCCGAATTTGGTGCGAGTGCATCGGTGTTTTCAGATTGGTGGGCGTATAAATTTGAAGTCTATTATTCCACTGCTTACAATGCAGCCATTCTAACAAAGAATGGAGTGCTGACTTCAATAAATTCAGATTCGAGAGAATTGATTAGGCATCTTTATCATGAGGCAGCCAAATCACAAAAATATGGCAAGCTATCCGATGAGGAAGCATTAAAACTAATCACCATCAACCCCGCTATTCAACTTGGCATTGATGATCGTGTGGGCACATTAACCAAAGGAAAAGATGGAGATGTAGCCATTTTTAAAAATCATCCGCTTTCAATTTATGCCACGCCACAATACACCATCGTTGACGGAGTCATTAGATTTGACTACAACGAAGACATGGATGACATGCGTTTGGATTTTGATCCGGAAGAAACCATACCCGCTTTTTACGAACGGTCTGAAGGTCATCATCATGATTCTTGCTTAGAAGGAGTACATCAACATTAATCTAGAAATTCGAAAATGAAAAAACACATCATATATCTTTTGTTCGTAGCATTCAATATTTCAATGAATGCACAGCAATCACAAAAAGCCGAATCTGGACCATTTTTATTAAAAAATGGCACGTTACATACGATAACGAATGGCACGATCAAGGCCGACCTATTAATCGTAGACGATCGTATTCAATCTATTGGTGAAAATCTAGTCATGGCGGATGCAAAAGAAATCGACTGCACTGATCTTCACATCTATCCCGGATTTATAGATAGTGGGACGAAGCTAGGTCTTGCAGAGATCTCGTCCGTATCCTTAACTCAAGACCACAATGAAATCGGTGAGTTTACACCACATATGAATGCGCTTACTGCCATTAACCCAAATAGTGTAAACATACCCGTAAATAGAGTCAATGGTGTGACTACTGTTTTAGCAGTACCGTCTGGTGATTTGTTTCCCGGTAAAGCTGCTTTAATTCATTTACATGGTTATAGTCCCAAACAAATGGAGGCCGGGTTTTCCGGCGTTGTTCTTAATTTTCCGTCTTCAGGAAAACGAGGGTTTTGGGATAAACGCTCCGAAGAAGATATTGAAAAAGAATTTAAGAAGAAAATTAAAAAACTCAATGATTTTTGGACTGCTGCAAATTTACATTCCAAATTGGATTCAGCGGCAATTAGCAGCAACAAAGAAATGGATTACAATCCTCAATTGGATGCTTTGAAAGAGGTAATCAGAAACGAAGAGCAATTGATTGTTCAGGTAAATAAACGATCTGATATACTTGAAGCTTTAAAATGGGTAAACAAGAATAAGATAAGAGCCGTTTTTTCTGGTGTATCTGAAGGTTGGAGAGTAGCCGACTCTTTGGCCAAGTATAACATACCTGTAATTGCAGGTCCTGTTCTCGATTTACCCTCTAGAACATCCGATCGATTCGATAAAGCATATGCCAATCCGGGACTCTTAGCAAAGGCAGGAGTAAGTGTATCCATACGTACAAACGAAACTGAGAATGTCCGTAATCTACC
>JAHDHU010000102.1 GCA_020631135.1 Saprospiraceae bacterium | reverse complement strand
GCGACTGAGGATTAGGTTAGGTTAGATTTTTATGACTGCTTCCATTTATCTTCTCACAGTGTAAAAAATCCTTTTGTTGTTGCATTGATGACAGTCTATATTGATTTGTTTTCTTTTAATAGATTTTGAAACCAAAGCACCCCTGCCTCATCCAAAAAACTAGAAGGCTCGTCGAGCAATAGCAAATGACTTTCACTTAAAATATGAAGCGCCAGTTTCAATCTGTTTTTCATACCAGACGAATAATTAGAAATAAGCTTTTCAGTCCCAATAGCTTCGTAATCCAATAACTCTCTGAAGGCCTTTAAATCATTGACTCCGTCAAGTTTCTTAAATTTCGTATGATATGCAAAAAGTTCCGGTAATTTAAAATCCTCAATTAAATCGATATAAGGTGCAGCGAATGAAGTGTATTGATATACTTGTTCGCGACTCACAGTTTGATCGCGTAAAGTATACTGCAATTGGCCTCGGCTTGGAGTCAAAAATCCTGAAATAATTTTCAGGAGTGTTGACTTTCCTGATCCATTGGCTCCACGAATCCCGTAAGATTTTCCTGACTCTAGTACAAGATTCAAATTCCTGAGCACAAAATGCTCGTCAAAGCGTTTGCTCAAAGAATCTATTGAAATTTTCATTGATTGGTTCTAAATCCTTTAAGTACCCCACGATCAGCGCTAGAAAGAAATTTTAAAATCAAATCTCTTTCAGGGGTTGCTTCTATCGTAGTTTCGATGATTCCAATTGCTTTAGAAATTCCATAACCTCGAACGAATAGGATTCGATATATATCCAGAATATGATTTATTTGTTTGTTGGAAAATCCCCTTCGACGAAGGCCTATAGAATTTACACCAACATATGACAAAGGTTCTCGAGCTGCTTTTATGAAGGGCGGAATATCTTTCCTAACAAGTGAACCACCACCGACCATGCTATGATTGCCAATCTTAACAAATTGGTGTACAGCTGAAAGGCCTCCTAAAACGACATTGCTACCAATTTCTATGTGCCCTGCTAGATTGACTCCATTTGCGAGTATACTATTTTTCCCAATGGTACAATCATGAGCTACATGTACATAAGCCATGAGCAAACAGTTGTCTTCAATCTTTGTTTTGAAGTTTGCTTTGGTACCGCGATTTAAGGTACAATACTCACGAATAGTGACATTATTACCTATTTCTAATATGGTATTTTCTCCTTCGAATTTTAAATCCTGAGGAATAGATCCAACCACCGCACCTGGAAAGATTTGGCAATTTGTTCCCATCCGAGTGCCGTTTAATATGATCGCGTTTGGCCCAATGCTACAACCTTCTCCGATTTCAACATCTTCTTCTATCGTTGCAAAAGCACCGATGGTCACATTATTACTAATTTTTGCCTTGGGATGAACGTTATTCAATTTATCTCGACTTTACTATTTGAGCAGTTAATTCGCCTTCAGAAACGATTGTATCGCCCACAAATACTCTTCCTTTCATGTGTACTAGACCTCTCCTTATCGGACTCAACAATTCCATTTTGAGAATCATCGTGTCTCCTGGTACAACCTTTTGTTTAAACTTAACCTGATCCATTTTAAGAAAATAGGTATCGTATTTTTCTGGTTCTTCGACCGTGGATAAGGCTAAAATACCTCCTGTTTGAGCCAAAGCCTCCATTTGTAACACACCTGGAAATACGGGATTACCAGGAAAATGTCCGTTAAACAAATCTTCGTTAAAGGTTACATTTTTTATACCAACCACTTCAGTTTCTGTCAATTTAATAATCTTATCGACCATTAGAAATGGGTACCGATGCGGAATTAGTTTTTTAATGTCTTCAATGGTATGCGTGACAGGAGTCTCAGGAGAATAAATTGGCCTCCCCCCCAACTTACGTTGCTTTTGCAATTCCTTTTTAAGCATTTTGGCCAAAGCAACATTTCCAGTATGTCCCGGTTTATGCGCAATGATTTTACCTTTTATCTTGGCTCCGATTAAACTTAAATCTCCAATTAGATCCAATAATTTATGTCGTGCGGCTTCATTGTCAAACTTTAGCTCAACATTATTAAGAATACCTTGAGAATTCACAGACAAATTTCCTTTTTTCATTGCCTTTGCTAAATCAGCAATTTCTTCGTCAGACAATTTTGAATCTGAATAAATGATTGCATTCGAAATATCTCCACCCTTGATTAAATTTTGAGCGAGTAGGCTGACAAGTTCTTGAGCAAAAACAAAAGTTTTAGCAGAAGACAATTCATCTTCAAAACTTTGAGATTCATCCCATTGAGCAAACTGCTTAGCAATTACTTCAGAGTTGTAATCTATCGTGACTAAAAGTTCATATTGATCTGATGGCAACAATGTGTATGAAGCTCCTGAAGTTTCATCAATAAAATCGATATGCTTCTCAATGATCAAATAATTTTTATCCGCCTCTTGCTCACTTAGGCCAGCCGTGGAAATATTATCTGAAAACTGTTTGGCGCTTCCATCCATAATTGGAATTTCCCTACCCTTAACCTCAATCAAAGCATTGTCGATTCCTGCCCCGCTCAAAGCCGCCAAGATATGTTCGACAGTGGCTACCGAACTGTTTCCACTCTTTAAAAATGTTCCTCTGTTTGTAGAATCTACTTGATTTACGTCAGCTTTAAATTCCTTTGGATTTTCAGAATCTAAATCTAAAAATCGGATGCCAAAATTTATATCCGCTGGCTTTATCTTAACCTGTACTTGATTACCGGTATGCAAGCCAATGCCATTAAACTCAATTTCTTTGGATAAGGTTTTTTGCTTCATTTATTGCCTCCTATTCTTGTTTTGATCGCAATTCTTGCAATTCTTTCTCTAAGTCTCTCAATTTTTTTGCCATGTCTGGCAATTGCTTAAAATTTGCGAAAGCTCTAAGGTAAGTATTGTAATCGATAGCAGGATAACCATACATCTTGGCATTTTCCTTTCTAATAGATCCTGCTACACCACTTTGGGCCTGAAACTGTGCACCATCCGCAATTTTTAAATGACCCACAAATCCAACTTGGCCTCCAACCATGCAATTTTTGCCCAGCTTTGTACTACCGGCTATTCCGCTTTGAGCGGCTATAACAGTATTTTCATCAACTTCTACATTATGCGCAATTTGAATCAAATTATCCAGTTTCACTCCTTTCCTGATAAAGGTCGAACCCAAAGATGCTCGATCAATCACAGTGTTACTCCCTATTTCGACATCGTCTTCTATTACCACGTTGCCCAATTGGCTCATTTTGATATAATTTCCCATAGCATCTTTTGAAAAGCCAAATCCATCACTGCCAATTACTGCGTTAGCGTGAATGATAACATTGTCACCAATTATAGTATCAGAATATATTTTTACTCCAGGATAAATGATCACATTATTTCCTATTACACAATTTTCATCAATAAATACATGAGAAGCGATTTTAACATTTTTCTTAATTCGGCATGCGCCAATAAAAGCAAAAGGTCCAACACTTATATCAGCCTCTAATTTTGCCTCTTGATTGATAAATGCTAAACTGGAGACACCTTCTTCTATCGAAAAAGAACGCTTATCGTATGAATTCATCAAAATGGTCAAGGAGGCATAAACATCATCAACCCTTATTAAGGTGGATTCTATTTCTTTTTTAGGAACAAAAGATCTGTTTACAAGGATTGCGCTTGCCTTGGTGGTGTAAATGAGAGATTCGTATTTGGGATTGGCAAGAAAGCTAAGACTTCCACTTTTTGCTTCTTCAATTTTACTTAACTTATTAATAGCTATTTCTCCTTTTCCTTGAAGCTCTCCTTTGAGCATTCGTGCAATTTCTTCTGCGGTAAAATTCATATTCTATGTGCCGTGAAGTTAAAGAATTTAGAGTGAAAACGAATATCTTACCTTCATGAAGGGCTCAAAAATGACCTTATATAATATCTTTACAAAGAGATGATTATTTATGAGATTAGGACTCACTCAAAAAACTAAAGACTTAGCACTTTTTCGGCAATTTGAAAATACAATATTTAGCGAAATACTAATTGATGAAAGACCATTTGATAAACTTCTAATTGGAGCGGTTGATCTCATTTGTGTCCCGATAAAAGAAATCGCCTTTTTTGAAAAAGATGATAAACATATCATTGCGTCCCTATTAAGCAGAGAATTTCAAACCGATCTTAACAGTTGGACAGAAAATATCCCCAGCACGAGTAAAGGAGTTTACGCATTGGTTTGTAAAATTGAAGATCTTAAAACCCGAAAAGTGGTGTTAAAGCTTCATGACGAACAGACCATGTTTTGTAGTAATGTAGAACGCGAGATTTACAAAGTCAGTGGGTTACATAAAATTCATTGTTTCCAAGATCGTGTGGGCCGTTATCATCTAGGCATTCTAGATGATCGAAATGACGAAAAAAACACCTTATATTACGTTCAAAGTACTTTCATTGGACTTGTTTCGAAAGCAATAAAAGATTTAAACCTACAATGACCTATTTAATATTTGATGCTTCTTGGGAAGGCAAACCAAAATCTTACAAAGCACCGGTTACGGACACTTTCGTTTGGCCTCGATTGGTTCATTTATCTTGGATTATTTTAAATGAAGATCTCAAACCAATTAAGGATTTTGATTGTATTGTAAAACCTGAAGAGAAAGCATTTGATTCTGAGAAAATAAAAAAATGCTACATCGACGAAGAGGATATTGAAAGTAAAGGGCAAAAACTTGAAGACATTTTAAAGGAATTTAAAAAGGCTATTGAAGAAACGACCTTCCTGTGGGCTCATAATTTAAAGTTGAATGAAAATGTTGTCGGCGCAGAATTTATTCGTGCAGGTATTCGTCACAATTTACATAATGCAGCGAGCTATTGTTTAATGCAAGAAAGCACTTTCTTTTGTCGACTGCCAGGTAAAGGTGGACGAGGATATAAATGGCCTAGTCTACCCGAATTACACACTATTTTGTTTAAAAAGGGATATTCCCCTTCCGGGAACGCTAGAGCAGATGTGATTGCAGCAAGCAGATGTTTTATAATGTTGATGAAAGCAGGACAATTAGAAGACTGTTTTGGCTAAAAAGATATTTCCTATATTTATATATAGTTTTTTTTATATATGTCAGCCAAGAAGAAAACCCGTAAAGAAAAAATTGCAGAACAAAAACTGAAAGGGGTTTCAGTAGAAAAATCCATTTCTAAAAATTCCAAAAAACAAAGTACAAATAAGAGCACTTCGAGCAAAAGCAAAAAAGGTCTGAAGTCGACTCATTGGATCGCTGCCATCGCATCAATCATCATAACTTCTTTGGTATTTTCAAATTCTTTGAAAAATCAATTTGTTAATTGGGATGACGATAAAAACTTTTATGAAAACAAAAACATCACTACCCTTACAGATGGTAATTTTTGGGTAAATACTAAAAAGATTTTTACCAGTCCTGTCATTGGCAACTATAACCCATTAACGATATGGACATTTTTATTAGAAAATAAAGCCTTTGGTTTGGATCAACCATTTTATTGGCATTTAAACAATCTACTGTTACATCTCTTTTGTGTTCTACTAATTTTTCTCATCTCGATTCAACTCAATTTGAGTTGGAAAGCTGCAATACTTGTAGCCCTTTTGTTTGGGATTCACCCTTTAAGAGTGGAGTCTGTCGCTTGGGTTACTGAGCGCAAAGATGTCCTTTACGGCGTATTTTATTTGACTGCTTTGCTCTATTATATTAAATCGATCAAAGAGAAAAAAAGATACCTAGTAGTAATTATTTCTTGTTTCATTCTTTCTTTACTCTCGAAGATTCAAGCCGTTGTTTTACCTCTTTCGATGCTTTGTGTAGATTACTTGCTAAACCAAAAAATTTCTTGGAATGATGTGTTTAACAAGTGGTTTTACTTTCTAATTTCTTTAGCCATGGGTATTATTGGAATCATGTTTCTCAGTGACCAAGGTTCTTTAGAAAGTAATTCGACCTACCCTATTTGGCAAAGGATTTTTATTGGAACTTACTCTTACATGATCTATTTGGTAAAGTCAATTGTACCTTATCGAATGTCCCCATTGTATCCTTATCCAAGTAGTTTTCCTCCACTTTTTTATCCTACAATATTGATGCTTCCTGCAACCCTAACTGCTTTGTGGTGGGCTTTCAAAAAAGAGTATAAAGCCTTTGTATTCGGATTAGGCTTCTTCACTTTCAATATCTTCTTCATGCTCCAAATATTAGGAGCAGGTCAAGGTTTTATCGCTGATCGATTTACCTACATTGCCTATTTTGGTTTATTTTTCATTTTCGGGTATTACTTTGATCTTTTGATTAAAACTGAGAAGTTTAAAATACCAACTATTGCTCTTTTTTCTGTTGCTCTTTCAATTTTTGCTTTTTTAAGTTTCAATCAGAATAAAGTCTGGGAAAATTCTGGAACGTTGTGGACACATGTTCTTAAATATTATGATAACATCACATTGCCATATGGCAACAGAGCAAACTATTATAGAGACATTGGAGAAACTCAAAAGGCCTTAGCAGATTATAATGCAAGGATCAATCTAAAACAAGACGAAGCCGCTCCTTTTAATTCCAGGGCGAGATTATATTTTAATTCGCAAAATCCGGAGGACTGGAAACGATCACTTCAGGATTATAATAAAGCCATAGAACTTGAACCAAACAACGCTGAGTATTATACCAATAGAGGAGCAATATATGCCAAGATGGGCAATGTACAAGCTGCCATTACAGATCTTAATAAAGGCTTGAGTATTAACCCGCAACACAGCGTAGCTTACCTCAATCGATCTTTGATGTATAGTATGATAGATGACGTTCCTAACGCTTTGAAAGACATTCAATCTTATTTGGCACTTAACCCTTACAATGCGGATTTATGGTACGAAAGTGGGCGGTGCAAAAGACGCTTAAAGCGAGAGCAAGAAGCCATAGCTGATTTTTCAAAAGCAATCCAATACAACAATCAAAAAGGAGTTTTTTATTACGAAAGATGTAAATCTTATCTATCGGTAGGTAGAAAGACTGATGCCTTAAATGATTATAATATGGCACTAAAATTAGGTGCCAATGTGGATCGCAGCATTGAACAATTTTTCAATTAAATTTCGTTAGGATTTCTTTTAAATCCATTGATAATTACTTTTGCCTGAATGCTGACTAACCTGATCGTACAGAATTACGCTATAATAGAAGCTTTGGACCTTAACTTAGAAAAGGGACTCTCCATTATAACTGGTGAAACTGGAGCAGGTAAGTCTATTCTTTTAGGTGCTTTGGGATTGGTAATGGGAAAAAGAGCCGATAGTAAAGTGCTTTTTGATGCAGAGAAAAAATGTATCGTCGAAGCGGTTTTTGAAATAGGATCATATGGTTTAAAGAAATTTTTTGAACAACATGACCTGGATTATGAAGACCAATTGATACTGCGGAGAGAGATAAGTAAAACAGGTAAATCTCGTGCCTTCATAAACGATAGTCCTTCCAATCTTTCGGTCCTTAATACACTCAGCGATCAATTAATCGACATGCACCAACAATTTGACACCCTCGGGCTACAACAAAAATCTTTTCAAATTAAAGTACTTGATGCTGTTGCCGGAAACAATAATCATGT
>JAHDHU010000021.1 GCA_020631135.1 Saprospiraceae bacterium | reverse complement strand
TTGATCCGAATACAACGACGACTTATACCTTCAATGTAGATGGCGGACAGTGTGCAACCAATGGAACTTTGATGGTAACGATCACGCCACCAACAGCACCTACTTTTAACATAACAGATACTTATTGTGAGGGTGATTTGGTTGATGTTTTACCCACAATTTCTACCAATGGTATTTCTGGAACATGGTTTCCAACTACTATTGATAATATGAACAATGGGACGTATACTTTTACGCCTGCTTCAAGTGAATGTGCGAGTTCTTTTATGCTCAACGTGACCATAGATGTTCCAACAACACCAACTTTTAATATTACAAGTACTTATTGTGAAGGTGATATGGTTGATGTGCTTCCTATGATGTCCACCAATGGTGTTTCCGGATCATGGGTTCCTACGATTATCGATAACATGAACAATGGGACATACACTTTTACTCCAGATCCTTCTGAGTGTGCCAGTTCATTTATGCTTAACGTGACGATAGATGTTCCTACGACACCAACTTTTAATATTACAGATACTTATTGTGAAGGTGATATGGTTGATGTGTTACCCGCGATGTCTACCAATGGGATATCTGGAACATGGGTTCCTGCGATGATAGATAACATGAACAATGGGACATACACTTTTACGCCAGATCCTTTTGAGTGTGCGAGTTCATTTATGCTCAATGTGACGATAGATGTTCCAACAACACCGAATTTTAGTATTACAGATACTTATTGCGAAGGTGATATGGTTGATGTGTTACCCACGATGTCTACCAATGGAATTTCTGGAACATGGATGCCTAGCACGATTGATAACATGAACAACGGGACATATACTTTTACGCCAGATCCTACTGAATGTGCAAGTTCTTTTATGTTAAATGTCACGATAGATATGCCATTGCAACCGATTTTCACACAATTAGGGCCTTATTGTGTTGATGATGTTCCTGATGTTTTACCAACAACATCAAACAATGGTATTACAGGAACATGGGATGCAAGTATTAGCACTTCATCATCTGGAATGACAACCTATACTTTCACACCTGATGCAAGTTTTTGCGCCAGTCAAGGCATGATGATAATTGTAGTTAACGATTGCGGATGTATGGATCCTGCGACAGTGATGATCAATCCGATTTCTCCAATTTGTGAAGATGAAACTTTGAGCTTGACTGCGTTATTGGGAGGATCTGCCACTATGATTAATTGGACGAGTTCAGGAGATGGCACCTTTGATAATAATATTTCATTGACACCTATTTATACACCTGGAATAGGAGATGTAATGTCTGGAACAGTGACTTTAACAGCGATGACAGATGATCCCGATGGAGCAGGGCCATGCAGTGCTGCAACTTCAAATGTTATATTGACGATTGATAATTTGACTGGTCCGAACTTTGACCAATTGGGGCCCTATTGTGTAGGAGATGTTCCTGAAACATTACCAGTTGTTTCTTTAAATGGGATTTCAGGATCTTGGGATGGTCCCATAACTACTGGAGGGGCAGGTTCAACCACTTATAACTTTACACCCAATTCAGGTCAATGTGCAAGTATGGCTACCATGGAAATTGTGGTAAATGAATTGCCAACTGTTTCGATCAATCCTATAAATCCGATTTGTGAAGATGAAACGATAATGCTTTCTGCTGTAATAGGAGGTTCAGCAAGTTCAGTTTTATGGAGTACAACTGGTGGAGGAACATTCGACGATGATACAAATTCTAATGTTGTTTATACACCAAGTGTAACAGACATAAATGCAGGAATGGTTACGCTCATTGCGACAACAGATGATCCTGATGGATTTATCGGTTCCTGTGTCGAAGCTTCTGATCAAATTGTATTGCTGATCAATACATTTACAACTCCTGCATTTAATCAACTTGGACCTTATTGTATTGATGATGTTCCAGATGTTTTGGAAACCACTTCCGTGAATGGGATTATGGGTACATGGGATGGACCAATTGGAACGGCAACTGCGGGTTCTACGATTTATACTTTTACACCTGATGTAGGTCAATGTGCGACAGGTACAACCATGGAAATCATTGTAAATGATTGTGGTTGTATGAATCCAGCCTTGGTCAATCTAAATCCAATAACTTCTGTTTGTGAAGACGAAACTTTGAGTCTGACTGCTATATTAGGAGGCTCTGCTACGATGATCAATTGGACGAGTTCAGGAGATGGAGTATTTGATAACAATACTTCTTTGACTCCAGAATACACGCCGGGTACCGGAGATGTTGCTTCTGGCACAGTCACCCTGACCGCGACCACAGATGATCCAGATGGAGCAGGTCCATGTTCAGCAGCTAGCGCTGATGTGGTTTTACAAATTGATTTACAACTTGTTCCGACCTTTAATCAACTTGGACCCTATTGTATTGATGATGTTCCAGATGTTTTGGATGGCACTTCGGTGAATGGAATCATGGGTACATGGGATGGACCGATTAGCACCACAACTGCAGGTTCTACGATTTATACTTTTACACCTGATGGTGGACAATGTGCCACATCTACCACTATGGAAATCATAATTAATGATTGTGGATGCATGGATCCAACGATGGTAAGCATTGATCCGATAAATCCTATTTGCGAAAATGAAACTATAAATTTAAATGGAATACTAGGAGGCTCTGCTACGATGATCAATTGGACGAGTTCAGGAGATGGAGTATTTGATAACAATACTTCTTTGACTCCAGAATACACGCCGGGTACCGGAGATGTTGCTTCTGGCACAGTCACCCTGACCGCGACCACAGATGATCCAGATGGAGCAGGTCCATGTTCAGCAGCTAGCGCTGATGTGGTTTTACAAATTGATTTACAACTTGTTCCGACCTTTAATCAACTTGGACCCTATTGTATTGATGATGTTCCAGATGTTTTGGATGGCACTTCGGTGAATGGAATCATGGGTACATGGGATGGACCGATTAGCACCACAACTGCAGGTTCTACGATTTATACTTTTACACCTGATGGTGGACAGTGTGCAACTGCTACGACTATGGCTATCACCGTTAATGACTGTGATTGTATGGACCCGGCAACAGTTTCCATAAATCCAGTCAATCCGATTTGTGAGGATGAAATTTTAAGTTTGTCGGCTGTGTTCGGTGGCTCTGCAACGATGATCAGTTGGACCTCTTCCGGAGATGGAACTTATGATGATGTTGCATCATTAACTCCAATGTATTCACCTGGAGCCGGAGACATTATCTCAGGCACAGTTACTTTGACAGCGACCACAGATGATCCTGATGGAGCAGGTCCTTGTTCCTCTGTAAGCACTGATGTTGTGCTTGTAATTGATTCACAGATCATTCCGACCTTTAGCCAGTTAGGCCCGTTTTGTGTTGGTGATGTTGCCGATATGTTACCCAACATTTCCAACGAGGGAATTACGGGTACTTGGGATGGGCCTATTGTTACAAATTCTGCAGGAGTCACAGTTTATAATTTTACACCAAATATTGGGGAATGTGCCCTTGGATCCACGATGATGGTTCAAATAAATGATTGCAGTTGTGAATTAAACGCAACGGTAGCAGTGGATTGTCAGGATGCTGGCACACCAAATGACACGACGGATGACACCTATACTTATTCGATAACGGTTACTGGTATGAATCTCGGGAATTCAGGATGGAGCTCGGATTCTTTTGAATCAGGAACCTATGCTGGATCCAACATGTTTGGTCCTTTTCTTATTTCTTCAGCTGCTGATTTTGCAATTACGATAAATGATGCAGATGATCCTTCATGTACCTTTGATTTGTCAATTATAATTCCAGATCCATGTTCAGTTGATATTCCCTGCAATATAGCAGATGTTGGTTTGGAGAATTTAATGTGCAATGACAACGGCACACCTACAGATCCAACAGATGATTTTATAAGTTTTACATTAGATCCGCAAGGAGTAAGTCTTGGTGGAGACTATACAATAATGCCCGGTATAACTATGCCGTCATCTGCTTCATACGGTGTCGAAACATTATTTGTATTACCCAACGGTAGTGCAGGTAGTGGAGGCAGTAGTATGTTTACTTTAGTAGATGGCAATGATCCTAATTGTACCCTCGATTTCAGCTTTGTTAATCCTGATTCATGTTCGGATGATTGTATAACTGAAATTACTAATCCAGGTCCTATCGTGGAATGTGATTTTTACGTTCTACCAGAAATAAATGGAATTGATTTAATCGAGTCGGTACAATTTTTCTCTCAGGCTAATGGTGCCGGCATTCAGTTCAATGTCGGGGACACAATATTCCAAAGTTCAGACATCTATCTGTATTATAATGATGGGTTATGTATTGAAGAAGAGTTGTTGGTAATAGAAATCCAAAATGGAACTCAGTTTATACTTCAGAACGAAATTTGCTCTGGTAACGAAATAGTTGTTAATGGCAATGTATACAACGAAAACAATCTTTCAGGTTCAGAACTATTGACGTCATCCCAAGGTTGTGATAGTTTGGTCATCATTGATTTGACTTTGTTGCAAAATGCTGTATTTCAATTGGATACATTATTATGTCCAGATCAAATATTCACCTATGAAGGTGTTGCAATTGACATCAATAATCCATCTGCTGAAATTAATCTTTTAGGAGCCGCATCCAATGGTTGTGATAGTATTGTTACGGTTGTAGCGAATTTTGAGGTGCCAGAAATCAATTATACGATTGAAGTGTTGCCCGATGACGAAACGCAACAAATCAATTTAGACATTGATTTTGTACCTAACACGATAAGTTGGAGCCCATCCGAATTTTTGAGTTGTGACGATTGTTTGAATCCGACGACAAATCTTCAGTTTGATCAAGTTTTTGAAGTGACGATTACTTACGGGTCCGGATGTGAGGTCTCTGTTATGATTCCAGTAAGTACATTACAACAAATAGAATTTTATGTGCCCAATATATTTAGTCCAAATGGAGATGCCAATAATGACGTTTTCTTTGTTCATGGGATAAATGATATTGCTACCGTACAAGAATTTTTAATTTTTGATCGATGGGGAGAATTGATTTACACACCTGAAGAAACTCCTTTCCCAGTGAACGAAGAAAGTTTTGGGTGGAATGGTAGGTTCAAGAATTTAAATGCCATGGAAGGTGTTTATGTGTATCACATTCGTTTAACTGATTTAGGCGGTAAAGAATACGAATTAAATGGCACAGTGACTTTAGTAAGATAATTAACAAAGTCTTTCATATCATTACTCTCTCATTACATTAGTTAATGGGAGAGTTTTTTTATTACTTTCATTATACTTGTATTTTGTCGATTTAAATTTATTGTTTGCTTAAAATCGCATATTCCCCAATTTACAAATATGATTTGCCGGAAGGTCATCGTTTTCCGATGATAAAATATGAGTTGATACCCGAACAACTTATGTATGAAGGCACAATTTCGGATAAAAGTTTTTTTAGTCCTGATCAATTAAACAAAGAAGAGTTATTGCTAACTCATACTTTGGAATATTTAGAAAAACTGGATCTCCAATTGCTCACTCAAAAAGAAATTAGGAAGATTGGTTTTCCGATGACTAAAAATCTCATAGAACGTGGAAAGTACATTTCTAAAGGCACTTATATGTGCACCAAATTTGCTCAAGAGTTTGGAATATCCATGAACGTTGCAGGTGGGACCCATCATTCTTATGCGGATCACGGTGAAGGATTTTGCGTTTATAATGATTTTGCCATTGCTGCAAATCTTATGTTCCATCGAAAAGAATCCGATAAAATTTTAATTGTTGATTTAGATGTTCATCAAGGCAATGGTACTGCACATCTATTTAAAAATGAGCCAAGGGTTTTTACGTTTTCCATGCACGGGGCGAAAAATTATCCAACTCGAAAGGAAAGATCCGATTTAGATGTTGGCTTAGCAGATGGGACGGAAGATAATGATTACCTCAAGCATCTCTTCGAGCTTTTACCAAATTTGATCAAGCAAGAAAAACCAGACTTTGTATTTTATCTAGCAGGAGTTGATCCTTTACAATCAGATAAATTAGGAAGATTATCATTAAGTGTTGAAGGTCTCAAGCAAAGAGATCTATTTGTAATGGAGCTCTGTAAACTAAATAAGATCCCTCTCATAATTAGTATGGGCGGTGGATATTCCGAAGATATTAAGGTAATCATCGATGCTCATTGCAATACCTTTAGACTTGCTCAAGAAATATTTTTTTAATGCCAAGAGGCTTGAGATCAAAATCATGCAAGATTATATTTACCACTCAAAAACATTGAACCTTCTTTTTATTTTTACCTTCTATTTAATTATGTTTTCTATTAATAATTAAACTAACTCAAAATCAATTTTACTGAGCGCTACTAACAAATTTGCCCGCTGTATACTTCCTTTGGCTATTCCCAAAGAGTATACTTATGAAATCCCCGATCATTTAGGAGACATAAAATTTGGGTGTAGAGTAGAAGTGCCTTTAAAAAACAAACTTTATTCTGCGTTGGTAATCGAGTTACATTCATCGCATGATGGAGATTATAAACCACGAAAAATTATTTCGGTAATCGATCAAGAGCCGATAATCGATCATCATCAATACAAACTGTGGAAGTGGATTTCCCAATATTATTGTTGTACAATCGGTGAGGTAATGAATATTGCCTTGCCCTCAGGTCTCAAACTAAGTTCAGAAACCAAAATTTATATCAATTCAGAACAAGATTTAAGTGCATTTGAACTTACAGATGAGGAGTATTTAGTGGCAGAGGCAGTTGGAATTCAGAATGAGTTGAGTATTGATGAAGTAAGGTCGATTTTGGACAAGAAAACTGTTTACCCTGTAATCAGAAAGTTGATTGACAAGGAAGTCGCTTACATAAAAGAAGAACTAAAACAAATCTATAAGCCAAAGACAATCGGTGTTGTTCGTTTGGCCGAAAAATATATTGAGGACAAAAATTTATTGACTGATGTTCTTGATCAATTAAAAAGAACGGAGAAACAGACCAAAGCTATTTTAGCGATATATCAACTGTCCAAAAAATTGACAGATATACCAAAGACTGAAATTTACTCTTTGAGTAGTTCAAATAGTGCCGTTTTAAATGCGCTGGAGAAAAAAGGTATAATTGTACAAGATAGTATAGAGGTTTCTCGCTTGTCAACTGGAAATTCTACTAAAAACCATGAGTTGAGTCCACTTTCTGATCATCAAGCAGACGCACTAGTCTCGATTAAAGATAAGTTTGAGTCTTGTGATAACGTTTTATTGTATGGGGTAACGGGCAGCGGTAAAACAAGAGTGTATATTGAATTGATAAAAGAGCAATTAAGTAAAGGAAAGCAAGTACTTTATTTGCTACCTGAAATTGCACTGACTACTCAAATAGTTGAGAGATTGAAAAATGTTTTCGGAAACGATATTGGTGTATACCACTCCAAAATGGGTAATGCTCAACGAGTTGAACTTTGGAAAGCTGCAAAAAATGAGAAACCCATAATCGTTGGTGCCAGATCAAGTATGTTTTTGCCTTTCACAAATTTGGGATTAGTCATTATCGATGAAGAACATGATCCATCATATAAACAGAAAGATCCTAGCCCAAGATATCAAGGTCGAGACGTTGCTGTGGTCATGGCCAAATTATATCAGTCCAAAGTCGTATTGGGTACTGCGACACCTTCCCTTGAATCATTCACGAATGTGAAAAATGGAAAGTATGAAATGGTTCAAATGCAGGAAAGATTTGGAGATTTAGCATTGCCTGAAATTCAATTGATTGATTTAAAACAACAGTACAAAAAAAATAAAATCAAATTAGGATTTTCTTTGGAGCTACGAGATGCAATCAAAGCCACCTTGGAACTTGGAGAACAAGTCATGATTTTTCAAAACCGACGAGGCTATGCACCCACTTTGTCTTGTGAAGTTTGTGGTTGGCATTCTGAATGCACCAATTGTGATATTAGCTTGACTGTACATAAATATTTTGATGAGCTTCGATGTCATTATTGTGGCTTAAGAAAAAAAATGATCAATAGCTGTCCGGCCTGTGGCTCACCGAATCCAAAACAAAAAGGAACGGGAACCGAAAAGATCGAATTGGATTTGCGCGAGATGTTTCCAGAAGCACGAATCGCCAGAATGGATTTTGATACGACTAAATCTCGATCTTCATATGAAAACATCATCAGTAATTTTGCCAATGGTAAAGTCAATGTTTTAGTCGGAACTCAAATGATTACTAAGGGATTGGATTTTGATAATTTAGGATTGGTAGGTATTTTAAATGCTGATATGTCCTTGCAATTTCCGGATTTTCGATCAGGGGAAAGGGCATTTCAACTTTTCACTCAAGTCAGTGGAAGAGCTGGCAGAAAACACAAACAAGGTAAAGTTATCATTCAGACTTTTCAGCCTACGCATCCAGTTATTATGGAAACGATTGATGGTAATTTCGATCGGTTTTACATTCGTGAAACAAATGAACGAAAGAAGTTTATCTATCCTCCATTTTATAGACTGATTGATATTACGTTGAAGCATAAAGACCCAAAAACTGTTTTGAATGCAGCCCATTATTTTAAAAAAATGTTGGCTGCTAAATTGGGAAATAGAATCATAGGTCCTTCTCAACCAGGCGTGGCTAGATTAAGAGGCTTATACCTTCAGAAAATTTTAATAAAAATTGAAAAGGATCCTAAGGTGATCACTAAAGTGAAAAATTATCTTTTGGATGTGCGGGACAATGCAAAAAATGCTCCTGGAATCAAATCAGTTAGGGTAAATATTGATGTCGATCCTTATTGATTATCTCCAAAAATAATTTAGAGTCAACCAGAAATTTGTTCGAATATAACGGTTGTTAAAAGTTGGTACATTTTGTGAATTTTGATAACTGATTCGAATTCTTGAATCTAAATTCAAAAATGGCGAAAACCATCTTGCGAATCTCGTTTCGAAAGCAGTGGTAAGGTCAAAATTTTTATTGTCTAAATCTCGGTATCTATCTAAGGAAAGTGTCATTTCAAAATAAGTCCTTGCATTTAAATAATTAGATAAACTAACATCTGCATAAACTTCGGTCGCTACAGTATTGCGAATTCTTCTAATCAAGTCCACTCTTAAGATTCCATCACTATATGTTCCAGAACCGATCGCAACCAATAGAGTTTGGTCGAATTGCCAGTTTTGAGAAATTGGTTTTCGATTTTCGACTACGGCTTCGAAAAAATAATTTAGCGCCTCTGCTCCAAAAGGATCTGGATCAACATAGACTTGCGGTCTAACACCTAAACTAAAAGTTCTACCCGATTGCCGTTGAGCGAATGCTTCATATCTCCAAGTATCATAAAGGGTAGCAAAAAATTTGACTGACTCATCGGACCAACCGTTGTCCTGTATATATTGGGCAATGTTGCTAAGTTCGTAAATATCTTTATTTCGAAAATCTAAAACTCGCGCATTTTTTATTTCTGCGATAAACTGACCAAACTCACTAATTTGCGTATGATTTAGTTCTGATTTGAGTAACTCGTTTTGACGAAGAGATTTTAAAATTTCGATAGCACTCCAAGCATCCGTTACATTTTCTAATCTTCCAATTCCTTTACGTAAAGAAGTTTTAAAAAACATTAAGTAATTATCTGCGAAAAACGAACTGCTTCGATCTTCAGAATACCTAATAGTCCAACTTGGTTCTATTAGGTTAAATTTTTTTTTGTCCTTGTATTTCCTCAGTTCGATATTTGATGATTGTGTAAGACTGTAGTAAAGGTCATTGTCGAGCTCTAAATCATCAGTCAACCATAAATCGAGATTGTGCTCGATCGATAGCTGCTTAGATCGATCAATTTTTGTCAATTGATAATCCACGTTTCCAGATACGAATAATTCTAGTTGATCAGGACTCGCAAAACCAGTTGGTAAATATTGGCCATACCCATTTAGTCTAAATTGCGTCCCAACGACCAATCGGCGCAAATCAGGTTGGAGGTAACTGGTAAGATCATATGAATCTAACTGACAATAAGCCTTGTCAATAAAAAAACTCATTATTATCAAAGTACAGATTAAAGTTTGCTTTAGAATTCTCATTGGATCTTAATTCAATTGTCTTTTAAAAATAAACTAAAGACTGGTTTTCCATTATTTTTGACCTCTTATTATCTCCAAGTCCTAATAAATGTTAAATAGATTTACTTTATTACTTTGTCTTATATTTTTGTCAATCTCT
Organism: Saprospiraceae bacterium; assembly: GCA_020631135.1. GTDB lineage: Bacteria > Bacteroidota > Bacteroidia > Chitinophagales > Saprospiraceae > JAHDHU01. The sequence goes on along the minus strand of JAHDHU010000021.1, from coordinate 30,731 downwards.
TGTCAAGATGAAAAGGCGAAGAAAGGATCAAGCACTGCTGTTCCTAGATCTTCTGTTTCTCAGAATGAGGATAATGGTAAAATATTTCGATTGATTCCTTCCTCTTATTCAGGTATCGATTTTAAAAATGCAGTAATCGAATCAACTGAAAAATGTTTGAATCTCAATGATTATAATCATAATGGTGGCGGAGTAGCGATTATCGATGTCAATAATGATGGATTACAAGATCTTTTCTTTACTGGAAACGATGTTAGCAATCGATTATATTTAAATAAAGGCAATTTTACGTTTGAAGATATTACTCGCTCATCTGGGATGGAAACTTCTAGATGGTCTACGGGAGCAACGGTCGTTGACATCAATAACGATGGTTGGTTAGACCTTTATGTCTCAAACTCCAGTCCCGATTTTGACATTGAGTCACAAGCCAATCAATTGTTTATTAATCTAGCTAATAACACTTTCGTTGAAAAAGCTGAACAATATGGTATCGATTGCAAAGCAAAATCAACTCAGGCTTCTTTTTTGGATTATGATAAGGATGGCGATCTTGATCTTTTTGTCATGAATCACTCTTGGATTTTTGGTGCCGATTCTGAATCAGAGTTTCAAGAAAAAATTTTAAAACTGTCTCCGGCTGAATTTAAACTACAATGTAATACACTCTATCGCAATCAAGGAAATGGAACATTTACTGACGTCAGTCAACAAGCTGGTATCCTTAAACCGAGTTTTGGAACCGGAATAATCACCGCTGATTTAAATAATGATGGAACAACAGATATTTATGTTGCCAATGATTATTTTATTCCTGACTTCATGTTCATTAATGGTGGAAACGGAATATTTCAAGATAAAGCAAATACGAGATTGGGGCATCAGAGTCTTCATTCTAAGGGTGCGGATGCCAGCGATATAAATAATGATGGTCTCCTGGATTTTGCTGTCTTAGAACACTATGGAAAAGATGCCAATCTAAAGAGATATGCATCTTCTTCTGAAGATTCGATTCGGTTTTTGACTCAAACTAAAAATGTAGGTTCAATCCCTCAGTATGCAGAAAATATAATTCAACTAAATATTGGACGTGGAATATTTAGTGAGGTTGGAAAAACTATCAATGCCAATCATGAAGGAAGTGGATTTGCCAATCTTTTTGCAGATTTTGACAATGATGGATGGACTGATTATTTTATTTCCAATGGTAAGAAACGTAACCAGCAATTCTCAGTTTTAAAAAAAGAATTATTTAAAAAATCTACATCCATGGATTCTGTTGCCATTGAGAAACAATGGTCGGAGTTGTTAGATTCGAGTCAGTCTAAACCCAGAGCCAATGCTTGTTTTAAAAACAATGGAGGATTTGACTTTACTGATGTTGCGAAAAATTGGGGACTCAATCATCGCTCGTACAGCAGTGGAGCCGCCTATGCGGATTTAGATAATGACGGAGATTTAGATTTGGTTGTCAATAACATAGATCAAGAAGCATTTATCTATGAGAATAGATCAGATCAAAATAACAACAACTTCATCCGAGTAGTACTTAAAGATTCTAAGCATTTACAAAGAAATATAAATGCCAAGCTCAAGGTTTTTGTAGCATCACAGATTTATACGAATGAATTGTATATCTCAAGAGGATTCCAATCTGCAGTTGAGCCTGTTTTACATTTCGGTTTGGGGAAATATAAAGAAGTAGATAAAATACTCATTGAGTGGAATGATGGGCAGCAATCAATAATCAAAAAGCCGAAAATAAATAGAACGCTCTATATAGATGTTAATAAAATACGTTTTGATACAGATGAAGAGAATAAAAGCAGTCCACTTTTTGTAGATCTAAGTGTTTTTCAAAGACAAGCTAGGTTTTTGCATAAAGAAAATGATTTTGATGATTTTAATTTTCAGCCCTTGTTGCCACATAAGCAATCTACCTTGGGACCATTTATTTCTACTGCGGACGTAAACTCTGATAGCTTTACAGACTTCTTTGTGGGTGGAGCAAAAGGTCAAAACGGAATGCTTTATTTTCAAAAACCCAATGGGCAATTTGAAGGAGTAGTGATTGTTGATTTTGATTTAGATACAGAATCAGAAGATTTAGGCAGTACTTTTTTTGATGCTGACAATGATGGAGACTTGGATCTTTACATTTGCAGTGGTGGAGGAGCAGACATTGCAAATGATAAATTATTTCAAGATCGCTTATATATAAACAATGGATTTGGAAATTTCTTCAAATCAAATGATGCTTTGCCGAAAATTGATCAAAGCACCTCGAGCGTTAAAGCCGTAGATTTTGATGGTGATGGAGATATGGATTTAATGGTTTGTGGTAGAACTGTCCCAAAACTTTACCCTCAATCTCCCAAAAGTTATTTATTGGAAAATCGAAATGGAAAATTCCGAGATATCAGTCATATTGTTTTTCCCGATTTAAATAAGCTAGGAATGATCACGGATCAAGAATGGTTTGATTTTGATGAAGATGGAGATTTGGATGTTGCTATGGTAGGAGAGTGGATGCCTTTGACTTTCTTCAAAAATCATAAAGGGAAATTTCATCGACATCAACACGTAGGTACAAATAAATCAGAAGGTTGGTGGCAAAATATTGAAATAGCAGATTTAGATAACGACGGTGATTATGATATTGTCGCTGGGAATGTTGGAACGAATAATATTTTCCATTTTTCTAAAAAGAATCCATTATACCTTTTAGCTCATGATTTTGATGGAGATGCAACCAAAGATTTAATTCTTCATAAAAAGAGTAGAATAACAGGTATTGATCCCATTTTAGGTATGGAGTACCTCTCACAAGAATTACCTAATATAGCGGAGAAAATTAAAGACCAATCAAACCTTGAGGGCGCGATTGAGCTTGTTGCTTTTGAGGGACGCAGTTGTGTGTTTTTAAATAGGAACTCAGATTTTGTGAAGATGCCACTTCCGCAAGAGGCTCAATTCTTTCCAATTAATGCAATTGCCATTCATGACTTTGATAAAGATGGAATAGAAGATCTTTTCGTGGCTGGAAACAACTATAATACCTCTGAGCTGATCCCAAATTATGATGCAGGAAAAGGACTTTATCTCAAGGGACTTGGAGATGGTACTTTTCAATCATTTTTAAAAATGACAGATTCCGGATTATTTATCCCTGAAGAAATCAGAGATATAAAACTGATTAGAGTATCCGAAGATCAGAACGCTGCTTTATTGCTAGGTATCAATAATGGAAGAATGAGAATTTTTGCTTATCGACCTTAGATCAGAATTTCACAGATTTTTCAATTGTTTTACCTTCTCGGATAATTTTTACAATTTGTGTGCTTCCTGGTTCAATCTCACTTAACGCTGACATATAAGACATCATGTCTATCACTTTAAATTCTCCCATTTGTATTACGATATCACCTTTTTTCATATCAGCTTTGAAGGCAGGACGACCCTCTTTTACCCCATCAATTCGCATTCCTCGTCCATCAAAAAGATAATCAGGCATTACACCCAGCGTAACTTTAAAATCTGGGACATCAGTAGACTCGTCTTTTGTTTTTTGGAACGCAATTTTTCCTTTCGCGTCTAGCGCATGGATAATATTAACGATATACTCACTGATATCATGAATACCTTCATAATTAACTTTGTCAGCATCATCACTCGGTTTGTGGTAATCCGAATGTTGTCCAGTAAAAAAATGAAGGACAGGTATATCCATATTGTAGAAAGAAGTGTGATCAGAAGGTCCAACCCCAGATTCTGATTTGATCAATTTAAATTTTTGACTGTTATTCTTATCCAATACCTTATTCCAAACAGGTGAAGTACCCGTTCCATTAACTGCTAAACTTCTATCTTTTTTTAATCGACCTACCATATCTAGATTAATCATGTAATTGACCTTCTCTAAATTTATATTCGGATTTTTCACATAATAGTTAGAACCCCATAATCCCATTTCTTCTCCAGCAAAAAGCATAAAAACATAATTGTTGTTTTTTGGAGCATTTTCTTGGGATAAGGCTTGCGCCAATGCAAATACAGCTGAGGTTCCACTGGCATTGTCATCTGCGCCATTGTGAATCTCCGGTTCTCCATCCCATAGTGTGCCATAATGACCGTATCCGAGGTGGTCATAATGTGCTCCAATGATGACATAGTTAGAAGTATTATTGTCAATCCAGCCTACGACATTTTGTGTGACAAAATCACCGGTAGGAGTTAAAGAATGTGGATTGGGCTTTTTAGTTAGTGTAAAGTTTTGTTTATATCCAGGAAAATCTTGCATTTCTGACAAACCGATGCTTTTAAACCGATTTACACAATAATCGGCTGCCATAAGTTCACCGTCAGTACCCACTAATCGCCCTTCTAATTTGTCATCCGCTAAAAATTTGAGATCTGATTCTATTTGTAAACGCACCTGATCTGGTAATGAAAAACTTGCTATTTTATTCGTACGTGAACAAGCGCAGCAAAGCATGAGCAAGAAACCTAAAAAAACATAAAATCTCATATCCGTCGATTAAATCATGTAATTGTCATAAAGCTTAAACAACCGTACAATAATACTGTTTATACTTCTACATTTGCGCTCTATATTTGATTATGTATTAATATCCAATTAAAAATGACCCTAAGATTATTTTTTCTTCTATTTGCTGCGCTATGTTTATCGATTTCATGTAAACATGATCATAAACATCATAATCATGAAGGTCACGATCATGGACATCATCACGATCACGATCACGATCATGGTCACGATCACGGACACCATCATGGTCACGATCACGACCACGGAGATCATGATCATGGACACGCTCATGGGCACCATAGCGCAGAGAAAAAGGAAAGTCGATTACAAGATGATTTAACTTATCCAGAAGAAAAGCATTTTAAAAATCTTAAACAGTTGACTTTTGGAGGGGATAACGCTGAAGCCTACTGGAGCTTTGATGATTCTAAATTGGTTTTTCAAGCAAAAAATGAAAAATGGAATGCACCCTGTGATCAAATTTATCTTGAAGATTTTAAAAGAGACAGAAAAAGTATCGCGCCACTTTTGAGCACTGGTAAAGGAAGAACTACTTGTTCTTATTTTATGCCTGGAAACAATCATGTATTGTATGCTTCTACGCATCACTATGATGAAAACTGCCCACCAGAACCTCCTAGAGGCGATAAGTATGTATGGCCGATTTATGAAACCTTCGATATTTTTGTTGCTGATTTAGAAGGTAATATTGTAGATCAATTGACAGATAGTCCAGGTTATGATGCTGAAGCAACCGTTTCTCCAAATGGAGATCTCATTGTATATACATCAACAAGATCAGGAGACTTAGAACTGTGGACAATGGGCATTGATGGTTCAAACAAAACTCAAGTAACTTTTGGTTTAGGGTATGATGGAGGAGCATTTTTCTCTCCAGATGGCAGCAAACTTATCTTTAGAGCAAGTAGACCAAAAACAGATGAAGCGAAGAAAGAATATACAGATCTCTTAGAGCGAGGATTGGTTCAGCCAACCGAAATGGAATTATATGTATGCAACATTGATGGTTCCGATTTAAAACAAATTACGGATCTGGGTAAAGCTAATTGGGCACCATTTTTTCATCCATCTGGTAACAAAGTAATTTTTTCTTCTAATCATAAATCTGAAAGAGGTTTTCCTTTTAACCTTTACATGATAAATGTAGACGGGACAGGATTAGAACAAATAAGTTTCGATGAAGCTTTTGATTCATTTCCAATGTTTTCATTTGATGGTAAGAAGATTGCTTTTTCATCTAACCGAAACAATGGAGGAGGTCGATCAACCAATATGTTTGTAGCAGATTGGGTTGAATAATTCATTTCTTTTGATTTAATATTTAAAAACTAGGATTATCGCAAACTGGTCAAAACGTTTACAAGAAAAGTGGGGAGTCAGCTATAAACAAATGTTGGTTATTCTCCTGGTATTTGCATGTACAGGTACGACGATATTGCTTTTAAAAAAACCTGTTGTTGCTTTTTTCGTTCCGGACGGTGAAAAGTCGACCTTGTTTACAATTCTCTACTTAATACTCATTTTACCGGTCTATAATTTATTCCTGTTGGTTTACGGATTTATATTCGGTCAATTTAAGTTCTTCTGGGAGTATGAAAAAAAGTTTTTCAGAAGAATAACAGGAAAAAAGTAAGAAAGGCTTATAACTATTTTTAAAACTAAATTGCACCAATTCCAAGTTGGTTCAAAATCTTAAAATGACTTTTTAGGGCTCCTAAAAATGTTTGATGTTGATTGTAGGGTATATTGTATTCCTCAGCCGTGGACTTTACAATTTTCGAAATATCCTTATAATGGACATGGCAAATGTGTGGAAAAAGATGGTGTTCGATTTGAAAATTTAATCCGCCTACAAACCAAGAAAACCAAGTACTATCATTGGCAAAATTTGAAGTAGTTTTCATTTGGTGAATTGCCCAACTGTTTTCCATCGTTCCTGATTCTGCAGGAATGAAAAAATCTGTTTCTTCCAGCACATGCGCACATTGAAATATTAAAGCCAAAATTTGTCCAGAAATGGCATGCATCAAAAGAAAACCCAATAAGCTTTGCCACCATGGAACGCTTGCAAAAGAAATAGGTAAGATGATAAACAAACCGATGTATCCAAGCTTTGTAAAAAATATTTCGATCATCGCTCTACCGATACTTATGCCTTGTTCTTGAACTAAATTTTCTTTTCCGTATTTATAAGTTTGTTCGAAGTCTTTGCCTAAAAACCAATACAAAGAGAGAATACTGTATAAGAATGGCGCATAAAAAACTTGGTATTTATAGATGGGACGCTTTTTCTGATCAGGTGAGAGTCTCAAGACCCCATTTTTTGAAATGTCATCATCCAATCCTTCTATATTGGTAAATGAATGATGTAAAACATTGTGTTGTATTTTCCAATTGACCTGATATCCACCGACGAGGTTAATGATTAATCCAATAAGTTTATTGATTTTTTTATGCTTTGAATAAGCTCCGTGATTAGCATCATGCATGACAGATAAACCTATTCCGGACATACCCAATCCCATCAATGTCCACATTAAAAAATTTGCCCAACTACTTTGGACAACATTCGTAACAATCAAAATCAAAGGAATAAAATAAAGGCAAATCATGAATACGGTCTTAAAGACCATGTTAGAATTAGCATGTTTGCTGATATTACTGCTTTTAAAATGGTAATTAACTCGCTTTACAACCTCTTTAAAGAACTCTGGCTTGTTTTTTAAATTGTATTTAACTGCCCCATCACGCATAACTCCGCTTTGTGTTTTTGGAAAAACACGGAAAATAAGGATAATGATATAATATACGGTTAAAAAAAATATATATATTAATTCTCCATATATCGATTGAAGCGATCGTCCCTTATTAATTTAAGCGAAATGCTGTCTTTGTTGTTTTTGCCGTTAAACAGTAGAGTATCGGAATGGATTAATTCAAACTTACCTTTGATATCAATTTGTCTCAAAGCATGAAAATCGTACATGTCAAATTGGTCAGCTTTGGTATCCAGTAAATACTTAAATCTACTTAAACTGTCATCATGTTTAATAAACGCATTGTAACCTTGATCAAAATATAATGCCTCCGCTTGAAAGAATTCTTTGGTTTGATTTTGTTCCTTTTCGAATGCATATTCTTCGATCTTCCAAACACCAACAATTGGGTTGGATTTATAATCTCTTTTTCCCCACCAAGTGTCTTCAAGTTTAAAATGAAAATAAACAATCGTACCTATAAAGCAAATGACTTTGATCATCGCCATGCTTTCATAAACTTTTTTGCTAGTCGAAAATGGAAAACTTTTCTTTAAAGGTCTTTTATTACTAATAAATGCCCTGTTAAAAAATTGCCATTGACTGATTAGTAAAAACGATGAAATACCCAAGAGCAGTGTGGCCCTGTCTAAATTTTGGAACCCAAAGCCATTGGAAATAACATAGATGTTTAAGCAAATTGCCAAAGTACCTATTGTTCCTAATGCTCGAGTTTTTCTAAAGCAAAGTAAAAAGGCAAAAAGCACCATGGCCCAAGCTATAAAGAGTTTGTAATCTGGAGATTGGCTTATCGCAATGTTGTATAGTTCATAATTTTGAAGATCACCAATCTTAGCTTCTAAACTTCCGAAACTGAATTTGTAGTTAAAGCCCTTGAAGAAAAACAAACTATTCTTAATAAAAATAAATGCAAGAATGTACGAGAGGATAAATTGATTGACGTACATCCACTTTCGATCTATTTTAAGAAAGTAACTTAAAAACAACAAAAGTGAAGAAAGTATAAATCCAAGGCCCATACTTAACATATTGAGCCTTTCTTGTTCGAAACGATTTCTCGAATCCAGTATGCTGTCGTTATATAGATAACCCAAGGCAACGCAAATGAGAAATACCCCTACGATTTGGATAGACTTGTTGACACCATCTTTCATTCTTCTTTAAATTTCTCCTTACTCGTACTGAATTAGGAATTTTTAAAGACCATTAACAGATTATTAATTTTTAAAATTTTGTTTACCTATTTAAGGTGAAAGAGTCGTTTACGAATTTTGAAATTTTTAAATTGACATTCGACAATAAGCATTCCTTGAGGAATCCCTTCAAGAAGAACCTCAACCTTTGCTTGATTAAGCCCGTCAAATTTCTTAACTATTTTACCATCCATAGTTATAATGGACATTGCAGTTAATTTTTCAAAAGCACTGACATTGAATGATGAGATACTAGGATTGGGATAAATTGTAAGCAGATCCTTCGAGTCAATATTTTCATTAGAAACAATACATGGGGCACAATTACTACCACCACAATCGATCCCTTCTTCGTCACCATTTTGGATGTGATCTCTACAAGACCATCCATTTTGTCTTGTCATTGCTTCAATTTCTAAATCTTCTTTCGCAGAGGATTGGGCTGCAGTAAGCATGAAATCTTCCATCAGATTTTCGAATTCTAAAGAATCATTGGTTAAGTCATAAAATTCTTGTACACCGCCAGAATGGACCAAGAGTTTGTACTGTTGATTTCTGATACAATACAAATAGCCGTTGGCATTTTCGTATTCAGAATAATTGTAATCTCTTTCTTCTTGTTCTTCACCCTCTAATAAATTTTTAAAACTGAGGCTGTTAAATATTCCGCCAGGTAATTCAGCACCCACAATTTCCAAAATAGTTGCATGAAGATCAGTTAAATGGACCAAGGCATCTTCTCGCTCTCCTTTACGTAATACTCCTGGTCCAGAAATTATCATAGGTACTCTGATTCCACCTTGATACAGGGTGCCTTTTCCATGTCCATCAGGGTAATCTCGTAATAGAGAATTTGGTGTGCCATTGTCACCGATATAAATGACTACAGTGTTTTCACGTTGTGCTTGCGACATTGATTTTAAAATCGCATTGATTGAGTAATCAATGGATTCTTGCATAGCTAAAAATTTGCGATAATTATTAGTTGTATTCTGTAGTGTGTGCATATGATCGGGCGGAGTGTGATAAGGAGAATGTGCGGCAGAATGGGCCAACCATAAAAACCAAGGTTTGGACTGTTGTTCTATCCAATTTATAGAAAGTTCTGTCAATACTTCTGTTAAATAGTTTTCTTCAAGTTGACTCACACCATCAACAACCCGATTCCAGCTGAAATAATCGCTTGGAGCTCCTTGAAATAATCCGGTGTAATATTCTACTCCGTGCTCTTGAGGATGATTGAGATTGCCATTTGGGCCAATATGCCATTTCCCGATAACGGCGTTCGCGTAAGCGTCATCCGTCTCCTCCGCTATCGCTTTGAAAATGCTTCTATGATCTGTGCTTAAGGTGCCATTGGCAAGCATTCCTGTTTTAATTCCATGTTTTCCCGTCATTATGGTGGCACGCGTAGATCCGCAGACTGGCGTAGAAAAAACATTTTCGAAACTTATGCCTTCTTGGCGCAGGCTATCTAAGGTAGGAGTTGTGAGTTGAATTTCTAAATCATGATATCCATTTGTAGCATCGACTCCAATATCATCGGAAATGATGAGCAAGATATTTTTTTGAGCCACAATTTGTGAAGTAAATAATACTAGCAAAGAAAAAAGAAATGAAAATTTAACCAAAATGTGCTTGGGACCTTTCATGAATATAGTTTGTTCAAAATAAAAATCAAGAGCGATCAATAGTCACGACTATCATAATTGTCTTAAGAGTTAAAAGTTAAACCTAAGTAATTATTGGCGGATTGATATAATGGATAAGTGTAATTTGTTAAAATTGCAGTAGTAAATGAAAATATAATGGATTTAATTTTTGTTTTGTTCGATATGCCCGACTTTGCTTCATCTGGAGTGTGGTTGAGTTTATTGACTTTGACTTTTTTGGAAATTGTTTTAGGAGTAGACAATATTATTTTCATCAGCATTGCTGCAAGCAAATTACCAGATGAGCAACAAAAAAAAGCAACCAATATCGGTTTAGTTTTAGCCATGGTCATGAGGATCGCTTTGTTATTTGGTATTTCTTGGTTGATTGCCATGAGCGAACCTTGGATTAAGATTAATGCTTCCTGGATCCATGCTGGGTTTTCAGGTCAAAGCTTAATACTTATAGCTGGAGGTATATTTTTGTTATACAAATCTGTATCAGAAATTCATCATAAATTGGAAGGGGATGAGCACCATGGTGAATCTGGCTCTTCAGCAAAGGTCGTATCCTTACAATCGGCAATTGTTCAAATTACTCTCATAAATATTGTTTTTTCTTTTGATTCAATTCTAACAGCCGTCGGTATGACCAATGGATTAGAAGGGGCTTTGGTAATTATGGTGATTGCAGTGGTACTTTCTGTGGTAATTATGATGCTTTTTGCTGTCCCCGTTGGCAGATTTGTAAATAAGCATCCGACAATACAAATGTTGGGTTTGTCATTTTTGATATTGATTGGATTCATGTTGATTTTAGAAGGAGGCCATTTGGCACATCTTGAAATTTTGGGATCTCAAATAGGAGTCGTGCCTAAGGGTTATTTATATTTTGCCATTGCATTTTCCTTATTGGTTGAATTTTTAAACATGCGAATGAGAAAAAATAAACCAGTTAAACTTAATTCATTTACAGAGGAAGCCAAAAGAGAAGGTATCATTGATTAGAAACACAACACTCTCCTTCATTGTTGTTCTTTTGTTTATCCAATGTAAGCAGGAGAGTGCTAGGCCATTCGGCGAATATCAAACGATCCAGGGAGAAACCATGGGTACTTACTATCGCATTAGTTTTGATCCATCAGAAAGCGATCAAAAAAAAATGGCTACAGAAATAGAAGAGATACTTATTGAGCTTAATCAAGGTCTAAGTACGTACATTGAATCGTCATCAATTTCTCGTTTAAATCGAGAAGCGGATTTGGTATTGAATTTAAATGACCCAGCAGATCAATACTTCTATTCTGTTTATAAACGTGCAAAAACTATTTATAAAGAATCTGAGGGAGACTTCGATCCGACCGTTATGCCTTTAGTTAATTTTTATGGATTTGGTTATACTGAAAAGAAGAAGCTTAAATATTTAGATTCATTGGTGGTCAGAGATATTCTGAAAGCTGTTTCCTTTGATTTTATCAACCAATTTGATGTAAATGGTAAAACGGTGATCTCAAAATCACACAATGAAACAGAACTTGATTTTTCCGCTATAGCTAAAGGATATGCTGTTGATATTTTATCTAATAATCTAGTTAAACATGGACTTAAAGATTTTCTAGTAGATATTGGTGGTGAGATTTATGTTTCTGGCTTCAATAGTAAAAATCAAAAATGGGGACTTGCTATAAATAGACCACTTGAAGGCGCTTCATCTATTGAAGCGGATATCGTGGTAAAGTTGACAAATGCCGCGCTGGCTAGTAGCGGAAACTATCGAAATTTTTATGAAGTTGATGGGGTCAAATACAGTCATACAATTAACCCTAAAACTGGCTTTCCTGAAAGATCAATTTTATTGGGCGCTTCTGTCATCGCCAAAAACTGCATGGAAGCCGATGCATATGCCACAGCCTGTATGGTAAAAGGTCTTGAAGATTCTAAAGCTTTCATAGAATCGCTTCAGGATATTGAAGCTTGTCTTATCTATAATAACGATGGTGAATTAAAAACTCATTTTTCGTCAGGATTTTCAAAATATATTGCATTGGCTAATTAAGAGGCTGGGAGTGTGAGCTATTTTTTATCTTAAGGAGGTAAATATGCACAACCTTATGAGGCTTAGGTTCTTGATTTCAATATTATCTATACTCTGTTTTAGATTAGAAGCGCAAATAGTAAATATTCCTGATTCAGAATTTTTAGAAGCGCTAATAGCAGAGGGAATTGATTTGAATGGAGATGGCCAGATCCAACAAAGTGAGGCTTTGGCTCTAGACTCTTTAAATGTAAATTCTTCCTTTCTTGTTGATGATTTTGAAGGGATACAAGAATTCATAAACCTGCAAACCTTAATTGTTAAGGATCATTCTATTTCTGATGCCGATCTTTCTACTTTGGTAAATCTTAAGAAGTTGATTCTTGATTATTGTTTCTTGAGTGCCTTCGATTTTACAAATTTTGGACAATTGGAGCATTTAAGTTTGAGGTACAATCGGCTGGATACCATAGATCTCAGTCAAAATTCGAAATTGGTATATCTCAATATCTATGAAGGAATATTTGGCGGAAATTTTGCGATGTTGGATTCCATGACCATCTCAGGTTTCGATGATTTAGAATTTCTTGATTTGTCTAGAAATAACCATTCAGCGCTATTTGTAAACAACTGTCCTAAGCTTAAAGAATTTAGATGTGCCTCCAATCAGTTGGATCTTTTAGACCTTGGTCAATTAGATGCTTTGGTTAAACTTGATATTAGTTCTAATTCTTTGTCTTCTTTCAATATTAATCACTTGGTAAATCTGGTTGAACTGGATTGTTCATCTAATCAAACCAATGATTTTAATCTAATGGGTCTTAATAAGTTGGCGATTTTGGATTGCAGTTCAATAAAAGATCCGCATATTGATTTAACTTATTTGGCTGAGCTAATTGAACTTGAATTAGGGGGGAATTTTATTGAGTCTTTTGATATTACTGGATTAACAAATCTTAAAAGTTTAAGATGTAATGCTCATTCAATGATCACTTTTGATTTAAGTACCAATGAAGCTTTAGAAAGTCTTTATTTGGATGTAAAGGTTCCATCCTTAGATCTGACCAACAATTTATTACTTGATACAATTTCTCTATTTGGAAATATAGATTCATTAGATGTATCAGGATTGGATTCGCTTCGAAATTTATTCATAAGGCCCAATCTTCATTCTATCACATTAGACAATGAAAATTTAAAATCTCTTAATTTAAGAGATAACCATCTTTCAGAAATAGACATAGCCCAATGTCCTAACCTTGAAAACTTGGAATTGACTTTTAATCAAATCGATACACTTGTAATTGAAAATCATTTAAAGCTAGCTGCGCTTTGGATAAGTGAAAATGAATTGGAAAAGCTAGAATTGATGAATTGTGTTGTCCTTAAAAGAATTGATTGTCAGTTAAATTTGCTCGAAGAGCTTGATTTGGGTACTTGCAGAAGCCTGGAAACATTGAACTGTCATGATAATGATTTAGAAGCTTTGGACTTATCAGCAAATAGTCAATTTCGGAATTTAAGTTGCTTGAGAAATTCCATTACCTATCTAAATATTCAAAATGGTAGCGATGAATATTATTTGAATTTATCCCATACGGATAAGAGTAATCCTTATCATTTTATTTGTGCCGATGAAAGTGATTTTTTTAAAATTAACAACGAATTAGAAGATAATGGATACGACTTGACTAATGTGCATTTTAATGCCTTGTGTAATTTTCTTTATGGTTTAGCTTACGGTAGAGTCGAAGTAAACACCATTTGGTCAGAAAATGAATGTGATTTTGACAATCCAAATATTGTTTTTAATGAAATGACTTATTCAATTGAATCCAATGAGTTCAATATTGTTTCAGCTGTCTCGAGTAATAATGTTCAAAGTTTTTATTTGCCTTTGGGCAATTATAATATAAGGCCACTTCTAGAAAATCCGGAATTATTTGAATCTGAACCATTATCTAGATTCATCAGTGTGGAATCGAAGTCAGACACCATTAGAAGCAATTTTTGTTTAAGGTCCACAGACCTTAAAAAGTTTGATCTGTACATTCATTTTATTCCATTAGAACCTGCTAGACCTGGCTTTACATGTGATTATCGTGTCCTAATTGGCAACAATGGAAATATTTCTGCATCTGGAAATGTGATGGTTCACAGCCAAAATGAAGAGTCTCAATTTTTATTTGCCAATGAACCATGGCAGATGGTAGGGGATTCATTAATCTTAGATTTTGAGGACCTTTTGCCTTTTAGTGAAAGATCTTTTGATTTGACTTTTCAATTAAATTCTCCCATGGATAATCCTGCCCTAAATGGTGGAGATCTTCTGAGTTATAGTGCTGCTGTCAATCCCAGAATCGGAGATTGCTACATTCAAAATAATGACACAGGGATTCGGCAGGACGTAGTCAACGCATTTGATCCAAATGACAAAACCTGTCTTCAAGGGCACTATGTACTAGATGATTCTCTTTTTCATAAATTAAACTATTTAATAAGATTTGAAAACACAGGTACTGCAGAAGCAATTAATGTTACTATTAAGGATACATTTTCTGATGCTTTTGATGTTTCTTCCATTCGTATAATTGATGCTTCGCACCCGATGGAAATGTTGACTTATGGTAATGTAGTCGAATTTGTATTCGAAAATATTGATCTGCCATTTGAGGACGAAATCAATGATGGATATGTGGCCTTTGAGGTAGCTGCTAATGACAACGTCCAAGCGGGTGATACTTTAAGTAATCGAGCAGCTATTTACTTTGATTTTAATTTTCCTATAATTACAAATTTAGCGAGCACAATAATCGTTCAGGATGAGGATGGTGATGGTTATTCTACATTGGAAGATTGTAATGATGGCAATCCCAACATTAATCCGGATCAGATCGAGATTGTCTATAACGGATTGGATGATGATTGTGATCCAAGTACTTTGGATGATGATCTCGATAGTGATGGATTTGGGTTCTTTGACGATTGCAATGACAATGATCCTACTATCAATCCTTTGGCGGTCGAAATATGTGGAGACAATATAGATCAAAATTGTGATGGCGTTGATGCTGCCAGTGATTTTTACGCAGATAATGATGGGGATGGTTTTGGAGATCCAGCTACCTTGATAAATGATTGTCAACAACCCATGGGTTATGTCACCAATGGTGATGATTGTGATGATACAGATCCTTTTATAACACCAAATACGAAAGAAACTCTCGCATGTGATGATGGTTCTTCTTGCACAATCAATGATAGTTTAGTGAGGTTTGTTTGTACAATGGTGATTTGTGAGCCTTGTACCGGGACAGATATACCTTGTGATTTGGATCAGCTTATCGAGAATCCCTGTGATGATGGTGACCCTTGTACGATAAACGATATTGAGTTTTTATCAGAATGTTTTGGAGACCTTTGTATTCCTTGTGCTGGTCAACCAACCAATTGTCAAGAAGGAGATACGGTGACAGAGCCTTGTGACGATGGATTATCCACCACCATAAACGATATGCAAGTAATCTTGCTTTGTGATGGTTCAATCTGCATGCCATGTACAGGTGATTTAGATGAAGATGAAGATGGTTACAGTGTGGATGAGGATTGTAATGATTCAAATGCAATGGTTAATCCGGCCATGACTGAGGTTCCTTATAATGGTTTAGACGACGATTGTAATCCCGAAACTTTGGATGATGATCTAGATGGTGACGGTTTCGTAATCATTGAAGATTGCAATGATGCCCATCCATTGATTTATAACGGTGCCCCTGAAATTTGTGATGGCTTGGATAATGATTGTGATGAATCTGTCGATGAAGATCTTCCGACTGAGACTTATTATCCTGATCTTGATGGTGATGGATTTGGAGATGAAGACATGACGGTTGAAGATTGTATGCAACCCATAAATTTTATTAATGTTGGTGGTGACTGTAATGATAATGATGCCATGATCAATCCTGATATTGAAGAAATTGTAAACAATGGCATTGATGAAAATTGTGATGGGATGGATTCAATAAATCATGTCATCGAAATGGAAGATTTTTCCTTGAGTATCTTACCCAATCCAGCAAAAACTTATCTGAGCATCAAATCTAGTCAAGAATTAGAAATGCTTCAGTTCTACGGCATCGATGGAAGACTGTTGTTAAGTCGTACCGATTTGCGGAAAGAAGAATATGGTTTAGATCTGACTAATTTTAAAGATGGCGTTTACTTGATTAGAATTAAAATTGATGAGCAGGTCTTTGTCAAAAGGGTTTTGGTTCAAAAAGAATAAACAGCTCATTGCATTCACCGAATGGTGTACATTAAACAAATTTAATGCCTTGGCTTAGACAAACTTTGATTGGCTTCTTATTAATTGTATCTGCATGTGTGGACAAGCAAACAGTTTCAAATAAAGAATTTTCATTCTTCGTTGCCGGTCATACCTATGGATCGCCAGGTGTTAATAATAAGGGATTGCATCCACCTTTTGAAAATGCAATACCATTTTTAAACGGAATTGATGACTTGGAATTTGGAATCTTGACTGGCGACATTGTATATGAGAGCAGTACGAAAAATTGGGACCAAGTAGATTCGGTCTTGAGATCCATAAAATGCTTCAGTTATTTTGCTCCGGGCAATCATGATTTAACTGATTTAAATTTATATCGCTCGAGGTATGAAGAAACGTACTATTCTTTCTATCATCGAAATAATCTGTTTTTAGTTTTGGATCCAAATCAAAATGGATGGAATATTGATGGTGCCCAATTGCAATATTTTAGAAAGGCAATTGAAGACATGCCAAATAAAACAAAAAACATTTTTGTGTTTAGTCATCAATTAATTTGGTGGACGCCAACTAATGAATTTTCAAAACTGAAACTTAATTCATTAGAAGGCAGGGCAGAGGAAGTAAATTTTTGGAATATAGTAGAGCCGTTACTTTCGGGTTCTGGAAAGGATATTTATTACTTCGCTGGTGATGTCGGAGCGTTTGCAACAGGAGACGAAATCGTTTACCATAAGAAAGGCAAAAATACTTTCATAGCAAGTGGAATGGGTGGTAATAAAAATGATAACCTGGTAATTACGCGTGTTTCTCCTTTCGGGAAAGTAAGTTTTGACTTGATTTCTCTAAATGGAGAATCCAAACAAAGATTGGGAAAAGTAGAAGATCATAAATTAAAGTGATCTTCACTTATATAACTACCTTCATGGTATAAATAGAAAGGTATGGAAGACATCAAATTTAATCTTGACAAGGATATTGTATTTTTTGATTTAGAGGCAACTGGATTAAATGTTTTGAAGGATCGTATTATTCAAATTGCGATGATTAAATATGCGAAGGATGGATCCGAACCAGTTGAAAAAGAAATGCTCATCAATCCAGGGGTACTTATTTCTCCAGAAAGTTTTGCCATTCATGGTATTTCTGCAGCGGATGTTGCCAACAAACCTTTATTTAATCAAGTGGCGAAAGAATTAGAGGAATTTTTTGGCGAAGCAGATCTGTCGGGTTATAATCTCAATAGATTCGACGTGCCAATGTTACTCGAAGAATTTAACCGAGCTGGAATCCATTTTGATGTTTCTAATCGTCGCATAATTGACGTCCAATCGATTTTCTATAAAATGGAGCCAAGAACTTTGATGGCGGCACATAAATATTACTGCGGCGAAAAATTTGAAGGAGCCCATGATGCATTGGCAGATGTAAAGGCTACCATCAATGTATTGAAGGGTCAGATAAAGAAATATGAAAACGAGGATTACGAAACTAAAGATGGTGAGATTATAGAAAAGCCTATCAAAAACGATATGGCGGCTTTATACGAATTTACTCATGACAAAAAATCTGTTGATTCGACCAATCGGTTGAAGTACACATCAGAGGGTGATATCGTTTTTAATTTTGGAAAGTATATTGGACAATCAGTGGGTCCTGTACTCGCCAAGGATAAACAATATTACCATTGGATTTTGGAAAAAGATTTTTCTGTGCAAGTAAAACAAGCTGTTCAGAAGATTTTGAGAGACTATGAAAGAGAAAATTCTTAAAATAGCCAGTTTCATTTTGGTTTTTGGATCTATGATGTTTCTATACACATCATGCTATGAACCTCAAGAAGGATGCCTCAATCCTATCGCTACAAATTACAACGTGCATGCAGATGATGCCTGTGATGAGTGTTGCACCCTTCCCAATTTGATACTACAAGTTATGCACCGTTATCAAGGTGTTGACACCTTCAGTGTCAGCCCAGGGGATACACTTTTAGATGATTTTGGACAGGCATACTTCTTAAATCAATTCGAATATTTTATCAATGAAGTATCCTTAACAGGAATGGATGGAGAAATGGCCTTGTTAGATTCCGTTCAAATCAGTGAAAATGGTTTTGTGCAAACAATCGTCGATGATATTAGATTGATAAGATTAGGAAGGACAAGTTATACCATAGGGAGTTTTGATGAGCTTAAAACCTATGATCAACTTACTTTTAAGCTTGGTTTGGGATTTGATCAATTGGACTTTGATTTTTTCAGTGAGGATTATTTACTAAGAGAGTTTCAAGACAGTTTATACATTGGTGATAAATTTGTGAGTATTCAAACAGATGTAGTGTTGGACACAATGTCCCAAGTAAACACTACTTTAAATGTTTTAGATCAACAATTTGATATAGTTTTGACAGGTATGTTTGAGCCAAGTTTGGGTTCAGATTTGAGGATCAATGTTGAAGTTGACTTAAAAAAGTGGTTCGAGGGTATAAGTGTGTTAAATGACTCGGAAACTGAAATTATAGCTAAGTTGTCAGCTAACGCAACAAATGCCTTTTCTTTATAATAAACAAGAAGTTTTTTTTGTTGTTAAAATGATGCTATGAAGTATAACTTGTTGTTCTCTATTTTGTTATTTATTTTGATCGGAGGATGTAAAGATCCTAACCCTTCCCAAACTGATATTGACTTAAGTAATATCACCTATGAGCCACAAAGTTATCCGCTTGAAATTGGCAATCCGTTGTTTCCATTTCTAGAACAACCTCAAGATAATCTTTTAACGGTGGATGGAGTTGATCTTGGACGTCATCTTTTTTATGATCCGATCTTGTCTGATGATTTATCAATGTCTTGTTCATCTTGTCATTTACCATCAGGTAGTTTTACTGATAACTTAGCCTTAAGTACCGGTATCGATGGGATTCAAGGCAAACGCAGTTCGATGTCATTGCTTAATATTGGATTTAACTATAGAGGATTATTTTGGGATGGGCGAGTAGCGACTTTAGAAGAACAAGCGTTGCTACCAGTCGAAGATCCTATCGAATTACACGCGCTTTGGCCTGAAGTAATTTTGAGGTTGCAGGATAGTGAATTGTACAGGGAAAAGTTTAGGAAGGCTTTCGGCATATCCAACAGTTCAGAAATTACAAAAGAACTGGCTGCCAAAGCCATGGCCCAGTTCGAACGAACTTTAATTAGTGCAACAGGTTCAAAATTTGATAGATCCCTACTCGGATTAGATGCATTTTCTCCAGAAGAGCTTCTCGGTTACGAAATGTTTTTCGATTATTATCAAGGTACGAATCCAGAAATTCCTGATGCGCAGTGTTTTCATTGTCACGATCAACCACTTTTTACCAGCAATGATTTCGAAAATAATGGTCTAGATTTTGCCAACGACTTTGAAGATTTTGCGGATCTTGGATTTGGGGGTACATCAGGAATCAAAGGCGATAATGGTAAATTTAGAATACCAACATTACGAAATATTGAATATACTGCTCCTTATATGCATGATGGTAGATTCGAAACTCTGGAAGAGGTGATAGAGCATTATGCTTCAGGAGGTCATTATTCTCCTACAAAAAGCCCTTTTTTGGACTCAATTGATCTAAATGAGCAACAAAAATTAGCTCTAAAAGCCTTTCTACTCACCTTGAGTGATGAAGATTTTATGCAAAATCCTGAATTTTCTGACCCTTTTTAATTTAATTTTCAGCAGTTTTTTAGAACAATTGATGTTGTTTAAATAGCTGATAATCAGCACCTTGTTAGTTTATTTGCCTCATAAATTAATAAATAAAAAAGAACAATTATTCTTTTTTGTCTTTGTCTCAGCTATGATTCATGTTGATATTTGTTGTATGAATTTTATTCTTTAATAGCCAGTAAAAGAATTGGCGATTAAAATTCAAATATGTTCATGGGATTATAACGTAAGAGGAGAGGATAATTGGAACGCTTTTCTCCTCTTACAACCTTTTTATAAAAAGACTAAATCCCCACTAATTGAAAGATTGAGTTTTAAATATATTTTGGTTTACAAATGAGTTTTAATTGCCTTTAACTCTAGATAAAAGGCATTTCACTTTTGGATATGTTCATGGGATTATAATTTGCAAGTGGTTGCTGGAGAGTAACCACTTTTTTTTTGCCCCTTATGAAATTAGTGTAACATTCAATGCGCGATTATTTATATCCATTCAATAAAGCATTTCTGAAAACATTTCACTGAATAGTGTAAAGCCTCCTTACTATCTGAGCTACGAACACTAAGTAGTCCGAGTTACCTTAAGGTCTAGTATAAAGATAAATTTTTATATATGTTAAAATTTGTAATATGATTATAGGATAATTAGGTTAAAAGAGATTATGCTTGTAATTTCATATTACGATTTTTTATAATATGTATTTTGTATAAGTGCATGTAACCCCTTAATTGTATTACTTCTTCCCCTTATTTATTATCAAAAAATCAAAAACTGTACTAATCTACACTACGGTACAATAACCCCTTTTGTTTATCATGAGAAAGTTTATTTTGCTTTTGAGCTGTTTTGTATTTGTGTCAATTTTCAAATCGTCAATGCTCAGTGTCTAGGTACTACCTATACTCTAAAAATGTACGATAGTTTTCGATTATATCCGAAAGTAGTTTAAATACGCAAAAAGTGCTCGTAAATCGCCAATAATAAAAGTGATAAATTATATCTTAAGCCTTGATTGGATCATGATCTAGTCAAGGCTTTTTTAATTTGTTAGCTTATGTATTCGAAAGACCTCAAATATTTATTGGCGTACATTTTACCCTTGTCGGGAATGGTATCCATTTATTACGCTTCGTATTTTTCTTTTCTCACAGTTATTATCGCTTTCGGTTTATTACCAGTTTTAGATTATCACTATCCAAAATCCACGAATAATTTTAATTCTGAGCAGAAGGCCCAGAGGTTAAAAAGTCTATTCTTTGATGCTTTGTTGTACATCAATGTACCTCTAGTTTATATCGTTCTATTTATGTTTTTGATGAGACTGGGATATTCTGCGCTCGATACTTGGGAGATTTTTGGTCTATGTCTTTCGACTGGAATTGTTCTTTCTACTTCTGGCATAAATGTAGCTCATGAATTGGGGCATAAACCTAGTACAATAAGTCATGTTGCATCACAATTGTTATTGCTCCCCAGTATGTATATGCATTTTTTTATCGAACATAATCGAGGTCATCATTTGCATGTTTCTACACCTGAAGATCCCGCTTCCGCACGAAAAGGAGAATCGGTCTACAAGTTTTTCTTTAGATCGATTCCAGGTCAATGGATTAATGCTTGGCGTCTTGAAAAGAAACGATTAAAGTCTCATTGGCATTTTTCAAACCTGATGATGCAGTTTACAATTATCCAAGTAGTATTTGTAAGTCTTATCTTTTATGCGTTTGGTCCTCTTGTTGGTCTTTTATATTTGGCGGTAGCATTACAATCATTGTTGATGCTTGAACTCATAAATTATATTGAGCATTATGGTTTGCGAAGAAAAAAATTGGAAAATGGTCGTTATGAAAAAGTGAGAGCGACACATTCGTGGAATAGCAATCATGAGATAGGTAGAATATTTTTATACGAATTAACGAGACATTCGGATCACCATTTTAAATCCGCTAAAAAATATCAAATTTTAGATCATCACGACGATTCGCCTCAACTGCCATATGGATATCCAGCCTCTTTACTTTTGAGCTTAATACCACCTTTATGGTTTCGGATCATGGATAACCGAATTCCTTCTTCTAATTCGATTAATTATTAATAAAATAGGATTCACCCTCTAAGCAATCATCTAAGTTTTGAAGCATCAGTTGATTTTCTAAAAAGCTTCGAATTTGTTGATCTTCTTCAATTGTGAAAACTATATTTCTTCTTTTCCGGTTTTCAGGATCGATATTCGTCAATGATGCAGGATTGATCAATTTTTGATAGGATCGGCTTTCATATTGTGCTGGCATCGAGGCACCTGTACCTTCTGTTTCAACACGTTGAAAAGTTCTAGTGGTGAATAAGGCAGGAACCTCCTTTTGTTCAATTTGATTTTCAAGTAAGAAATTATAACAAGCGACATAGTCCACCAAATTAATTTCTTCATTGATCAGTAATGCGATCACAGTGGAATCAGCTAAATCGTCAAAAGTATTGTATGCGTCTTTAACCAGTACTTGTTCGGTAAATGTTTCGAAAGTTGCTCCTTCGAGGTGAGCCTCCTTTTTTAATACTTGTTCTGTCACCGTTTCAAATTGTGCAGGAATTATCCTAAGCGTCGGATGAGATTGAAAAAATTCCACCTCCTCATTTTTATATGTGATTTCGTTTTTACATCCGAAGACACTGAGGGTGATAAAACAAATTATTGCGAAACGGAGGATTACAAACTTTGACATATAGCAAAGGTACATCAAGAGCTGCGACGAATCCAAGTTTAGTCAAGTAAGTCCAAATAACTCCGATCTTTGTGCTTAAACAAAGGTTTATTAGATCTTTTCTTTTGGTTCCTTTTTTGAGCTTGATCAGAAGACTTTTGCTTGTTTCTATTTTTGTTTTTATCCGAAGCTTGATCAGACGGCTTTCGCTTATTTCTGTTTTTATTTTTAGTCTGAGATTTTTCAGATGAATTAGCTTTGTCTTCTGATTTTTTTCTTTTCGAAGACTTTTGATTTTTACCTTGCTTTTGAGCTCTTCGTAGAGCAATCATCTCACGTTTTTTGATCTCCTTTTGCTTATTAAACTCTTTGCGCTCCTTTTCGGTCATTGGTTTTTCCGTTTGTGGGAAAGGATGAGCATCAATGCTTTTTATTTTATCGCCAATTAATTTTTTAATCTGGTTTACGTTTAAATTTTCTTCGGGTTCGCAAATAGAAATGGCCTTTCCAGATTCTCCAGCTCTACCGGTCCTTCCGATTCGATGCACATAATCTTCAGGGACATTGGGGATGTTATAATTAATTACATATTTAAGCTTATCAATATCGATTCCTCTCGAAGCGATATCCGTCGCCACCATTATTTTCACCTTACCTTTTTTAAAGTCCTTTAAGGCTGCCTGTCTTTGGTTTTGAGATTTATTTCCATGGATGGCAACAGCTTTGATATTTTCTTTTCTTAAATATCTTACGATTTTATCCGCTCCGTGTTTTGTCCTGCTGAAAAGTAAGACTTGATCATCGAGTTTATCTTTCAAGATATGTAAAAGCATATCTCGCTTTGTGGTTCTATTGGTATAATAAATTTCTTGATCCACTTTTTCAGCAGTCGATGAAGCTGGCGTAATTTCAACCTTTTCGGGATTGCTTAAAATCGATTTGGAAAGTTGCACAATATTTTCAGGCATGGTTGCTGAGAAAAAAAGTGATTGCTTCTTGGAAGGAAGCAATTTTAGTAAGCGTTTTATGTCATGAATGAATCCCATGTCTAACATGCGATCTGCTTCGTCAAGGACAAAAAGTTTGAGATCATTAAAGTTTATAAATCCCTGTCCCTGGAGATCCAATAGCCTCCCTGGTGTGGCCACCAAGATATGGATACCATCTTTAAGTCTTTTGACTTGTTTTCCTTGTTTGACACCACCAAAAATTACCGTGTGTTTAAGCTGGGTAAATTTTGAATAGGCTTTAATATTGTCATCTATCTGAATTGCCAATTCACGCGTAGGCGTTACAATAAGCGCTCTCAACTTAGGGCGGCTGTTTAAATCTTTTTCAAACTTTAAAATCTGTTGAATAATTGGAATTGAAAAGGCAGCTGTTTTACCTGTTCCAGTTTGAGCTACACCCAAGAGGTCTTTGCGATTGAGCACAATTGGTATTGCTTTTTCCTGAATAGGAGTCGGTGTGTGATATTTTTTTTCTTCTAGTGCTTTTAAAATGGAATCGTGGATTCCTAAGTCTCTAAATTTCATCTTTACATTTTATCAAAAGCTCTTAAATCTTGTTTTGGAGACTCGAAGGGAAGATTATGGGCTTTAAGTGCGACAAAGGTAAGAGACTTATTTTAGAAGCTATTAGGTTTAAGCTTTTTAATTATTCTTTCAACAGGACAAATTCCTAATCTATTTGAAAGCCAGTAAGCTTTATTTGATTTATTTAGAGGGATAATTTGGAAGCAAATAAAGTTAGTTTTTCTTTTATTTCTTCGTTTAGATCACCGTTTTCCAGCCAGGTGTGTACTTGTGTAGTATAGGTCATGCCTAAATATTCAGCACTCAATTGGAATGCGTCGTAAAATGATTCGTTGACCTCAGGTCCAGTGCTACAAGAAAGCACAGCTAATTTTTTTCCTCTTAATTGCCTTCCGGTTTCTTTTTCTATTTGAAGGCAATCCGTAATGCGATCAAAAAAGTTTTTCATTATTCCACTCATCGAATACCAATAAACTGGTGATGAAAAAATAAGGCAGTCGTAATTTTGAACTAAGTCTTTGATTAGAGGAATAAAATCATCGTGGGTATTGTTATGATCGTAATCGTAAGGGAGAATATTTTTTTTGTTTAAATCAATGACATCGCATTGTAGAATTTGTTTAAGATATGTATTGACCTTAAAAGTATTGCCGTCTGATCTTGCGCTTCCTTGAATGATAATGCTTTTCATATTTATTTTAGTTGCGCAGCTATGAAGGCAGTTGTCCACGCTGCTTGAAAGTTAAATCCACCAGTTATACCATCTATGTCTAAAATTTCACCACAAAAATAAAGATGCGGAGATATTTTGCTTGCTAATGATTTAGCATGTACGGCTTTTAAACTTATTCCACCGCAGGTAACAAATTCCTCTTTAAAAGTGGTTTTGCCCGTAACCTGATAAATATCTGATGTTAAGCTATTGGTAATCCTATTTATACTTTTAGATCCCATTTCTCCCGCGTTTGCGGAAATGGGAATGCTGCATTTGTCAAGGAAATGATGCCAAAGTCTTTTGGGTAGATCATATATTTTGAGAGTTCCAATATCTTTTTTTGAGTTTTGACTAAAGATGGCTTTTATTGATTCACGTACATCATCTTGTTGCTTGTTGCCAATCCAATTGATCCTTACTTGAAAATTGTAATTGGATTCAAACAGTTCTCTGGCACCAAAAGCGGATAATTTTAAAATGGCAGGACCACTCATTCCCCAATGGGTAATAAGTAGAGGTCCATTAGAAGAAAGCTTTGATCCTTGTATGTTGACAATGGCATTCGGTACCGAGATACCCATCAAAGAGGTAATGTTTTCTTTGGGCATGTTAAATGTGAATAAAGAGGGTAGAGGATCTATAATTTTGCAGCCCATTTTTTCCAACCATTCTAAGCCTGACTTTTTTGGAGATCCACCAATAGCGATAATAACTTTATCGTAAATCTGTGTAGTAATCTGATGTTTTATTCGAAGGTGGACTTCATTTTCAGTCGGATCAATTGCAGTCACTTTGTGATTATAAACTACGTTGATATCAAGTTATTTAATTTCACTTAGAAAACAATCAATGATGGTTTGTGATTTGTTTGAAGTAGGAAAGACTCTTCCATCTGATTCGACTTTTAAAGTAACGCCTCGGTTTTCAAACCAGGTTCTTATATCTTTGGGATTAAATTGGTATAAGGCTGACCGCATAAATTTTTGACCTCGAGGGTAAGATTTGCTAATTTCGTGAATGTCAGTTAGACCAGTTGTAACATTACATCTGCCCCCGCCAGATATTTTTACCTTGCTTAATATTTTGTTGGTTTTTTCTAAGATTACGACTTGCGCTTTTGGATAGTTTTCTTTGACATTTATTGCTGCGAAGAACCCTGCTGCACCTGCCCCGATGACTGCTACCTTCATTACGTGTTTATCCCAAAACGTGAAGACAACTCAGACCTGAGCTGATTTGGGCTTGAAAAATGTATAACATGAATGCCTTGTCTCTCTGCAGATTCTATATTTCTCAAGTTATCATCAATAAAAATTGTTTCTTCACCTTTGACATTAAACCTTGAAAGTGCGAGATGATAGATTGCTGGATCTGGTTTTTTTAACTTTACCTCACCTGATACGATAATGTCTCTAAAACCATTTAGAAAGTGATAGTGCTTTTTAGCATATGGAAATAATTCTGCTGACCAGTTTGTTAAACCAAACAAATTGTAATTTGCTGATCTTTCGAGGTTTTGTAAAATATCCACGGTTTTATAGATGGGTCCTGTTAGCATCTCATGCCATCTTTCGTAATAGGTTTTAATATGTTTTTCCCATTCTGGGAATTTTTGAGTTAGTTCTTTCTCCGCGTCAGCTATAAGTTTACCACCATCTTGTTGTTCATTCCACTCCATTGTGCAAACATTGTTGAGAAACCATTCTACCTCTTCTTCGGTATTAAACACCTTTCTAAACACATGCTTCGGGTTCCATCCAATGAGGACTCCGCCGAAGTCAAAAATAATGTTCTTGATCATGATTCGAATATAGAGAAATGTATTGAATAGAGTAGGGGCAAAAAAAAAGACCCAATTATTTAATCGGGTCTTTTGTAACATAAAACACAGTATTATTTTTTTGTGATCTTTTTAAGATCAATGCAGTTTGTACATTTTTCATCATCGTAGCTAAGATTATATTTTAATTCTAATCTTTCGATGATTTTTTCGATTGGCTCATTTAGATTAAGCATTACGAAATCTTCTTTGTTGACTTTAGCCTTTTTAGATTTACTGAATCTTTTGTTTTCAGGATGTTGTTTATCTAAGAAATTCAGCACATCATTGACTGGATATTTTGATAATAGTACCTCTGCTTTTTTAGCTTTTGGTTGGGGTTTTGTTGGTGCTGGAGTTATGATCTCTTTTTTAGGTTGAACTGGTTTCGGGGCAGCTGCTTTTTTCTTTTTTGGTTTTGGAGTCGCCTTAACAACAGGTTCTTCCACGATTACTTCTGGGTATGATATTTCTCCAAATGAATTATTATAGAAACTTACAGAGTTGCCTTCATTTAATATTCTAACATCGTCTATTTCCATGTTATTTTTTACTGCAACTTGTCCTTCTTCAACACTTACAAATGATGAATCTTGTTTGTATGAGTCAACAGTGAAAATGGTGCCAACTACTTCGGTTGTTACTAAAGATGCTTCAACTAAAAATGGTTTTGCCTTATTCGAAGCTACATCGAAAGTTGCTTTTCCATTAAGCACCACTTTTCTAATTTCAAGCTCATTGAAATTTTCATCATAGCTGGCAGAGGAATGTGGAAAAAGTGTAATGATTGTTTGGTCGGGTAGTGTGAATACCAATTGTTGATCACTAGCTTGTCTGAGTATTTCAGTTTCCTTTTGAAAAAGAAAAAAGAAAGCACAAATCAGAGTTAAGCATGCCGCAGAAGCGAAAAGTATTATTTTACGACGAGAGAAAACGTTTTCAATTGGTTTATGAGATGTTTTAGCACTCGTCTTAAATTTATTCCACTCTTCATCCAAGTTATAAGTTTTAAATGTCTTGAGATGATTTGATTCGTAAAATACGGTAAGCATTTCCTGAAAGTGCTTTCTGTTTTCAGGTGATGTTTCAATCCAATTTTCAACCTCTTCTACTTCCTTTTGAGAAGCAGTTTTATTAAGGTATCGAAGTAAGGTATTTTCTTTTAACATCATTTATGGCATTTAGACGTACAGTTATTTTTAAATCCTCATTTTTTATTTAAAAATGTTAGGATTATTTTTCAAAATGGTTTTGAGTGAAGACATTGCCCTTGAGACATTGTCCTCTACAGTTCGTTTGGAGATGTTTAAATGATTGGCAATCTCTTCATATGTTAATCCTTCAAACTTACTCAACAGAAAAATTTCTTTGTTTTTGGGTTTGAGTTGTTCTAAAGCCTTGATTAATTCATTTCTAATCAAGTAAGGTGACAAAATACTTTCTTCGTTATCTGGGAGGTTGTTAAGAATTTTGTCCTCTTCATCTGAAATAATATTTAGTTTTTTATGCTTACGCATAAAGTCTATCATATTGTTTTTCGCCGATCGATATAGATAATTTTTTAGAGAGGTTTGAATCACCAATTGATCTTTCTTGTCCCACATCTTTAAAAAAGTAGACTGGACTACTTCTCTACTATCCTCATAATTTTGAAGATATTGGTTGATAAAGTTTACCAATGGGTTAAAATATTGGTTAAATATTTCCCTAAACTCTTGTTCGGATTCAATTTTTATAAGGTTGTTTTTTTGAGACACGTTCTGTGTTCTAAGGACCTTGCAATTTACGCAATAAAGCCTTGTTATACTTAAAATGTTTCAATTATTGTAGAAACAAAAAAGGCTGTTCGAATGGTTCCGAACAGCCTTAAAATTTTTCATTTAATAAATTACATCATACCTGGCATGCCTCCTCCCATTGGTGGATGTGCATGAGCTTCTTCAGGAGCTGGCTTATCATTAATTACACATTCTGTCGTTAATACCATGCTCGCAATCGAACCAGCATTTTGGATAGCAACTCTTGTTACTTTAGTAGGATCGATTACTCCTGCTTTTTTAAGATCCTGATATTTATCAAGTCTCGCATTGTATCCATCAGAACCCTTTTTGTTTAATACATTTTGTAAAACAACGGATCCATCTACTCCAGCATTTTCAGCAATTGTTCTGATCGGGGATTCTAAAGACTTAGTAACAATCTTGATTCCCATGTTTTGATCTTCATTTTCACCTTTTAGCTTCTCAAGACCTTTCATGGCTCTTACCAATGCTACACCACCACCTGCTACTATTCCTTCTTCGATTGCAGCTCGTGTAGCGTGTAAGGCATCATCTACTCGATCTTTTTTCTCTTTCATTTCCACCTCAGTGGCAGCCCCAACATATAATACAGCTACACCACCGGATAATTTTGCTAAACGCTCTTGTAATTTTTCACGATCGTAATCAGAAGTTGTGGTCTCGATTTGAGACTTTATCTGATTGATTCTCGAATTAATTGATCTTTGGGACCCGTTACCATTGACAACAGTTGTGTTGTCTTTATCAACTGTAATTTTTTCGCAAGTTCCAAGGTGATCCAATTCTACATTTTCAAGTTTGTATCCTTGTTCTTCAGAAATAACTGTTCCTCCGGTCAAGATTGCGATGTCTTCTAACATTGCTTTTCTACGGTCACCAAATCCCGGTGCTTTTACAGCTACAACTTTTAATCCACCTCTTAATCTATTGACAACCAATAAGCCTAATGCTTGAGAATCAACATCTTCAGCAATAATTAGGAGAGGTCTTCCTGCTTGAGAGGTTTTTTCTAATAGAGGTACGATATCCTGAACGTTTGATATTTTTTTATCGTGAATTAAAACGTAAGGATTTTCATATTCAGTTACCATTTTCTTAGAATCGGTAATAAAGTATGGAGATAAATATCCTCGATCAAATTGCATTCCCAAGACTTCATCTACATAAGTGTCGGTACCTTTTGCTTCCTCCACTGTGATGACACCATCTTTAGTAACTCTTTGCATTGCGTCAGCAATTAAAGACCCTATTTCATTGTCATTGTTTGCAGAGATGGCAGCAACTTGTTGTATTTTTTTAAAATCGCTTCCTATTGATTCACTTTGTTTTTTTAAAGCATCTACAACATTTTGTACAGCGGCATCGATACCTCTTTTAAGATCCATTGGATTTGCGCCGGCTGCAACATATTTCATTCCTGAGGTAACCATAGCCTGAGCCAAAACGGTAGCAGTTGTCGTACCGTCACCCGCTAAATCAGCAGTTTTGGAGGCAACTTCTTTGGCCATTTGTGCGCCCATGTTCTCAACAGGATCTTCTAATTCCACTTCCTTGGCAACGGTAACACCATCTTTGGTAATGGCAGGAGCGCCGAAGCTTTTTTGAATAATTACGTTTCTTCCCTTTGGTCCGAGGGTTACTTTGACCGCGTCTGCAAGTGCATCTATACCGGCTTTCAGTTTAGATCTTGCGTCAGAATTGAAGCTAATTTCTTTAGCCATTATTTCTTAGTTTTTTAGTTAGTAAAATTAAATAACAACAATTAGGAAAATCTAGAGGATAACGAGGATGTCATCTTCTCTCATTATTAAATAATCTTCTCCTTTCCAATTCAGTTCTTGTCCTGAATATTTACCGTAAAGCACTTTGTTGCCCACTTTTACGGTCATTTTATTTCCATCTTTTCCAGGTCCAACAGCGATTATTTTTCC
>JAHDHU010000101.1 GCA_020631135.1 Saprospiraceae bacterium | reverse complement strand
AATTTCTCCAACTGATCCAATTGCTGTTTTGGGGATCATGAAAAAAGCCGGAGTTCCTAAAAAACTGGAAACAAAAATTGTTGGTGAATCATTGTTTAATGATGGCGTAGGGGTCGTTGTTTTTTTAACCATCATGAGTATTGCAGCTGGCAGCGGACACGGTGAACATGGTGCGACAGGTGGCGTAATGGATATTATAATCCTATTCGTACAAGAAGTCTTTGGCGGGATAATTTTCGGAGGTCTGATTGGGTACATTACTTATCGTATGATGAAATCAATTGACGATTACGAAATAGAAGTAATGATCACCTTGGCTTGTGTTATGGGTGGATATGTATTTGCGCACTACCTTCATCTTTCAGCTCCTTTGGCTATGGTTGTTGCAGGCTTGATCGTAGGTAATGATACCGTTCGAGATTCTGCAATGTCTCAAACCACCGAAAAATTTGTGGATCATTTTTGGGAGCTAGTCGACATCTTGCTCAATGCTTTATTGTTTGTGTTGATCGGTTTGGAATTATTGATTATAGACTATGAGTTGAACTATATTATCGCGGGACTAATTGCGATAGTATTTGTTTTGGCCTCAAGGTATTTATCACTTTGGGCTCCTGTAAAGTTGTATGCTGAGAAACTAGGCTTTTTCCCAAACACGACTACATTGATGACCTGGGGAGGATTAAGAGGTGGTATTTCAATAGCTCTAGCTCTTAGTCTTCCTGACACAATGAACCGCGAATTGTTTATTACGGTCACCTACGTTGTGGTTGTATTTTCTATAATTGCTCAAGGATTAACGATTGGCAAATTGGCTAAGAGACTTTTGGGAGAAGAAAATATGATTAAAACTGAAGATGCCCATTAGCCAATGTTGGCACATCAACCAATGATCAATAATATTTAATCGATAAGGATACTAGTTTAGACTTGTGAGAAATTCTTGTTCCTTTTCGATTTGCCTGAGTAATTGTTTAGAATATTTAATGCTTTTATTGATCGAAGCGGCAATCTTTCTTTGTTTGACATTAGTGTTTTTTAAGATCTCGATGCATTGCTCCGTCTCTTCTTGAGCCTCGTTTAGTTTTTCTGAAGCGATGGCCTGACTGTACTTTTCACCTTTAAACCGTTTGTTTTTTGCCTTGATAAACTCATTTAACAAGCCCACGGCCTTCTTGTACTTATCTTGTGCAACCATATAATCTCCTTCTTTTCCGATCAGACCTGTCATTTCCACTTTTTTACTCAAGTATTTTTGATACTTCCCCACCAAACGTATTCCATCACCACAAGCCATCGATCTCTCCAATTTCAATTTGAGTTGATCTTTTGTTGAAGATTGAAGATAATTTTCGATCAATTGTGCATGATCAAAGTTCTCCTGACCCAATCTTTGGTCGTTTACTTTTTCGAAACCTTGATAGCTAAGCGGATCGTCACTTAATTGCCAAATGGGATCATAGGGCATATGATTGACGATCATTTTTTCCGGCGATACGTCATACCAGTCTTCATTATATCTTTTGATAAACTTACTTTCATTTTGCACATAGCCTGATCCCCATGTGGTGTCAAACAACTTCCAAACTCCATTTACTTCAACGGCATTCCAAGCATGCCCCACACTCGTATTTAATTTTCCTTTATGATTTTTAGTATAACCTTCTATTATATGGGAAGTGTAACCCAACTCTTTCAGTAAAGCATCAAAGAGCAGGGAATATCCTTCACAAACCCCTTTTTTGGTTTTGATGATCTGGCGCAACTGGTATTGATCATACTCCTCCTCCGTTTTAAATTTATCGTTCTTACGTTTCCTACCCCGTTGCTTTATTTCTGCCAACTTTTTAACATCATAGCGTATGTTTTCAGCGACCCATTTATAAACCGCTTTCACTGTATCTTGCTCGAAATTGATTTCGGTGATTATTTTCTTTACTTGATCTTTTTGGCAAAAGACTACATTGGTCATTAGCATCAAGCAAATCGTTACAAAATATCTCATAGGTGTAATTTAAATTGGGTTTTTCGCATTCGCGAATGCGGCAAAACTATAGCATATATTTAAGAATATCATCAATTATACAAATGTAATCAACAATTAAATGGGCATTATGATTTGAGCTCTTGTCCAGCCATCTTTACGACTTAATTCAAATTGACCAGAAAATACTTCTGTCCTATTCTTTATTTGGACTATGCCGAGTCCTTCAGCTTTAAAGTTTAGGTCGAGAGCTTTGGATCCATTGTCTTTAACCATCAGTTGGATGGTGTCATTTATCTTAAGCAATTCAATTTCCATGATTTGCGCATCACTATGTTTAAGTACGTTATTGATCAACTCGTTACAAGCGCGATACAAAAAGGATTCTTTGCTCTGTTCTAAGCGAAGCGAATGACAATTGCAGTCAAAATTGGTTTGAATGGTTTGTACTGGAATACGTTCAAGAACAGAATCAATCGCCATGGCCAATCCAAATTTTTTCAAAGAAGGTGAAACCAGTTTATGTGATATTTCGCGCACTTGACTACCTACTTCTGAAATTATTTCCTGAGCGGTCCTTAGTGCTTTCGAATCTTGAGTTCTGTCATTTTCTACTAGACTTAAATGTATTTGGGCGGCCGTAATAGAAGAGGCCAATTGATCATGCAGTTCCGATGCAATTAATTGCCTTTCTTTTTGCTGGCCTAATATTTCGGCTCGTGTTGCATTTAAGGTAGCCTTCATTTTGGTGTTTTCCAGTTCGTGCTCGATCGTAGTTCGCTTTAATCTTGAATATTTTTGCCAAATATAAAATCCGCAGATCCCCAGCAATAAACAGAAAGAAAGCAACATCACCCATCTTGCGAGTTTCCTTTGCTTTGCCGAAGCATTTTCCGCCGCCTCTTCCAATTGTTGTAGTTTGATATAATCCTCGACCGTTTCTTTCCCTAATTCTCTCTTTACGTTTTGTCTCAAAAGAGAGAAATCATAGGCTTTCCTATAATCTTCCTTATTCTTATAAAACTCTACATTATTTTGATAAACATGTTTTAAATCTTCATTCCATCCTTTTGATTCGACATAAGGCACGAGCGTATCCATTATCGCTAAAAATTTGCCATCTTGACCCGTGGACCTATAATATTTGGCCAGGGTATTGTGTATTACGGATCTTTCCCGCCAAGACTTTTTATTGAATTCGTATTTATCAACCTCCAACAAATTATCTTCGACTTCATCAAATCTTTTGAGATTGATCGAAACCGTAGCAATATTCTGTCTAAGACGATTTTTCCTGCTTTGTATTTTAACCAGCGGTTTAGCTTTTTTATAATAGTATAAAGTAGAATCTAAGTAAAACTTGTTTTTGTCATGAAATTTAAAAAACAAATTCCCTTTAAAGGTGTATGACTTTCCTAATTCTTCATCTCGTGCATTGAGATTTTTTTTAACCTTAATGCTTTGATTTAGATAATCCATGGATTCGTCAAAAAGATCTTCTGGATCATCCCTAAAAGCCAAGTGTAATTCTTCTAAATATTTATATTTCAAGGAATCTTGGATATCCATATCTTCAAGACGCGCATAACCTTTTAATACTGATTTCATTTGCCGCTCTCTATCGGAAAGCACGCGATTTATACAAGTTGTAAAATATAAATGCTCCACTTCTGCTCTACCCTTTAAACCTACATTTGTAGTAAGGTAGTTTAACAAAAGGGAATCCTGATAGCTGTCAAAATAGCTTTGACATTTTGCCCAATCAAATTCTTGTGCAAAAACTGTCGGTCCGATAAATAAAAAAATCCAAACTAATCGAAACATCCTATTATCTCGGATCAGAAACTTGGGTATCTGGCGGACTGCTAGGAGGGTCATTGGCATTAATAACCTTTATGTCATAAAACTGACCTGTAGAGCTTTGAGATTCCGAAACCAAGATATAGTCTTTGTGTACATAACTTCCAGCTGGAGATTCATCTTCTCTATACTTAATCGTAGCTTTAAAATTAGTACCAGACATATTTGTTCTAGAGAAATCTTCAATATTGGTTTTCTTGGCTCTCCCGTTACAAATCAAAATGTATTCGAAATAAATTCGGTCTGTGGTAGATTCTTTCTTTAGTGGAATGGTCACCCATTCGCAATCAGATGAATTGTTAGAATTATTTTTGCTAATTTGATTTTTAACAATGGCGCCTAAAACCGCGATCAGACCTCCTATCGGAGCCCAATTCATCAATGTAGAGCTTAATCCAAGTTGTTGAAAACCAAGAACGGCAAGTACCATTAAAGCAGATCCCAATAAAAAAATACCTAAGTAATGTAGAAGTTGATTTTTCATGATTTAATATTAACTGATTACAATAAACCATTGCGTTCGGCAAATAGGCCTAGTCCAACGGCGTTTTTAACTTTCAATTTAGCAATTAAATTTTTCCTGTGAGTATCTACAGTACTTTTTGCTATATATAATTTTTTGGCGATCTCGTCACTTGTAAACTCATGGGCGATTAGTTTTAGAACATCCAACTCTCGCTCAGTAAGTTGACGCAACATCCCTTTTTCATTATCGTCTTCCGCGGATCTTGTATCCGAATTTGCAAATGCATTTACAATCTTTTGACTTATATCAGGACTATAATAAATTTGATTTTGTAAGGCAACTCTCATGCCCTCGTAAATACAATCTGTAGCCGCCCCTTTTGTAACATAGCCTGCCGCTCCCATTTGAATTGCCTCATTGATTAACTTTAAATCATTATACGATGAGAGAAAAATACACTTCCCTTCAAACCCCAATTTTTTGGCTTCATTAAAAGTTTGAATGCCATCTTTTCCCTTCATATTTATATCCATAAATACCACATCTATTTGACCTAAATCAGCTCGCTCCAAAAATGAAATTCCAGATGATTCTTTTTCAACTGAAAGATTTTGATCTTTGGCTTTGAGTAATGCTTGTAAGCCATCCAGAAGAACCAAATGGTCATCAACCAACACCACTTTTATATTATTCATAATTCTAAGTTAATGTATACAATTCAAAAATTATTTTGGGTGTTTTAAAAAGGACCTGAAATAGTTTCAGGTCCTGGGCGTCCATAATTTTCATTGTCATTCAACAATGATGGGCTACGATAGCTAAAATTATTTCTTGAATTTGTTTAATTTTTGACTTTACAAAAACTGCGGAAATTTCGTCCAAGAAATGAAGAAATTTTGTTGTTCTATAATGATGACAATATCGAATCTGTTGATATTGTATAATCAAATTTAGACACCCAAAGAGGTACTTACAATACTGTAAAGGTGGGTTGTTTGAGTTCCCTATAAATGGGGAGATGGATTTATTCCAAATAATAATCGACAGTGCTAACGACACGAACGATTTTCTCCGCATAGAACATTTCGTTTTCTGGAGTCCGATCTCCAGGCAAAATTTGAAAAACACCTTGATTGGCCCTGCGAATTTCTCCAACCTTGGATCCTGAATTATTGGCAAATTCTCCTGCAGCATCTTTGGCCTCTCTAGTGGCTTCAGCGAGCATGTCTTTTTTAAGGTCTTTGAACTTTGTAAAATAAAATTTAGGACCGGCAGTCCATTGATCAGATTGTAATAATATACCTTTTGAAATAAGCGCACCCGTTTCCTTAATGATGCCTTGCACTTTATCAATTTGATCGGTACTCACACTCATTTTAAAATCACCATTTAATCGAGCTGCAGCATCTTTATAATTTGATCGATAAATATTGATTGTGGCAGAAGAAATTTCCTCATCTAAAAAACCATTTTGCTTCAAGAAAGAGATTGAGGTTTTTTCTAGATTTTGCAATTTGAATTGCATTTCTTCCGTGGTATTTGCAGTGATTTGAGTGACAATCGACCACCAAGCCTTATCTGCAACAACTTGTCTTTCTGATAGCCCTTTGACGGTAACATAGTTGTTGGTACTTTTCATTTTAGTCAAGCCAAATGAAATAATTATGCTACTGACTACTAGCGCAATTGCCAAAAACAAAGAACCTCTATGTGATTTCATCCATGGAATTTTGAATACTAAAACCAATTTCTTGGATCAAATTATCATAAGATCCTCTGTTAAATTTCTTACCAGTAAGTAAATCGTAAAGTTCTATATACCTTTCTGTGACCAATGCTACAAATTCGTCTGGCATATCTGGCATGACTTGACCATCTAATCCCTGGAATCCATTTTCCATTAACCACTCTCTCACAAATTCTTTGGAAAGCTGTTTTTGGCGTATTCCATCCTTTTGTCGTTGTTCGTAACCCTCCTTGATATAGTATCTCGAACTATCTGGTGTATGAATTTCATCTATTAGCATGAGTTGACCTTTATGCATTCCAAATTCATATTTGGTATCAACCAATAACAAACCCATTTGCCATTTGCGTTCACTGCTCAAATAATTTTAATGAAGCCTCACACAATTGATTCCAAATTTCGTGACTGACGATTCCTTGATCTAAAATATTTTCTTCAGAAATATCCTCATCGTGTCCTTCTTCCGCTTTAGTAGCAGGAGTGATAATTGGATGAGGAAAGCGATCTCCTTCTGTCAATCCTTCGGGCATTTCTACACCACATAAAATCCGTTGACCAGATTTGTATGTCCTCCATGCATGACCGGCTAAGTATCCTCTGACGACCATTTCCAGTTTAATAGGTTCACATCTTTGCCCAATAGATACATTTGGATGAGGAACGTCTTGTAACCAATTAGGAATTATATCTCTGCTGGCGTTCAAAAAATGTGCGGCAATTAAATTTAGGACTTGACCTTTATAAGGTATTGGACGAGGTAGAATATGATCGAAGGCGGAAATTCTGTCTGATACGACGACTGCCATTAGATCACCAAAAAAATAAACGTCTCTTACTTTTCCTGAGTAATATTCTGTTTGATTAGGAAAGCGAAAATTAGAATCGAGCATAACAAATTGGCTAGAGCTCAAAGCTAATAAAAAGGTAGTATCTCTTTAATTGAAAGATAAAATTATATGGAGCTAATAGAGTTTTTCTCTCGAATAACATCTTTGAGCTCTTTGAGTGCTTCATACTCATTTGGAAGCACCTTTTTGAATGCTTCTTTCACTTGAAAATAGGCCGCTTCTTCCAAGCCTGGTAAAACTTTTTTAAGTTTATTCTTGACCCTTTTGACATCATGCTTAATTATTCCTCGGACCGATGGAATTTCATGCCAGTCCGCTTCAACTGCAAAAGTGCGAACATTAGAACCATCACTAACTTTCTGGCTTTCCAGTTCAATGATCCCTTTGTCGTTAAAAGATGCTTCTGATACATGGTATCCTTCGGGCAACTTCCAAACACTTGGATCTTCTATAAGGTCAGGATTAATTAACATCACTTCTAGACCTTTTTCGTGAACACGATAAAAAATGATCCTGATTTGATCAAATAAACTCATAAAACAATCTTTTCAAGTATAAGAATGCTTAAAAGTAATAATTGTTGTACGAATAGAGAAAAAGCTTATATACGCTTCCCTTTTTGAGCTGGCTTTTTTTGATTGTTATTTTGCTTTTGAATCCCAGGCAAATCCATGCCTTCAAAGACATTTTCGAATTCTTTGAACAACTTTTCGAATTGTGAAAAATCAATTTTCTGCAATGCATTTAGACCTTGACCAAGTTGTTCTTGCATTTCATTTAATTGATCATCGGATGGCTTGATCTCCTCAATTTTACTCAAAATATCTTCATTAAAAATTTTAGCAAAATCTAAAGATTCTAACTCTTTAACCATTTGTTCGATGGCTTGATCAAGTTCTTTGTCTAAGTTTTCATTTTGACCAAAAACTGAAAAAGAGAGGCAAATCAATAGTGTAAGTAAGGATGATTTTAATTTCATTTTATGCTTTTTTTGTCATTCGACGAATGTCGTTACAATAACAACATCGGGGCAAGCTAAATAATTCCTATTTTGTTCGTTCAATGATGTTAAGAAAAGTTAAACTTAAAAACTTAGTAATGTCATCATTTCCCTCACATTCTAAAAATTGAATCACTCTATCATTAGAACTGTATTCCGTCAAAGGATTTAAGATCG
>JAHDHU010000100.1 GCA_020631135.1 Saprospiraceae bacterium | reverse complement strand
GTCATCAACAGTGATTACTAAGTCAACAATTGAAAGGGCGAGATTTTTTCTCGCTCTTTTTTTTATATATAATAAATAATTATTTGTTTTAAGATCGAATTCATAACTTAGGTGACATTCTTATTACTCAAAACGTCATAAAACCAAAATTTTCATGAGCGATCAAAACACATTTGTAGCGAGTCCTGAAGCGAAAGGTAAAGCGAAACAATTTCGAATCTTTGCAGTTATTGCTTGGGTTTTGGCCATGGCTGGACAGGCCTATGCCATCTTCAATCTAATCAGTGATGAAACTTTAGTTTGGCTTATTGTCACTATCGTTGTAATTCTAGCCCTAGCGATCACTGGTTCTACACTGTGGAAAAAAGCAAATAGATTAGATCCTGCCTCTGAAAAAGATCAAACTCGGTTTTTCATACAGAATCAACTTGGAGCAATAATGGGTGTGCTCGCATTCTTACCGATGGTGATATTAATCCTTACAAACAAAAATATTAGTGGTAAGACAAAAGGAATTGCTGGAGCAATTGCTACAGTAGCCATGTTAGCGGCAGGTGTAACAGGAGCTGACTTTAATCCCCCATCAGTAGAAAAATATACTGAGGAAATCAAACAAAAAACTGCCGAAGCAAAACTTGCTGGGATCGATACCGACAATGTTTTTTGGTTAAAAGAAGGAACGAAAGGAAATAAATACCATGCCTATGACGATTGCCGTTACTTAAAAGGTAAGAGCGTAAGCAGTGGGAGCATAAAACAATCATTCGAACAAAAAGGGAGCTCTGAATTATGCAAGATTTGTCAAAAGAAAGCTTCTAAGGCTGCAATACCAAATGAAGTTGAAGAATTGATAGAGGAACAATAGTATTCTCAACTTAAGTTGAAATTAGGTTTTATAAAATTTAGATAAAGGCTGGCTTAATTTGACCATTGTTTTGCCAGTACGGTGCCCATATCAAAATGGGATCCTCAACTTTCACATCAGTTCTCCGAGGTTTGACTTCTCGCTTGGTTATGTCGTAAGACAACTCAGCGTAGACCCTTTTAAGCTCATCTGTTTTTTGATTCATTTCTGCTTTTAATTCTGCCAAGTCAACATTCAACTCTTGCAGTTCCTCCTCACTCTCTGCAATTTTTTCACTTGCTCTTCGAGACATCCTACGCTTGGAAGAGACGGAAGAAAAGGATCTCCTACTTCTTCTGCCACCGAATACAGCTCCAAAAATTGTGGTCGCAGCGTTTAGCAATTCGTCGTTTCTTCGATCTGCTTTTTCTGCATGAGCTTCGTCTAAATCTCTTTCTTCTTTCCTTATTTTGTTTTCAATCGAATCTAATTTCTTTTCAAAGCGTTCTACGAGCTTATCTATTTCTTCATCCCTTCTTTCTTTGACAGCAGTTTCAACGCGCATCAAAAACGCTTCTTTAGTTTCATTGGCGCGCATGGTCAATTTTAATTTGGAATGCTCCAACACGGTAAATCTTTTTTCTCCATATAAATAATCACTAAAGTCCTTTTCAATTTTTACAAACTCTTTAGCTGTGTTGACTGATTCTGGAAGGTCCTCATAACTGACTGCGGTGTTTTCTGAATGATCCGGTTTTGGCAAAACTATATTTTTCCAATTTTCAACTTTTACAGAATTATCCCAAGCGATGTTACCAAAATCATCTGGAGAATCATTTAACAATGCAATTTGTTCAATCTCATCTACCCCCCTTTTATCGTCTATAAATTTAACTGTGCCCATAGTCAAAACCTTAGGCTGATAAACTAAGGTCGAATTGTCATCTTTAAAACCGAGTTCGATAGGAGATTTCCAGACAGCTAAAAACTTTTGACTAATGGCAGGATCAATAGAAGGTGGCAAAGTAGCCATAGATTGAGATTGAGGCTTTGATACACTCAGAGGATTATAATTGAGTTTATTAGAACGATGCAAACGTTCCTTCATCAATGATTTAATTTGTGGCCGTGTCAAAGGACCTCTGAGA
Organism: Saprospiraceae bacterium; assembly: GCA_020631135.1. Taxonomy (GTDB): domain Bacteria; phylum Bacteroidota; class Bacteroidia; order Chitinophagales; family Saprospiraceae; genus JAHDHU01. The sequence goes on along the minus strand of JAHDHU010000100.1, from coordinate 6,151 downwards.
TAAGACATTACCCAACGAGTATTAAAAACAATAGGCTCATCCGCATGGACATTGTGTAATAAAAATACTCGACTCGACAAGGATGATATTAACGAATCAAAATCTGTCTCATTAGACTTTCCTGCCTCTGCTAAAGCTCCTTTCAAACCATCCAGCACCCTCATTTTATCTCTTTCGGTTTGCAGTTTGCCGATAAACCAAGTTCCTGCATTACTCAGTCCTTTATAATCGATGTCTACAGGATTCTGAGTGACGAGCACTGCCCCGACTCCGAAGGCTCTAGCTTGTTTAAGTAAGGTGAGTAAAGGTTTTTTTGATGGTGGATTTGCGGTTGGCGGAAAATATCCAAATATTTCATCGAAATACAGCAATGAGCGAAGACTACTTGTCCCTGACTGTCCTCGCATCCATGTCACTAGACTATTCAACAGGAGAGTGACGAAAAACATTCTTTCCGTTTCCGATAAATGTGCAATGTAAATAATACTATGTCTGGGCTTTCCATCTTCTCTAAAATATAATTTGTCGATGTCTAAATCCTCACCAGACAACCAATTTTTAAAGCTTGGCGATGCAATCAGCGTGTTAAAATCAATTGCTAACTTAAATCTTTCTTTTTCAGGGTAAAACGAATCTAATTCAAATACTCCCAATTTAGACATTGGTGGATTTTGAATTCCTTGAATTAATTTAGTAAGATCTAAATCTTCATTTTTTGACCAAAAGTGTTCAAACAAATTCGAGAGTAAAATTCCTTCTTTGCTACGAGCAGGATCTTCATTGTTCCCTATCATTCCAAGTAATGCACCGACAGTTCCCATTATCCGTTCTCGAATGGTTTCTGCATGTTCTTCAAAATCGAGTTCTGGAGCTTTGAATGACCCCATGATATTAATAGAAACACCAGCGGATGAACCAGGTGTGTAAATGGTATAATCTACAGATTGTTTCAAAGATTTAATCCGTTGTTCATTTTGTCCCCATTGAGCCAGTCCATTTTTCCATTTGGAAGCGGTGGCATCAGCGTATTCAGCCATAGTCAACCCTTTTCTACGCGCATCTTCTTCGTTTAGCCAAGGCTCAAATTCTTCTGGAGACAAATTCTCGAATTGTAACAGCAGATTGGTCATGTCACCTTTAGGGTCAATCACTATGGCTGGCACCTTGTCCATAGCAGCCTCCTCAAGCAAGCCAATACACAAACCTGTTTTTCCGCTCCCAGTCATTCCGACGCAGATCGCATGTGTGGTTAAATCGCGCGCATCATAATTAACCGCTTCTTTAAGTAATTCAGATTCTTCGACATCATACTGGGCGCCTAAATAAAACGAGCCTAATTTTTCGGGTGGTAAATTAATCTTTGTTGCCATTTCTAATTATTATTCCAATTATTGATCCTTTGCTTAAATTTCTTTTTATCAAACTCCCAATCCTTTAGATTGATCTCTGATTCTAATTTTTGTTCTTCAGTACCTAAGATTTCTTTCAGGAAGTCAATTTTTACGGTTGATTCAACCTCATCCACAGTAACCGCATAATTGGATAAAGGTTTAGTAGATTTTTCATGTGGTATAATAAAGGCTATGCCCTTTTTTTCACTGCCGAAATTATCAACTATTATTTTATAGAAAGCATCAGGAACAGCAACTTTGTTTTCACCAATATATTTAGTTGGTTCTTGATAAAATATGGGACCAGAGATTACATAAACTTCATCATTGGCCATAGCCCAATTCCTTACATTTTCCTCCAATTCCCTCCAAATACCACCATTAAAAGCCCTTATCTGTGGAGACATATTGCTCATGAAGAACGATTGCTTCATTGCTGTTTCGTTGAAAGCCATGTCTCCTGCGGGAGCCAAATGACCTCTTGTATAGCCTGAATGGCTATAATCTTTGTGTCTTGCAGATTTCGTTTTAACGGCATAATCTTCAGTAAATCTCTTGTTTCTTTTGACTTTTGGAACCCTTAGAGATTCAGCAGTTAGTTTATATGCTACCCATTCTGCTTGTTCATATTTTTCAATAAAAGAAAGTACGTAGTAATCATGCTGAATAATTTGGCCATTTGAACCCTCTGGAATAAGATTGATATTTTCACCGGATGGTGTATAATTATAATTTCTGTTCTCATTATACTTGGGATGATTATCAGATTTATTTAATGAATTGTAGATGTATACAAAGGCTACTGCACAAATAGCTATAAATAAAAACACCCTGATTAACATTCCTGCAAAACCGGATCTATCTGTTTGTTGATGATTTCTTCTAAACTTGGCCATTGAATGTAAAAATAATATAATATGAATTTTAGAATTCTTGGAATCACATTAAATCTTAGTTGCTTATCTTCATTTTATGAATAGAATATTCCTAATCATTATACTTAGTATGAGCCTTAATTATGGCTATGCCCAATTGGGACTTAATGCTGGCGAAGGAGCTAAATCTTTAGGGATGGGTGGCACAGGCGTCGCAATAGAGGGCATTTATGGCATGTTTCATAATCAAGCAGGAATTATCGAAGTCGAAAATCTTTCTGTCGTAATAGATGCGCAAAGAAGGTTTTCTCTTGCAGATCTAAGTAGTTATTCGGGCGCCATTGTGAAAAACACCAAATTGGGTCATTTTGGAATCATGATCAGTAATTATGGCAGCGAGGTTTATCAAGATCAAAAAATCGGTCTAGCTTATGCGAGGAAGTTAACAGATATACTTTCGATTGGGGCTCAGTTTAACACCTTGTTATTGAGCATCGATGACTTTGGAAGTGCGACTAATTTTAGTTTTGAGCTTGGCATCAACGCGAAATTGAGTAATGAATTGAACCTTTCAGCTCATGTTAATAATCCTGTTTCGATAGAGATCACCGAAAACACTCAAATAGATACACGTTTTAGATTTGGAATCAAATATGTTCCCTCCAGTAAAATCGAATTATTATCAGAAATTGATAAAATTTTGGATAGCCCAATGAATTTTCGCGCTGGCATTCAATACAGCCTATTCGAGAAACTAGAGCTGCGCTGCGGCTATTCGACAGCTATAGGTACCATTGGTTTTGGACTCCATTATAGCTTAAGCAATTCGATTGCATTGGATTTTGGATACTCCACACATGCTCAATTAGGATCTACGCCAGGCATCAGTCTTATATGGAATAAGTTTAATAAATGAAAATTTTAATTGTAGCTGCGACTGGTTTCGAATTAGGGGGATTACTTAAAAAAATGGAATCTGAAGGCAATAAGGTTTCCTTCTTTGAATACGAATTCTTAGGACACCAATTCTTTCCATTGGTGACAGGTGTCGGGGGTTTACACACTGCTTTTGCACTAAGCAGGTACCCTGAAATCGCAAATATTGATCTAGCGATTAATATTGGGCTTTGTGGAGCATATGAAAAAGCATTGGAACTTGCGTCAGTTGTTGAAATCCGAAAAGACAGATTTGGCGACTTAGGTGTCGAAGAATCTAATGGCACTTTCACGGATGTGTACGACCTTGAAATCGCTAATCCCAACAGAGCTCCTTTAAAAGCTGGCTGGTTGATCAACGACTCACCAAAATACCCTTCAACCTTGGAAAAAGTAACTGGCCTCACCTTAAATAAAGTTAGCGGAACACAAGTCAGCATCAATAGAATCAGGTCAAAATATCCAGCACAGGTGGAAAGTATGGAAGGAGCGGCTTTTCTATATGCTTGTCAGTCAATGGATGTAGATTGTATATGTTTGAGAACCATTTCTAATTATGTAGAACCGAGAAACCGAGACAATTGGAAAGTAAATGAAGCTCTTTTAAACTTGAATGAAGAACTTTTGAAATATTTGAAGAAACTGAATTTGTAAAATGAAATATTTATTTGTTGTTATTGGATCTCTTCTTTTTTTGAGTTTGTGCAATAGTCAAATACGCTTGGAACATGAGTTTCGGGAAAACGAATACATCGTTGGCGCAAATTGGGTTTATATAAAACTACTTGTCAATGAACAAGTCTACATAATGGACGGAATGACACGAAAGGGAAAGTTTAGAACTAAGATTTATTCTTTACCTGGAAAATTATAAGCCTTAACCACAGGTTTGATCTGACACGATTAACCACCGACCATCAATGTATTTCCAAATAAGGGTAAAAATACCTGTGGGTTCATCTTTTTCTCTTTTTAGCGTGTATCGCCCAATCATCCGATACACCTTTTGTGAGAGCTGATCTAGCTGAATCACTTCGAAACTTAATTGGCCCATTGCGGCTTTATCAGGATATCCTTTTTTATAATTGTCTAAGGTTGTTTGCCAACCTTTATTAACACCACTTCTTCCGATAAAGATTAATTCATCAGAGTTCCAATACCCTTCCATAAAGGCATCTATGTCTCCATCGTTCCAAGCGTCTTGTTGAACAGAAAGCACTTTATTGATACTTTTTTTGGCACCTTCCTCAGAAAGATCTAGATTGACTGGAGCCTCTAATGTTGGTTCGGCATTTTCAGATTGCTGTGAACTTGGATTACAAGCAATCAATAAAAGAATAATCAATGCAATCGAGTATTTCATATCAAACTATTTTTTTCAGTAATTCTGACATTTGAATTTGAAGAACTTTCGCAGCTTCTCTGGAAGCATCAGAAAAATCTTCACCCGAAGATTTGTAGATAATTCCTCTAGAAGAATTTACCAAAAGCCCACAATGCTGATTTAATCCATGTTTTGCGACTTTTTCTAAACTGCCACCTTGAGCACCTACTCCTGGAACCAACAAAAAATGATCAGGAACTATTTGACGAATGTTATCAAAATATTCCGGATGTGTGGCGCCGACCACATACATTGTGTTTTCTTTAGTACCCCATTGGGATGAAACGGAAATCACATGTTTGTAGAGTTCTTTTTCCGAAGATTTTAAAAACTGAAAATCTTGACTCCCCTTATTTGATGTGAGTCCCAATATTACTGTCCATTTATTTTCAAATTCTAAAAATGGTTGGACCGAATCAATACCCATATATGGTGCTACGGTGACTGCATCACAATTGAGTTTATTAAAAAAGGCATCGGCATACATTCGAGCTGTATTACCAATATCTCCTCTTTTGGCATCCGCCAATGACAAACAATCATCAGGAATGTATTCTAAAGTTTTACGAAGACTTGCCCAACCAGATTCTCCCAAAGATTCATAAAAAGCAATATTGGGCTTATATGCAACGCAAAGGTCAGCAGTAGCATCAATAATTTTTTTATTGAATTCAAATATTGGATCTTCGAAATTTAACAGATGTTTTGGAATGCGATTTATATCAGTATCCAAACCAACACATAGAAAAGAATTCTTTTTGCGGATATTATCAAAGAGTTGTTGGTAATTCATAAGTCCTAGTTGAAATATAGCAAAACTAAACTGCTTCTACCCCATTAACAGGGTAAACATCTTTGATTTCTGGAACTTGTTGAATAATTGCTTCTTTTATCCCAGCCCTCATGGTCATTGCAGACATTGAACAAAATTCACAGTTACCCAACCATTTGACGCTAACTTCTAATTTGTCATTAACATCAACAATCTCAACATCTCCTCCATCCACACGTAGATGTGGTCTCACTGTATCGAGTGCTCGATCCAAACGTTTGATTAGTTTTAATTTCTCTTCTGGAGACATATTACAAAAGTACTTTAATTATTCTTGATCTGGACGACTTGTGTAGGTTCGAACTCTTTATTCCTTAAATTAACTTGGCTAATCAAATTATCGGTAAGGGCATCAAAATATTGATCCAAACTAGAGTTTGATTGTAGTACTGCGGGTTTTCCCGAATCACCTGCTTCTCTGATTCCTTGAACTAGTGGAATCGAGCCCAACAATTTGGTATTGGACTTATTAGCAAGTTTTTTACCTCCACCCTCTCCAAAAATAAAATATTTGTTTTCGGGAAGCTCTTTAGGACTAAACCAAGACATATTTTCTACCACTCCGAGAATGGGTACTTTTATATTTTCAAGTAAAAACATATTCATCGCTTTTACCGCATCTATGTAGGCTACTTCTTGAGGAGTTGTGACCATAACTACACCAGTAAGGGGTACGGTTTGGACAAGGGTTAGTTGAATATCACCGGTTCCTGGCGGAAGGTCTATCACCAGA
>JAHDHU010000020.1:12056-42822 GCA_020631135.1 Saprospiraceae bacterium | reverse complement strand
CCCGAAATTATAGATTCAAAGAAAGTTTTGGATATGCCGACAACATGGGTGGTATCGTCAATACTAAAAGTGATGAGGAGCGGGTTATCGGATCATTAAACTATCCAAATCGTGTTTATTTTAGTTCTAACCGAAAAGAAGCTTTTTTAAATCGTGATTCGAATATTGGTTCGTTTGATGAGTTAGAAGATCCTACAATGGATATTTTTTATACCAATTATGTGGGAGATAAATGGTCAGAGCCAGAAGGGTTTAATATATTTTTAAATACATCTCGTAACGAAAAACTTCAAGATTTTTCGAATGATGGAAGGGTGGTATTTTTTCTATCAGGGGCTAAACGGGATGATGATTGGTTGCTGGTGGATACGGCCAAGGAAGTGCGAAATGAAATCAGACCACAAAAATTAGATTGTCCAATTATAATGTCCAAGGGTGATCAAGATGTCATGGTGGTCAATGATACATTGTTGTTTTTTTCAAGCAATAGATTGTCCGGGTATGGAGGTTATGACATTTATTTTGTTAGTCGTGGTGAAAATGGTAATTGGAAGAGACCGATAAATTTGGGTCCAGAAATAAATGGTCCATATGATGAGGTGAGCCCATTTTTATCAAAAAATGGAGAAAAATTATTTTTTAGTTCTAACCGAATTGAATGTTTTGGAGGCTTTGATGTTTTTAGTAGTCAATTTGTGAAACAACAATGGACTAAACCTCAAAACATGGCTCTTGGAATCAATTCCTCCAAAGATGAAAAAGACTTTAGGATAGTTGGCAATGGGGAAATAGCATATCTAACCTCAAATCGACTAGATGGATATGGAGGTTGGGATATCTATAAAACCAACATGATCAAATTGGACCCTAAATTTCATCGTAGATCACAAAATTTGGCCTTCCTCAAGAAATATGAGAATCAATTTTTCGAATTAGATGAGCTTATCAAACCTCAAGGAGTAGAAGTTGTAGATACGGCCTTCACCAATGCAGAAATTCAGGATACTTCAATGTTAGTTGAGGAACAAGAAGAAATAGAAGAACCACTGATTGTAGAAGAAGTAATCACTAAATATGTTTTGGGTCCCCTTTATTATAATGAAGATGAGTTTTTGAGTTCTAGTCAAAATCTTAAAATCATTGAGAAATTAGCAGCCATCTACGAGAAAGACGAACTGGTAAAAATTGTTTTGATTAGTCATTCTTTAGCTGAGGATGATATGGCTTTTGACCTATTCCTTTCAGCGAAAAGAGGAGAACGAATGTTGAAAGAATTTAAGAAAAGAGGAATCCCAGAGGAAAACATAGTTCTACTTGGGGTAGGTTCTAATTATCCTATGGTTAAATCTTCCAGTGGAAATACTCGGGTTGATTTTGCTGATCAGTATAATCGAAGATTTGATTTATTTGTTTATCCGAGTTTGGAATCGAACTTGGACGTTACAGTTTCAGAACCCGAAATAGATAATGCAAGTCGAGACCTTAAATTCAAAAATTTTAAAAAGATCAGCAGGGGAATTAGTTACAGAATTAAAATCAGTGAAACAAATAAGGGAATGACCAATTTCCAAGATGATAGTTTTCAAGATTTGACCATTGAAAAAAGAGGAAAAAAGTATCGATATACGATTGGGTTGTTTGATACATTTGAGGATGCTTTAGTGCTATATGAGATACTTGCTTTTGATTCTCAGTATGACCTCGATATTATTGCCTATTACGATAATATTGAAATACCTACGGCTGAAGTTGGACCTAAGGTTCGTACTTTTCCAGATTTAGCTGATTATTTAAAGTTCAAAAAAGAGGAGTAAAATTTTTTCTCCCTTTCATCTTATCAAACTCATCTTTTAAACACATTCCGAGAAAAAAACCACCACCTCCAGCACCACACAGCTTCAAATGATTCTTAATCATCAAAGGTTTGATAATCTCTGGAATCATTTCGGAAAAATAATCTTGCTGCAGTTTGGAAATTTCATCAAAAACTTCTTTCAAATTTTCATTTCCAGAACGAAGAAATTCGATGGCTTGGTTGTTTAATTGTCCTAATCTTTTTACCGCATTCGCGAATGCGATATCTTCCAATTTTGATTTAAAAATTTTTACAAAATTGGCAGTATTCCTGGACATTCCGGTGTCAACCAGGTAAAATTGAAATGGATTAGCTTCAAAATCAAAAAATTCAATTTTACCATCTGAATTCACCAATAAAGCCTGATTAAAGAATGATACCAAAGGATCTAGCCCTGAACTGGAACCATGAAAAAAAGATTCTATTTGTGAAAATACACTCTGAAGTTCGTCAAGAGTAAAACTTTGATTTTTAATAAAGTATCTTTCAAATACGGCGGCTGTCAAAGCACCCGAACTACCCAATCCGTAGCCAACGGGAATATTAGAAATATAATTGATCGAAGCATTTGTGTCTTCGTCCAAGAGTTTCTCATCAAATTGTAAACCATCAAAATCAAGGTTTTTGACATGGTCATAGAAGTCTTTTAAAGCATACTGCGATTGTCCACTTTTATACCCTCCAGAATAAGAATTTAAAGGCATCGCTAGGGCTGATGAGCCCTGAATTATCGTATACTCGCCAAAGAGTAAAACTTTTGAAAAATATTGTTTCAGTTTTTGCAATTCAATGTGTATTTGCGCTTAAAAAATTTATAGCTTTGCTGCAAATTTAGAAACGTAAATGAATACTCAATCTAAATCAACAAAGATATGGTGGCTGGGGTTTTTTATATCTCTAGTACTAACGGCTGTGTTTTTAGTTTTTTTACCCGAATGGTGTTGGGTCATGTTTCCGTTCGTAGGCACTTCGTTTATTCTTGCCTTAGACTGGATGTAATCCTCAGCAATAAATTGCTGTTTCAATAACTCGTTTTTTGAGTAACCTTGAAAGACTGCTCTTGGCGTATGGTGAAGACGAGCGGTCTGCGAAAATATTGACACATATCAATAAAGCTCCCTGTATCATCAAACTAGATGGAATGGTAGGAGCCCTGGATTCCTTTGTCCTTTCTGGTGTATTTCAAAAGAAAAATAGTCCTCAACTTTTTGTTGCTTTTGACAAAGAGCAGGCTGCTTATTACTACAACTGCTTCCAAAACATCTGCGCGGATCAAAAAATATCATTTTTACCAGATTCTTTTAAAAGACCTAAGCTTTTCGATGAAATAGATAAAAACAATGTCCTTCAAAGAACTGAGCTTATAAATTACCTAAGTAGTTATAGACAAAAACCTCCAATCATTATTTCTTATCCTGAAGCACTCTTCGAAAAGGTAGTGGATCCCAAAATGCTTTCAAGTCAGAAAATTGAGATTCATAAAGGAGAAAATTTGGACACCGACACGATGATCACCTTATTGATAGATTATGGTTTTGATCGAGTCGAATTTGTTTACGAGGCAGGACAATTTGCAATCAGAGGAGGAATAATAGATATTTTTTCTTTTGGCAATGAGTGGCCTTATCGAATAGAATTGTTTGATGAGGAAGTAGAAACCATCAGAACCTTTAATCCGACGACTCAATTGAGCCTCTCAAACATTGCGATGGTTTCTTTGGTCCCAAACATGAATGCCAAGTTTAAAAAAGAAGAGAAAGTATCTCTCTTTTCGATTCTTCCAAAGGACACAGTGGTTTGGCATAAGGATGTCACTTCGATGATCGATAAACTTCAAGATTGTTTTGCAGAGGTGGAGAAGTATAGTAAAACTATTAAAGGCAAAGAAAACGAAGAAATACAGCAGCTTTTAGATGATCGTGTATTTGTTTACCCGAAAGAAATAATGGAAGATTTAGCGAAGTTTTCTTCGATCTTACTAAAAAGGGGGGCTGATGCCATTGATGCAGATCACACAATAACATATAATTCTCAACCGCAACCAGCTTTTAATAAAAACTTCAATCTCTTACTAGACAAACTAGAATCACAAGATAAAGCCGGAATTGAGAACTATATTTTTACTGAAAACCCCAGACAAATTGATCGCTTCTACAGCATATTCGAGGATTTAGGTAGAGAAGTAGCTTGGCATCCAATAACCACTGCCATCCATGAAGGATTCATCGATCAGGATCTCAAGTTGGCACTTTTTACTGATCATCAGATATTTGACCGTTTTCACAAATACAAATTGCGTAGAGGATTTACCCAGGATCAGGCCATGAGTCTCAGGATGCTGCGCGAGCTTCAACCCGGCGATTTTGTAACCCACATTGATCATGGTATTGGTAAATACTCCGGTTTAGAAAAGATTGATATCAATGGACACACACAAGAGTCAGTAAGACTTATTTATCAAAACAATGATGTGCTTTATGTTTCTATAAACTCTTTGCACAAGATTTCGAAGTATGTTGGTAAAGACGGCACAGCTCCTAAGCTAAACAAGATTGGAGGTGATGCTTGGAAGACTTTAAAAAGAAAAACAAAAAAGAAAGTAAAGGATATCGCCAAAGAATTGATTAAGCTTTATGCCCAAAGGAAGGCAAGTAAAGGTTTTGCTTTTCCTGTAGATGGTTATTTGCAAAATGATCTTGAAGCGTCTTTTATTTACCAAGATACTCCGGATCAAGAAACAGCGACGGCGGCGGTCAAAGAAGACATGCAAAAAGAACATCCAATGGATCGATTGATTTGTGGAGATGTTGGTTTTGGCAAAACGGAGATAGCAATCCGTGCTGCGTTCAAAGCGATTCTAGGTGGTAAGCAAGTTGCCATATTAGTACCTACGACTATTTTAGCCTTACAGCATTATAAAACATTCACCGAAAGGTTAAAAAAATATGAGATCAAGATCGATTATATAAATCGATTCAGGACCGCTAAGGACAAAACCGCCATTTACAAAAAAGTGGAAGATGGAGAAACAGAACTTTTGATCGGCACGCATGCAATACTCAATAAAAAAATAAAATTTAAAGATTTAGGACTTCTTGTAATCGACGAAGAACAAAAATTTGGAGTGGCGGCGAAAGAAAAACTGCGAAACTTAAAAGTAAATGTTGATACACTGACCCTGACAGCGACCCCAATACCTCGAACCTTGCAGTTTTCCCTAATGGCCGCTAGGGATTTGTCCATTATAAAAACACCACCTCCAAATCGACAACCAATACATACCGAAAGAAGGGTGTTTAATGAAGACCTTATTAAAGATGCCATCTACTATGAAGTAAATCGGGGTGGTCAAGTTTTTTTTGTACATAACAGAGTCAAATCGTTACCGGATATCACCGCTATGTTAAAAAAGCTATGTCCAGATATCGATATCAAAATGGCTCATGGACAAATGGATTCGAAAAAACTCGAAGAAACGCTTTTAGGTTTTATTGAGAAAAAGTACGAGGTCCTGGTTTGTACAAATATCATCGAAACAGGATTGGATATTTCTAATGCCAATACGATGATCATCAACAACGCACATCATTTTGGTATGAGTGATTTGCATCAGCTTCGTGGAAGGGTAGGTCGATCCAATAAAAAGGCCTTTTGCTATTTATTTGCGCCGCCGCTGTCCGTGATGACACCCGTGGCTAGAAAACGACTACAAACCTTAGAAGAATTTTCAGATCTAGGAAGTGGTTTTCACATAGCCATGAAAGATTTAGACATCAGAGGAGCTGGTAACTTGTTGGGCGGAGAACAAAGCGGATTCATTGCGGATATAGGTTACGAAACGTATCAGAAAATTTTGGAAGAGGCAATTCATGAGCTTAAAGAAAATGAATTTAAGAATCTCTTCAAAGAGGAAACAATCAAGGAAAAGAAGTACGTCCGAGATGTGGAAATAGAAACTGATATAGAAATGCTCATCCCTGACGAGTACATTAGCAATATTCAAGAAAGGCTTTTACTGTACTCCGAATTAGATCGAATTGATAATCAAGAGAAATTAGATGCTTTTCAGAAGAAGCTAAAGGATAGATTTGGAAAGATTCCACGGCAAGTGATCGAGCTTTTCAAGGGCCTACAAGTGCGTTGGATTTGCAAAGAGTTGGGATTTGAACGATTCTCTTTAAAAGGTAGAAAAATGAGAGCCTACTTCGTTGCCAACCCTCAATCTGCATTTTATGAATCGCCGTTATTTCAAAACATGTTGCAACTGATCGCCAAAAAGAAATTGAATTTAGGCTTAACCTTAAAGCAATCAAGAAATTTCTTGATTCTCATAAAAGATGATGTAAAAAATTTAAAAGAGGCCAGTATAATCCTTCATCGAATCAAAGAGGAAGTCACCTGAATTAAATCGACAATCCATATTTTCTCTTGAAATAGATTCCATAGGCAAAACAGAAAGGGCACAGCAAAAATTTACTCTTGAGAAATCGTAAAGTCTTTAATCACATAGGATAATCCAATCGGAGCTGGATCGGCAATGATTAGGGGTAAATCAAAAGGATAAAAACAAGCATCAAAACTAACCCGTAATCCTTGCTCTCTAAATTCAACTGGTATATCAAGACTTGCCGCATTCATGCGTCCGCCATCAGAAGTCATCTCGTCCATGTGAATTGCCCAACTGTCATAACAAGGCATGTAAAACATTTCACCTGTGGCCAATTCTTTAGAAAACAATGCATCATCGTCACAGGCAAGAGGTTCATTACCTTCAGGATTACTACAGCCAAATATCAGAACTAGGGCGAAAATTGAACTAAAGTATTTCATGCCATTAAAACGTCCAAGAGGTGGTAAAATGATGCCTAAGAATACTAATTTTTGTCGATGACATTCGTCAATAGGTCTATATTTGTTAAAAAGCAGAACCTTCACAAAAGACTGGACATTTAGAATATATGGAATTCAATTTTCAAAACAATCAAATTGATATTGTAGAAATCCCAAGTATTGGAGATTTACATTATACCGGGGTAGAAAGAAATTATCTAAAAGTACGCATCATTAATTCTTTGATTTTAGGCCTGGTGTTTTCTATCATTTTGGGCTCATTATTTTTTACAGATTTAAGAGAATCTGCAGACGGTAGATGGGTTTATTTGGGCCTTGTTGTCCTCTTCATATTGTTGTTTGTTTTGAGTCTTTTAAGTAGTGTTAAAGGATTTCAGTACATGTCATATGCTTTAAGGGAACGAGATATCGTATTTAAAAAGGGCTGGATTTGGAAATCGCAAACGATGATTCCCTTTAAACGTGTACAGCACTGTGAAGTAAATCAAAGTCCAGTAGAGCGATTTTTTGAATTGGCAAAACTCAAAGTATACACCGCTGGCGGATCGGCCAGTGACCTATCCATTTCTGGACTTAATCCACAAGTAGCCGAACGTCTTAAACATTTTATCACTACCCAAAATGGAAATGACGAAGAGGAATGATCTAGCCAATCAATTTGTAGAACCACGGAGACAATCACTTGTTGCTATTGTCTTAATCATCTATAAATATTACAAAATAATATTACGCCAAGTTTGGCCTTTTTTCTTGGTATTGGTACTTGGTAGTAGAGGAAATATGAGAGATAAGTGGGAGTCTTATTTCTTTTATGCAGTCCTAGTGATCGGAGGAATTTCTATGATTTTCGCGATTCTTAATTACTTCAAACATTACTATTATATTGAAAATGATGAATTACATGTTTCAAAAGGAGTATTTAAGAAGCAGAAAATTTCTATTCCTTTAGAACGCGTTCAAACTATAAATTTTGAAGAAAATATTTTTCACAGGGTATTAGGTGTTACCAGTTTAAAAATTGATACAGCGGGATCTATCAAAAAAGAATTTGATTTGGATGCAGTTACAAAGAATGAGGCTCGAGGAATACGAGATTATATACTTTCTAGAAAGGAAGACCTAGAGACATCTCAAATTCAATCTTTGTCAGAGCATGACGTTGAAGGAGTTGAAAATGAAGAATTAATTACCCAATTGTCTTTTGTCGATTTACTCAAAATTGGAATCAGTTACAATCACTTAAAGTCGGCAGGCTTGATAATAGGTGCAATTTTTTGGTTGTACACAGAAGTCGATGATTTGTTTCCCAATATCCTTCCTCAAAAATTCGATGAACGAGAAATGTATGAAGCGGCCATAAGCACAGGCCTGATGATGTTGTTGTTTGTAACTGTATTTTTTCTCGTGATTTCATTTAGCTATTCTCTAATAAGGGCCATAATCAGATATTATGATCTTAGTTTCAAAAGAAGAGGAAATGGATTCAAAATAATTTCAGGACTTTTTACGCGACAAGAGTTTTCAGCTTTGGATAGCAAAATTCAATTGGTAGGATGGAAAGACAATCTTTTACAAAAGAAATTATTTGGCATTTATGATTTGAGCTTAAAGCAAGCTGGGAGTGTTGCCATTAATTCTAAAAAGTCATTTGTGGTTCCTGGTATCATAGAAGAAAAGATTCAAGCAATTATTGACTTTCACTTTGAAGATTTAGATTTGACCAAATTCGAATTTACTCCAGTGAGCATAAAAATGTTACATCGTTCTTGGTTGTATTTGATGGTTTTGTGCTTAATTTTTCTTCCAGTGGCTTACCTAACTGCTAGTTTCAGAGGAATGATCATAATTTCCGCGATGTTTTTATTTTTTGGATACACTGCCTTCAGAAAATACCAGAAAACTAAATACGGAATTTCGCAAGATGTACTTTGCATCAAAGGAGGTACTTTTGGAGACGAAAATGTTTTGATTAAACTTCATAAAATTCAATCTATCGAACTGACGCGATCACCTTATCAAAACAGACACAGATTAGGTTCAGTAAAAATTTATACTGCTTCTGGAAAAAGCGTAATTCCATATTTACCGATTGAAGAAGCCATTAGAATAACTGATCGCCTAATGTTTAAGGTGGAATCAAGTAACAAACCTTGGATGTAATAAGAAAAGGCCTTCATTCGTTATAATAATCCTGCCAAAGATCCTTAAATTATATTATTAAAATATTTAATATGTTCTGACATATTGGATAATTTTACAGTTATATATGGCAAAGTCAAAATCTAAAGAGAAACCAAAGAAGAAAAAGGACTCACCTAATGGCAGAGGATTGTTTTTGATCTTGGTTAGGTGGGCATGGTTTTTAACATTATTGGGCTTAATAAGCTTTATCGCCATGATGTTATTGGTGTCTGCTTCCAATTTACCCAATACAGAAGAATTGGAAAATCCTAAGTATGATATTGCATCTCAAGTCCTTTCTTCAGATAATGAAGAGTTGGGTAGGTATTTTGTCAAAAATAGAAACTGGGCGACGTTCAAAGATCTCAATCCATACTTGGTAGATTGTCTGATTTCTACCGAAGATGAAAGGTTTTATAAACACAGTGGAATTGATGCAAGAGGAACCATGAGGGCGGTGGCATTTATGGGTAAAAAAGGAGGTGCAAGTACAATTACTCAGCAATTAGCTAAGTTATTTTTTACTGATCGATCCTCAAATTTAAAAGAGTGGATGATCGCAATCCGCTTCGAAAAAAGATATACAAAGCAAGAAATTATTTCCATGTATCTCAATAAAGTAGATTTTCTCTACAGTGCTCATGGAATAGGGTCGGCTGCGGAAACATATTTTGACAAAGATCAAAAGAGGTTGACCATTGATGAGGCTGCGACACTAATAGGAATGCTCAAAAATCCTTCTTATTATAATCCTAAGCGTTTTCCTGAAAGAGCTTTGAAGAGAAGAAATGTGGTTTTAGGACAATTGTTAAGAAATGGCAAACTGACTAAAACAGAATTCGACAAATTAAAGGTATTGCCATTAGATGCTTCCAAATTTACAAGAAGAAAAAACTTCACAGGATTGGCTCCTTATTTTCAGGCAGAATTGACTAAATGGTTGAAGGATTTGCTTGATAGTGATAAGTATCTAAAAGAGGACGGAAGTAAGTATGATATATTTTCAGATGGCTTAAAAATTTATACAACGATCGATACAAGAATGCAAAAGCATGCTGAAGATGCCGTTAGTAATCATATGTCAGCATTACAAAGTAAATTTTTCGATCGATGGGAAGGAAAAGATCCTTGGACTTATAAAGCTGATAAAAGACAGCAAAGCATTAGGCGATCATCTCTAAATAGATCGGTTTGGGAATCTGATAGATATGCCAAGTTGAGAAGAAAGTATTTAACGAAGATAAGTCAGAAGATTTCTGCAGAAATTGACGATGTTAGATTGTGGGATGGCGACATTCGTCGAATGTTAAAAGAAGAAACATCTAAAGGACACTTAACCGAGTTGGTTAAGCGTAAAGATATATCAAGAGATCAAGCCAGCGTGTATAAAGAAATATTGGCTAGCCCACATTATTCTTCTTTAAAAAAACGATGGAACTTATTTCAATCTGTAGTAAAAAAGGAATTTAATAAAAAGCGAAAGCTTAGAGTTTTTGCATACAACGATAAAGGGTATGAGTATAAAACCATGACCCCTTTGGATTCTATAAAATATCATAAGATGCATATGCAAATTGGCTCATTGGGTATTGAGCCATCTACAGGACATGTTAAAACCTGGGTAGGCGGTATAGATTACAGTTATTTCAAATTTGATCACATTCAAAATAATAGACAGATTGGATCGACATTTAAACCTTTTGTTTATGCGTCCACTATTTTGCACCAGGCAATGTCTCCTTGTGATCGTGTAAAAGACATCAAATACAGTATCCCTGCACGTGATCCTCATTTTGGCTTATTGGAAAAATGGGAACCTGCCAATTATGACAATAAGTATTCCGGGGAGGCAATCACATTGAAAGATGCATTAAAGGCATCTAAAAATACCATCTCAGTTTGGTTAATGAAGCAATTGAAAAATCCCGCGATAGTAAGGGATCTTGCTGAGGATATGGGGATCAGTAAATCTAAAATTCCCAATCAGCCAGCTATTTGTTTAGGTGCTGCTGATTTGTCTGTTATGGATATGACAGGTGCTTACCAGACTTTTGCCAATGACGGTGTGCATATACGTCCAACTTTTGTTACCAGAATAGAAGATAAAAATGGGAAGGTAATTTATACAGATGTACCAGATAGTTACCGTGCGCTTCCTCAAGATTATAATTATGTAATGGTCGATATGCTTAAACATGCAGTTGGAGGTCAACAGCATCTGTTACAATCAACTTTTGGTGGCAAAACCGGAACAACCAATGATTATGTGGATGGGTGGTTTATGGGTATCACACCAGATTTGGTTGTGGGTACTTGGGTAGGTGGTGAAGATAGTTGGATAAAATTTATGAGTATTGGAGATGGTGCTGGATCGAAAATGGCCAGACCTTACTATTTAGATTTTATGCAAAGATTGGAATTGGACAAGTCCATTCGCTTTGATACATCAGCGCAATTCTCAATTCCTGAAGAAACTAGGGTCAGTTGGGATTGCGAAGTATATGACGAGATTATTAAAGCCAATGATCTTAAAAAGAAAGAATTGGAAGAGGCGCTTGAGGATGAGTTTGAAGAAGACTTCGATGAGGAATTAGAAGAAGAACTGGACGAATTTGAAGAGGGTTAATCTTTTGTATGGAAGCCTATTTTCTTACGTGGAGGGATTGATTTATATGCCAATCTTTTAAGTTGACTAAAAATTATTTTGATCTCATCTCCTTGTTCTGATATTTGATTTTCGATTTGCTGAATTTTTAAAAGCAGATCTTTATGTTCAAATATCATTTCTCTCATTTTTATAAATGTTCTCATAATTTGAATATTCACCTTTAAGGCTTGCTCACTTTTGAGTACACTCGATAGCATGAGCACACCATGTTCAGTAAATACGAAGGGTGCTAATCGAAGGCCCATTTTCTCAGAATTGGAGGTCGCAATTTGCGACCTCCAATTCTGAAATTCTTCTTTGGTTAATTCGAACATAAAATCTTTTGGAAATCTATTTAGGTTTCTTCGTACCTGTTCTTTTAACCTTTTTGTAGGAATATTGTATAACTCAGCCAAATCACGATCTACCATTACGCGATATCCGCGAATAGAATATATCTTACTTTTTAAACTTTCTGATGATAGGTGCATAATCTCATAAACTTCCATTGGTGAATACCATCAAAATAAAAAATGTAACAACTGAGAAATTTGATTGGAAAATGAGTTATTTTTTGATCAACACACTTAGACCATCTCGGATTGGTAACATCAAAACTTCAAATCGTGAATCCTGTTGAAGTAGCTTATTTAGATTGTCAATTTCTTGTGTTAGGGTATCCTTTTGATCTTGTAGTATTTTACCTCCCCATAAAGTATTATCGATAAGTACCATCCCTTCGTTTTCTAATTTTGGATAGACCAATTCTAAGTATTTTAAATTGTCTTGCTTTCCAGCATCGATAAAAACCAAATCAAATTTGTCTTCTAGAATAGGGATTATTTTGGTCGCATCTCCCTGTATGGTTTTGATTTGATTCTTCCATTGCGATTTCTCAAAGAATGGCTTATGTAATGCAGCTAGTTCCGGATTGACTTCGATAGTGGTAATGAAACCGTCTTGTTTTAGACCTGCCGCCAGACACAATGTTCCGTACCCTGTAAAAGTCCCAATTTCTAAAATTGATTTTGGTTTTTTTAAAATACTAAACGTTTTCAAGAGCTTACCTTGCAAAGATCCCGAAATCATTTGAGGAGCTAAGGTCTTGAGATGAGTCATTCGATCAATCTCTTTTAAAATTTGATCATCATCAGTCGAATGCGCCAAACAATAAGCAAGTATTTCTTTTTGATTATTCGACATTTTGTGGGCTTAGCTTTCTTTTTATTATCGGGTAGGTAAAAACACTTAACATAATTATACCTGCGCCGATATAAAAATTTATATCCAATTCTTTATGCTCGTGTAAAATAAAAATGGCCAAGATTATACCATACACTGGTTCTAAATTGACAACCAAGTTTGTAGCAAAAGCTGAAAGCTGCTTGAGAGCTATCATGGAAAGAACGAAAGGGAGCGTCGTACAAGCGAGCGCCAAAACGATAAGATAGAGCCAATCCATGCCAAGAACTGGCAAAAAATCAACATTACTATTTTGGTAAAGCGCCAATGGGAAAAATATTCCCAGAAACAGGGTAGCAGATCCAATTTCGAGAAATGAAATCACTACTGGATCTTCATCATTCACATATTTTTTATTGAGACTGGAAAAAAGAGTGACCAGAATCGCAGAAATGATGCCTACAATTATTCCTAAAGTGTATTCCGACGAAAGATCTTTAACAATAAAAATCATCGCAGGTATTACAATGAGCCCAATTGCAATATCGATTAGACTATGTTTGGTCTTAACTATAAATGGTTCTATCAAGGAGGTAAAAAAACTAGTGGTTGCAAAACATACCAAAGTGATGGAAGCATTAGAAAGTTTAACTGCTCCGTAGAAAGTCAACCAATGCAGGGCTACCAATACACCTATACCACCATAAATCAATAGCTTAGATTTATCCATAGTTTTGAGCTTGCCAGTAAACTTCAAAATAATGTATAGACTAAAAGTTGTGATAAACACCCTCCAAAAAACTATGGTATAAGCTGAAACAGTAATCACATCAGCCAATATTGCGGTAAATCCCCACAACACCACACAGATGTGCATATATAAATAAGCTCTTGATTTGGGTTTCATTAAGCGCAAATGTAGTTAGAATGTGTTTTATTGGATTTTGTATGAAAAATCTATTTTCCAAAAAGAGAGATAATATTTTTTTAAGTTGAATTTTAAGCTAATTTTGGCTTCTTTTGAAATTGTAAACATGAACTTAAAAGTAGGAGATCAGGCACCCAATTTTACGCTAAGAGATACCACCAAAGAAAACGTTGGCTTATCCGATTATAAAGACAAAAATGTGCTTGTTTTATTCTTTCCCTTGGCATTTACAGGGGTTTGTACCACAGAATTATGTACAACACGTGATAATTTGAAGGTTTACGAGAAATTAAATACCCAAATAGTCGCCATATCTGTAGATTCTTTGTTTACTTTGGAAAAGTTTAAAGAAGAGAATAAGTTAAATTTCCCTCTTCTTTCCGATTTTAATAAAGATGTAAGTCGGGCTTATGGAGCACTTTATGAAAATTTTGTTTTGGATATGAATGGCGTTTCGAAAAGATCGGCGTTTGTAATCGACAAAAATGGCATCATACAATATGCCGAGGTGCTTGACAATGCAGGAGAACTACCCAATTTTTCCGATATAAAAGCTGTTCTTGAACAGATTAGTTAATCAATAAAAGATTGTTTTAACAATGGTAGATTTTATTAAAATGTCCTTAGATGAGTTGGAAGAAGTTTTGGTGGCAGAAGAAGTTTCAACAGGTGAAAACGCTCAACTTCTCGTATACAACGATGATTTCAACACCTTTGATTGGGTGATTCAAAGTTTTATGGAGATTTGCTCTCATAGTTTTGAGCAATCAGAGCAGTTATCTTTGCTTATTCACTATAAAGGAAAGGCAATTGTAAAAACTGGAAACTTCAAGACATTAAAACCAATGAAAGACGCACTTGTAGATAGAGGTCTTTCAGCTGTCATCGAAAACGTACCACAAAAGAAATAGTGAAACCAACTATTCAAAAGATTAAAAGGCAATGATTTTTCATTGCCTTTTTTTATATGTTTATTATAATTTTTTCATTCACATTTTATTTATAATTTGTTGGATACAACCAATTCTATGCAAAGATTCGCCAAATCATTAATTTTTGTCTTCATCTTTTTAGGTTGCACTCAAATTTCTTTTGGACAAAATGATAGCAATTCAGTGTCTGTTGCTCAGAATGAAAAGAGTGTGATTTTGTATCAAACGGACTTAAATAAGGACATAAGATTTTACATACAGTTTGGACGGTATGTCAATTATGATAATGCGTTGAAGCGTATTCAATCCTTAAATAAACTCGTCCAAAAACCTTTATTGCTCGAACAGGGGCCAGAAGGATTTAAAATTATCGCTATCGAGTTTAAGCATATTGGTGAAGCTCGTGAGTTTTTACAAGAGACCCGAGCGAAAGGCATTGATTGCTTTTTATTGCGGAATTAATTCCAAATAGCAGTTTTTCTTTTGGACGATAGTATAATTTACTTCCCGCATCCTTCACAAACGACAGCTGAAGGTATTTTGGCAGTTGGTGGTAATTTGAGTAGCGAAAGCTTAAAACTTGCTTATCGATGGGGTATCTTTCCTTGGTTTAATCCAAATGATCCGATCGTTTGGTGGAGTCCCGATCCTCGCTTTGTCATTTATCCTAATAAGGTTAAAGTAGCTAAGAGCATGCGTCCTTATTTTAATCAAAATAAATTTCGCGTAAGCTTCGATACCCATTTCGAAGAGGTAATTGAAATGTGTCAAAAAATTAAACGAAAAGAGCAAGCAGGAACTTGGATCACTGAAGAGATGAAAGCCGCTTATATTCAATTATATAATGAAGGGGTTTGTCATTCTGTCGAAGTTTGGGAGAATAAAGAGCTGGTGGGAGGACTTTATGGTGTGGCCATTGGTAAAGTATTTTCGGGAGAATCTATGTTTTCCCTAAAAAGCAATGCCTCGAAATTTGGTTTTATCGCATGCGCGAAAAAATTAGAACAAATGGGCTTTTGGATAATTGATTGTCAACAACCAAATCCATTTCTTGAAAGTTTAGGTGGAAAAGAAATGTCCCGCACTGAATATTTGAAATTGTTAAGAAAAAATCTTTTCGAAGACCCAAATTTTGGGAAGTGGGAGTAAGGTTTTTTAATTTACTTATTACTTATTACTTATTACTTATTACTTATTACTTATTACAACCCTCTAACCCTCTAACCCTCTAACCCTCTAACCCTCTAACCATCACTTATCCTCTTTTTCGCCTCACTTAAGTTTTTACATTCTTAAAATTTTCTAAACCTTAACATTTCAGGCAAATATTTTCTCCCAACCTTAACAAGTTGATAAGAGGCCAGGTTAAACAAGATTTAAATGAATTAAAGAATGATTATGCTTCGGCAATAGCACGTGATATTTACAATAGAAATAAAATTTATTCACCACGTGATTACACGTTCTAAAACATCGAACTATGAAGAAAATTTACACACTCCTCGTAATA
Organism: Saprospiraceae bacterium; assembly: GCA_020631135.1. Lineage (GTDB taxonomy): Bacteria > Bacteroidota > Bacteroidia > Chitinophagales > Saprospiraceae > JAHDHU01. Next base: position 26,736 of record JAHDHU010000020.1, on the reverse strand, counting down.
ACTCTCTTAATCAGCTCATGTAAGAATATTCAAAAAATGGTGGATAGAGGTGAGTATGACAAAGCCATCTTTTATGCCGCTGAAAAATTGCATGGAAAGAAAAACAAAAAGACCAAGCATGTAAGAGCTTTGGAAGAGGCATTTTTAAAAGTAAATCAGCGAGACTTGGATAGAATCGATTTTCTCAATGCAAAAGCTAATCCAGAGAATTATGATCGTGTTTTTGATGCTTACGCAAAAATCAAAAAGAGGCAAGAAAAGATTTCAGCTTTCTTACCGTTGGTCAGTAAAGACGGATATATGGCACATTTCGATTTTATAGAAGTCAATGATAAAATGGCTGCAGTGGCAGAATTGGCAATGGCTTATCATTACGAGCAGGCAGAGTTACTATTGATTCAAGCTGAATCAGGTGATAAATTAGCTGCACGTCGAGCCTATGATAGATTAAAGTTGACAGATAAATATGCCATGCATTATAAGGATAAAAGAAACTTAATGAAAGAGGCTCATTATTTAGGAACTACACGTGTTTTGGTAAATCTCGAAAATGCAGCTCCGGTCATAATGCCTCAGGAATTCGAAGATCATGTAATGTCGATGAATTTGGCAGGATTAAATAGCTTTTGGGTCGAATATTATAGTGGACATCGAGATGGATTATCAATGGACATTATGGCTACTTTGAAGCTGAGCGATTTAGATGTTGGTCCAGAATCAGAAAGAATTGAAGTTCATGTGGATGAACGAGAAATTAAAGATGGTTTTGTCTATGTTGACAAGAAGAAAATTACGGTTGATTCTTTAGGTAAAGAAACAGTGACCATCGAAAAAGTAAAAAGAGATAAATTCATTACGGTACGAGCTGAAGTAAGAGAAATATTTAGAGAAAAAAGAGCGGTGGCTCTAGGCACACTAAGTTACCTGGATATGATATCAGGAGAAGTTTTGGATGTCGAAAGCTTTAAGGTAAATGCAGTTTTTGAAGAGCGTGGTTTGGATTACTGGGGAGATAGTCGGGCATTATGTGGAAAACATAGTTCTGCACGAAGCCATATTGAAGACTTCCCAAGTGATTACGAACTGGCCATGGTTGCTGCTGAAAATATGAAACACAGCTTTGTTAACCACTTACGAACATTTGTTTTTTAGGCATTTTTTGGGAAATGACTCTCTACTACTATTTCCTAACGGGAAGCTATATGGCTTCCCGATTTTGTTTAATTTATATTTTTACCAATAAATTAATGAGAGCCTGCCTGACGGCCGACTGGTCAGGAAACCTTCATTTCAAATATACTTGATCGTCCAAATAGAAAGACATAATTGACGACCTTGTCTTCGAATTAGGAACCATCAAAATGAAAGCTGCGATAAAAAATGCAAACTGTCAGAAGTACGCAGTGATGAGTTTTTGCATTTTTTCAATCCAATGAGAGCTAGCTTAACGTCTGATAGGGTCTGAAACCTTTGTTTTAATAAAAGCGTTGGCGGACAGGTACGCGGAGCGGATTAGCTGTCCAAGCGTTTTTTGGTTATTTTTTTTGGCAATTGCAAAAAATGAACATACGAGAAAACAATGTTTTAGATTTAGCAAAAAAACGGGATCAATATCTTCTACTGATCCCGCCATCGCCGTTCGCAATAATACATACATCCTTCACTGCCTTTTGAAGATGTAGGGTGTTACCTCCGACAATCTATATTTTCTCCATCAGTTTTTTTGCTTCCAAATGATGATCTGCATCAGAATCTTGACTCAGTTCTTCTAACAAGTCTTTCGCCTCTTTATTTTTTTCTTGTTTTAAAAAACTCAAGGCTTTGTACCAGTTGGCGTGGTCCGTAAAGTAGTAGTCTTTTGAATCTAATATTTGATCTAATAATTTTTGCGCCAGATTATGATTGTCACTTTGTATTGCAGAAATTGAAGCTAAAAGTAAAACTTGATTTTCCTGTTCATTCAAAATTGGCTTAATGACATTTAGGGCTTTCGCGTAGTTTTTATCTTGATAAGCTTCATAAAATGTTTCTAATATTTTTTCTGCGTTTTCGCCTCTGGTTTGTGAAGATGGAACAAAAGGTTCGAAATATTCAGCATATAGATTTTCTGGTGATTGGCTTTCTGCAGATTGGGTGTTGGTATTGAGTAAAAACACACCTAAAATCCCAAGAAGAATAATTCCACCAATTAGATAGATGATCCAATTTTTCGATTTCGGAGTAAGGTCGACTTGCTCGTTTCCAAATTCTTCAAGGTGTATTTTGTCAAGAAGATTCTTTAATTCTTTATTTCCTAAATAATTCATGCTTTGTGCGATGTCTTGTCTAATTTTTAAATCACGTTTCAATTCTGGGATATTATCAAGAATTTCATTGAACTGAATTTCTTCTTTAGCACTTAGGGTATTATTTACGTATTTGTCTAAAAGAATGTCAATTTGCTCTTTGGTCATAATTTATCTTTTGCTTCCTTTAAAATTTCATTTCAAGGAGATAGTTTTTATAGTTTTCATTTTGCATAACCGCAGCCTTTATCTTTTTCATGCATCTGACTTTTTGGTTTCTGGCGATTTGTTCAGAAGAGTACCCTTGATTTTCGGCTATTTTCTTCATGGATTTTTTTTCAAAATAGAAGGCCTTTAGAATCTTCAGACACCTTTCTCCCGAATTTTTTAGCAGTTCCGCTATTGCAATTTGATGTTCTGAATATTCTGTGTCATCTTGCCAATTGTCTTCTATTGCAATATCAAAAGAAGCAGTATCTACCATATTGACAATTCGTTTGCGATCTCTCAGACGTTTTAGCCATTGATTGCGTGACATTGCATAAAGGAAGGTTGATACCTTACAACTTAGCTCAAAATCTTCTTGTTTGGCTTTATGGTAAAAAGCGATAATTACTTCTTGAAAAACATCTTTCGCATCTTCAAGTGTGCCGTTATTTTTTAAAACCAACTGTTTGGTCATTTCGTAATGATCCTTATAAAGTGATCTAAAAATATTTTCACTTTCGTGAATGCTACCATGCTTCAGTTTTTGGATTAACTCGTTTTCCATCATACTTTTCTCATTTTGGTTAGGTGCAGGGCAAAGTCAGATATTTGTCAATTTACCACCAAATATTTCCAATACTTATTGGCAAATTAGAAAATCTATTATCTTCAAACAGCACCTTAGTGTAGTTTTTGTTATATACCCTTCAAGAATAATTTGTAATCAAAAAGAAAAATTAGATTTTTTCTTTAGATGAATTGATTACATTATTTGTTTATCCCGTATGTATGGATGATATATTATTAATACATACTTTAAAAAATCGTTGTTATGAGTGTTATTAAATCTAAATTGAAATTTGTTATTGTTTTTTTATTTGTGTCGCAACTTGGTTTTGGGCAAGGCCTTTTTGCAAACAAGGATAAAAACAGTGGAGGTGGAGGTGGAGATCTTGAAAATATAGATTGCGTCTTTCTTTACTTGTCTCCAGATCTTCAATTTGATAATGAAGGAGTGGCCATTTTTCCATGTGATCTTTACATCGGCTTCGATAATGAATACCATCCTATATCAGATTTTCACCTAGAACCAGTTTATATTGAAAAAGATGATAGATTCATTCTAGAAGGATATCAAGTAAGGATTTGTTTTCCAATGATAGATTGTTATCATGGAATGAGTTCATACTATTTGGATCAAACTTATGGATTATATTGTCTGAGTGATAATAACTTTATTCTTGCGAACCAATGTGAGCCTTCAGATTTTGTCGGTATCGTCCATGATAATATTTCTAATTCCGAAATATGCGATTTGGAAGAAAATGTGATTTTGCATGGACCATGTCACACAACTTTTGGTCAGTCAGGAGGATTTGATGATGAAGGATCTATTGAAAACCGCAGTCTTTCTGAGACTCAAATATTTTACACAGTGTATTCTACTTCTGGTCAAGTTGTTTTAAGAGGGCAAGAATATGGAGAAGCCCAAATAATAAATAGTATTAAAAAATCAGAAATACCTTCGGGAATTCTTTTCATACATATGCAATCCAAGAATGTTTCTGAGATTGTCAAACTGATGAAATGATTTCAAAACGAATAATTCTGGTGTTTTTGATTGGGGCCATGATAATTTATCAGCTGCAGTCTCAAAACAGATCACAAGAATTATTCGATTCTTTGAATAGTCTTTCGCCAAAAGAAATTCCATCCTATGAGGAAATTATTTTTCATTTAAACCGAATTCATGATTTAGCGAAGGACGAAGAGGATTTGAAACTTCAAATCAGAGCTAAAATGATTTTGGGTAGTTTTTATATTGAAAATCGCGATTTGTACAATTTCCAAAAATCAGTTTTAAGTAGTTTAGAATTAAGTGTCAGTTTGGATAGTAATTCGCAAATGAAAGGTTCAATATTTAATAATTTAGCTTTACTGCAAAGTATTAAAGGAAATTATTCGGAGTCAATCAAGAATTATTTCAAATCACTAGAAATTGAAAAAATGCAAGAATTTGAGCCTTATGATCTTGCAATAATATACTTCAACTTAGGAAACGGCCATTATGTTGTCGGTGATGTTGAACAATCTGAAAGATTTTTGAAAATTGGCATAGATTTATTAAAACCTGCTCATTATATAGATTCGAATGTTGCAGTTAGTGATATTGATCAACTTTTAGTGAAAAGTTTATCATCATTGGCGAAAATTCACTTGAGAAAGAAAGAATTTAATTCTGCGAAATTTTTGATACTAAAGGCTTTAGAGAAAAACCATGGCTTAATTTTTGAAAAAAGTAATTTTGAAATTGATCTAATACAAAGGTTGGGTTTAGCAAATTTGGGATTGAAGAATCTATCTAGTGTATTGGACAATTTAAAATCTGCCAAGACGCTAAATGAAAGCAACCCATACCGTAAACACCGCACCTATCGACTCTATGGCAAGTATTATCAAGCCTTAAAAGAATACGAAAAAGCAAAAGAGCATTTTGACATTTCTTTGGAGTTGGCGACAGAGGATTACGAAACGGATAAAGAATTTGCTTTTATTCCTTTGATCCATGATAACATAGGAGATCTATATTTAGAACAAGATTCATTAGATAAAGCATTGCAAGCCTTCCACGAAGGCTTGCAATTTTTTGATGATGCACTCTCCAGTGATTTAAATCTAAACCCGACTTTCAAGAATTACACGGAGTTTCCCGAAGCACTTTCTTTACTCCAAAAAAAATCTCAAACAGCTAAGCGTGTCTACATAGAAAATGGCGATGCCTCTAAAAAAGAGGTTGCTATCAACGCGTATATGGCTACAGTTGGATTGCTAGATCAGATGAGACGTTCGTACCTTGTCGATGGCTCAAAGTTCTTCGTTGCCGAAAAGGCATACCCGATTTATACCGAAACAATTGAATTTTTATACCATTGTTACCAAATGGAACCTACAGAAGAATTACTCAACAAAATTTTTGCAGTAATCGAAAAGAACAAATCTAGCATTCTATTCGAATCCATTGAAAACAAATTCAATTTGCTTTCCTCATCCCTTCCGGAAGAGTTGATAGAGAAAGAAAGTGATCTAACGAGCAGCGTCTCGTATTATTCAAAATTGCTGAGCGAAGAAAAATTAAAAGATGATGGAGATTCTCTGAGAATACTGGAATATGAAAATGCGGTATTCGAATCGCAAGAACAACTCACTATTCTAAATTCTAAATTGAAATCTGAATACCCAGAATATTTCGATTACAAAAATGATTTAACAAGTTCTATTCAAATTGAAGAGATCAAAAATTTGTTAGATCACAATGATCTGGTACTAGAGTATTTTGCTTCACCTTCAGATCTCTACGTTTTTGCGATTGATAAATCAAGAGCTGCTTTTAAAAAATGTAAGCTTGATAAGGAATTGCTTAAAAATTATATTGAACTAATCAGTAAGGCACCATCAAATGACCAAGATCCAAATTTACTTAATGCCATGGGTGTTGATCTTGCTCTCAGTTGTGATTTCAACCCTCTTATGGGGGAATGCTCAATCTATCCTAAACCCAATTTTAAATTATTTTTCCGATAAGGAAAAGTTGATCATCATACCTGATGGAAAATTAAATCAATTGCCTTTCGAAAGTTTACGGCTCCAAAAAAATGGCCTCGAATACTTTGCAATCGAAGATTATAATTTTTCCTACTACTATGCGATTGAACAGTTTTTGAACGCGCAAAAATCCAATGCTGTAGAAAATAATCAAATACTTTGCTTGGCTCCTGAATTTCAGGGTCCACCTGCGGAAAGTAGGTCTTGTGATATTGCATCATTGGGTAAGTTGCCTTTTGCCAAAGAAGAACTCAATTATCTATCCACCAACTTTGAAGGAGAATTTATCGGATCATCCTCAACAACGAAAGCAGACCTTCTTGATAACATCAAAGATTTCCCGATTATTCATTTGGCAACCCATGCTTGTCTAAATACTGAAGATCCACTTTTAAGTGAGATTCATTTTAGCGACGGTTATTTGACCAATTATGATATCAAAAACCTCAACACAAGACCGGAATTGGTAGTATTAAGTGCTTGTAATACCGCTCAAGGCGAATTGAAAGAAGGAGAGGGTGCCATAACATTAAGCCGAGGATTTTTTGAGGCCGGAGTCAAATCTTTGCAATCCAGTCTATGGGCATTGGATGATTATGCTTCTTCTCAGATTGTAAAAGGTATGTACAGAAATTTGAAAAAGGGACAAAGTAAATCTTCATCTCTAAGACAAAGTAAATTAGAATATTTAGCTTCTGCTGATAAACTGAGATCGCATCCATATTACTGGGCAGGACTTATCCAAATCGGCGATGATAATCCACTCTTTTCAGTTTTTCCGAAAGGACTTGCAATCGCAATCGGAGCAACGATGCTGCTTTTAATTTTAATCTCACTGCTGTATCGAAAATTTAAATCAACTCAATAAAAAACTGAGGCGAAGGATTAACTTTATTTATACTTAATTACGTCTATATTTCAACTTATATAAACTCATGAGAACATCTATATTATTATTGCTTTTTGGATTCCTTTCTTATGGTGCTAAAGCACAAGAATTTGCCGAGATTGATGCATTCGCGAAAAGCGTAAAATTTAATACAGATTATATAGCTGCGGCAAACACATTGGCAGAACCTTACGATGATGAAAAATCTAAAGCCAGGGCGATCTTTACTTGGTTAGCATCCAATATGACCTATGACCACAAGGCACTTAAACGTGCTATGAAAAGCAATGTCAAAGGAGGTAAAAGGATAAAAGGACAAAACCAAACCGAAATCCAAAAGAACCGCCAAGTCCAGATTGAAAAATTTATGACCAATGCTTTGCGCAAAAAGAAAGGCATTTGCCAGGATTTTTCTTGGATATTTCAGGCGATGTTGGTAGAGGTGGGAATAGAAGCAGAATTTATAACCGGTTATAGTCGAACTAATCCTGAGCAAATGAATCGTGTCCCTAAAAGTACCGATCATGCATGGAACGCTGCCAAAATAAATGGTGATTGGCATTTGTTTGATGTAACCTGGTCCATAGAGGGAGAGGGTGCTGGTCACCGAGGTTTTTTTATGATGCCTCCTGCTCAGTTTATAAAATCTCATCTTCCTGAAGAGGATAAATGGCAGCTATTGGATGTGCCAATGGATTTAAAGTCATGGTCAAAAAAGATGTACTGGTACAAATCATATGCTCAATATAGAATGGGTGCAGTAAAAGCAGGAATTCAAGAGGTTGATGAATCTATCTTTCCTGCCGACAGTCTTTTGTCGATTGTGATGGCATTGCCACCTTCGAAAACTCTATATGCTATAAAAGACAAGGGTGATAAAAGAATCAAGTTTAAAAGAAAGGGAAATATCCACGTTGCAGATTTTAAACTTAATCGATTTAGAGGACTTACCCATATCGTCGTTTCAGAGGGTAAAAAATCCCAGCCTTTGGTTAGTTTTCGTGTTAAATAATTCTAGATAAACATCTAACCGTCTAACCGTCTAACCGTCTAACCGTCTAACCATCTAACAGTCTAACAGTCTAACATCTAACATCTAGCATCTAGCATCTAACAGTCTAAAACGAAACACCACCAGTTATCAAAAATTCCAATTTGGTTAGGTCGACCTGAACCACTTGTTCTTGCCCAGGATCGTCCAATAGATATGGAATGTAGCCAAATTGATTTTGAATCAAACGGGTTCCAAAGTCTATATAGAACTTTTCCCCTTTTATCCCAAAGCCAGCAGAATACACATTTTCAAAGCTCTTTCCATCGCTTTTAAACGGTGATTGATTTAAGCCTAAACCAGCTCTAAATCTAAATTTACCAGACGCCAATTCTCCACCGAGTCTAATGTTAAGGGCGTTTGCAAGTTCTGTCTCTATCAAGTTGTTTAAGATGGTTTCATAATCTGCATCTGCCTGCGTAGATTGACTAGACCTTGTCAAATTAAAAGAACTATTGGCGTAATTGATCAATTCGACATCAGCATTTAGAAAACCCGCAACTTTATTTTTTCTAAATATATATCCGAAACTTCCGATCATTCGATTTGGGGTTTTTACACTATAGTCAAAAACACCTTGAGGTGATCTACTATCAAATGATTCGTTAATTCCATTAAAAGTATAATCATAAAAACTAACCGTTTCGAAAGAATCCTGTAAGAATAAGATCGAAGAACTATGATAAGCCAATCCTACTCTGATGTTTTGATTTACTTTATATGTGGCTCCTAGACTAAATTTAACCCCAGCTCCTTCCGTCTTAGTAAACTCTGAAAAAGTATGACGGTTAAAAACAGGTATTTCATTATTATCGTCATCTTCCTCATACAACTTGGATTCTTCAAATCTCACAATGGGAATGCCAAACGTGGCACCTATGTTTAGTTTTCTTTTATAATTCGCTCCCCAACCAATTACAAATTCACTCATTCCACCAGAACGTTCGATCGTCTGTCCTTTGTTGACTACCGTGTTTCTAGTATCAAAGTCGGCATCATAAATATTAAATCCGTCTGGATCAAAAATGGCTCCTACATCATAAGCCAATCCGGCTTCATAATTATCTAATTGAGATGGGTCGTTGCCATTTGCTAGTTCTAGGTATCTAGTAATTATTGAACCATTGGTAGATCCTTGAAATGCAAAGGTTTCGTTGTAGTTCGCCAACTTATTGTATCCCAAAGTCCAACTGGTACTTTCCCATGCTTCGGCCCAAGGTGAAGAGGCAAACACAACACCTAAATTATCAAGATTGACTTTCGCGTCAAATTCATTGTTGGCACTTCCGTTGTTTAATTGAGCATCTGAATTGATCAATGTAAAAGAAGGCGAGATAGTGAATTCAGAAATCCAATAGTTGCCAAGAGCAGAAGGATTGATAGTAACACCACCATAATCTCCTCCCATGGCTCCAAAAGATCCTCCGACACCCATTACTCTCGCAGTACCTCCGGGATTTAACTGAGAGTAACGTAGAACTTCACTATAGTTTTGACCAAAAACGAAATAAGTAGATAAACTAAATATCAGGGACAGATAAATTGATCTTTGCATGATGTAAGTTTAAAATGGAATAAAAATAAGTCAAAAAAAAAGGTGGATCACTAAATGTTATCCACCTTTTGTATGTCGTGAGGGTAGGACTACCTACCTTTTCGTGAAGAAGATCGTGAGCTTGAACTTCGTGAAGAAGATCTAGAAGGACTTGAACTTCTCATCGAAGATCTATTGCTTCTGCTATTGGATCTATTGTAACTAGATCTTGAACTTCTCGATGAAGACTTATTATAGTTAGATCTAGAGCTTCTACTAGAACTCTTTCTTACTGAGCTGTTCGAAGAACCTGATTTTCTGTATGTACCTCTTTTAGAATCTGCACTTGAAGAAGTACCTCTTGAAGTAGATCTGCTATAGCTGCTGTTTGGTCTATCGCCAGTTGTTGATCTTGAGCTTACACCTCTTGATCCACCTCTATAAGAATCTCCTCTTTGAGTTCCTGATACTCTTGGAGAAGTTCTTCTTCCTGTAGAGGAAGATGTCGCAGAGCCATATCTTCTGGAACCGTAGTTTACTGCAGAACCACCTGTATTGTTATTTACATTTACAGATCTAGCTCCACCTCCGAAAATTCCAGGAGGACATCCGTTGGCGTAAGAGCCACCGAAACCACCACCTCCGAATCCGCCGCCATAAGCTCCGCCGTATCCACCCCAGCCAGCATTGTTCCATCCGTAGTTGTTCCAATTATTCCATCTGTTGTAACCATACCATCCGTTGTTCCATCTATTCCATCTTCGGTTTCTATTGAATGAATTGAATCCTCCAAAAGTTACATAGATATTGGTGCCACCAAATGAGTATGGATCATAAGGATTGTAAAAGTCATTAACATTGTAGAAATATCTATTTACGTATACTGGTGAATAGTATCCAAAAGAATTACTTCTGTTAAATCTTCTGATTCTCGATGAGTACTCATAATCATAATCATCAAAATATTCATATTCATCATCATCCTCTGCGTATACATCGTCTTCATAGAAGTCCTCTTCATATTCTTCATATAAAGATCCATCTTCATCTGGATTGTAATAAAGTTGATCAAACTGAGCTGAAAGATTCAAACTCAATCCAAAAACTAAAAGTAAGCTTGTGAGGTAACTGAAATAATTAATTTTCATGGTCGTAATTTTTAAAATCTTTATCAATGCGACTCTCTTAAATCCTATACTGCAATTTATTACTTTTGCATCGGATAAACAGTTAAAAGAAGATTAAAATGATCCTTAAGACTGTTAAGTTAGTTTTAAGATGTCTTTACATCGTAAATACACTATTAAGACACAAAAACAGGAGCTTAGGTTCCTTTTTTTATTCCATTAAATTTTTATTAACTAAAAGGCAGTCTTTTATCGGAATATGCCAAATAATATATCTTATGGCTAAAGAAATTACCCCTCGATCAGAAGATTATTCTAAATGGTATAATGATATCGTACGTAAGGCAGGACTTGCAGAGAACTCTGCAGTGCGTGGTTGTATGGTTATTAAACCTTTAGGCTTTGGAATATGGGAAAATATGAAATCTGTCTTAGATGGTATGTTTAAAGATACCGGGCACGTAAATGCCTATTTTCCACTATTTATTCCGAAAAGCTTTTTGTCTAAGGAAGCAGATCATGTAGAAGGCTTTGCGAAAGAGTGTGCCGTGGTGACTCATCATAGATTAATGAACAATCCAAACGGTTCTGGAGTGGTAGTAGACCCTTCTGCCCGATTGGAAGAGGAACTCATTGTAAGACCGACTTCAGAAACGATAATTTGGAATACTTATAAAGACTGGATTAAATCTTATCGTGACCTGCCTTTATTGATAAATCAATGGGCAAATGTTGTAAGGTGGGAAATGAGAACAAGACCGTTTCTTAGGACGGCTGAGTTTTTATGGCAAGAAGGACACACGGCTCATGCAACAAGTGAAGAGGCTGTAGAAGAGGCTAAAATGATTCATGAGGTTTATGCTCGATTCGCGGAAGATTATATGGCAATGCCTGTCATTAAAGGAGCTAAAACAGAATCCGAAAGATTTGCGGGTGCATTAGAAACCTACACCATCGAAGCACTCATGCAAGATGGAAAAGCCTTACAAGCTGGAACATCTCACTTTTTGGGTCAAAATTTTGCGAAAGCATTTGATGTAAAATATTTAAATAGGGATAATAAAGAAGAACATGTTTGGGCAACTTCTTGGGGGGTTTCTACTAGATTGGTAGGTGGTCTCATTATGACGCATTCTGATGATGAGGGATTGGTTTTACCTCCCAAATTAGCTCCAACGCAAGTGGTAATTATTCCAATACCAAAGCCTGATCCAGTAATTATGGAGCACGCAGATAAATTAAGCGCAGCCTTGAAAGCTCAAGGAATCAGAGTAAAAATCGATCGTGATGAAAAGAAAAGACCTGGATTTAAATTTGCTCAATATGAGATGGAAGGTGTTCCTGTGAGGGTAGGGATTGGTAAAAGGGATTTGGAAAATAATGTGGTGGAAGTCGCTCGTCGAGATCTTAAATCTAAAGAAAGTGTAGCTATCGATGGGGTAGTAAAATATGTTGCTGACTTATTGGGAGAGATTCAAAATAATTTGTTGGCCAAAGCCAAAGCATTTAGAAGTGACCATACCACTAGTGTTGACAATTTTGAGGATTTTAAATCTGCCATTGAAAACAAAGGAGGATTTGTACAAGCTCATTGGGATGGTACCCCAGAAACGGAAGACAAAATCAAAGAATTAACAAAGGCATCTATCAGGTGTATCCCGAACGATTCTGTTTTGGAAGAAGGTAAATGTGTTTATTCTGGAAAACCAAGCAAACAAAGAGTTTTATTTGCCAAAGCATACTAAGCTCTAATCGGAGTAGGTGTTTGATACCGCATTCGCGAATGCGAAAACTTCGTATTTATCTAAGAAGTGTAACGGTACCTAGATATTCTTTAGGTCCGATAAAGTCAAATTCTATTATGATGCGATAAGTATACACTCCAGGCATTAAAGCCTTCTTTTTAAAAAGACCTGTCCACCAATTATCAACAGAATTGAATTCAAAGTTTTGGGATTCAAAAAGTAGTTCGCCCCAACGATCATAAATTTGATAGGAATTAATGATCCCCTCGGTTTCTTCTCCGTTGAAGATTTTAAACTCTTCATTTTGTCCATCACCATTAGGAGAAAATACATTGGGAATGTAAACATTACATTCATTGTAACAGGAAAGGTTAAACTGGGGATCGTTGGGTTCTAAGCAAATTCCACAAATGTCTAAAATTGCGGTACCATTTAGGATTCCTAAACAATCTGTACATGACGAGTTAAAGTCCATAGAGTTAGGGTCTGCACATTCTCCACATTCGTCAATGATCGAATTTCCATTAGGGATACCTGCGCAATCGCTGCAAGACTCATTAAAATTAGGATCAGTTGGTTCTAAGCATTCTCCACATTCATCGAGAACTGCTGTACCACCTAATTCACCGAGGCAATCAACTTCTATTGACGAGAGCGCGCAAACGGCATCTATATCCGAACCAGGTGTGGTTACTAGTGCTTCGCAATCACCAAATAGGTCAGTTATTTTAACTGCGTCAAATTTTAATTCAGCAAAAGAAAATCCAGATGCAATCTGATCTATGTCAATGGAGGAGGTGGAGCCGGCTACAATTCCGAATGGATAATAACCATCCCCATCTGCGTCAATGATTCCATTGGATTCTAACATCATCTTGCTTACTTCGTCAAAAGGTCTAAGATCAATTTGGGAAGATTCGACCGCAGGTCCCACCTCGAATATCCAAAGGTCTGGATCTGTATTCCCAGAATTAACCAAAAGATTGTCTAGAAATCCGAGACAAATGAAGCCCTTTTCTCCTAAACTTAGGTAAGTATTGCCATTAACGTTTAGGAAATCTGCGATTCCAAGAGTGGTAAAAGCATCAGGATGAGTATTTACATCGCAAGTAATGTTGGCACATAAAACAGTATCAGCAAAAGACAAACCCGAAGCAAAACAAGTAGAGCAGCCATTATTTGGAATGTTTAAACATTCAGAGTCTTCACAATCTATTTGTCCATCTTCATCATTGTCAATCCCATCAGAACATAAAAGTGCCGTGTTTTCCTGTCCATTGATTATTCCTGAAAGGGTCAAAGTCGTTAGGAAAAATATGATATGAAGTAATTTCATCTTGTTCTCTACTTGGTAAAGTAAGAATAAGCGAGAAGAAATGCCAATTAGGAAAAGATAGAATCAAACTGTTTTTTAGTCGCTATTTGACGTAAAGCTGTCACTTTACTGGTTTGTTTGCTGAATTTAGAAAAGTGGAATGATATTTCTTTTGTTATGGCAAATCGAGTTTTGGTAAAATTTGGGAAAATAAAACCAATTCATTTTAACCCTATAAAAAAAGCCCAGACGGTAAACGTCCGGGCTTTTTCTTTATGTCTTAGAACAAGGAATTATTCTTCTTCCGAATTTTTGATTTTAGCAGCATCATTTTCATCTTGCCACTTTTCTAGTTCCTCCCATTTGCCATCAGCAGCCATTTTTGCTTGCATCGGCCAAGTAGTTGGGTTGTGCATCTGGTATCGTTTGCCAGCGTTATTCAAAATTTCTTGTAATTGATCAACAGAAGCAGAGGCAACATCGGCAAAAGTCATTAATCCACCATTATTAAGGTGTTCCATGATTTTAGGTCCAACGCCTTCGATCTTTTTTAAATCATCAGGTTTGCCACTCTCTTTAGCCTTAGGAGCTGCTGGAGCTACAGGAGCTGCTGCAGCTTTTGGTGCTTCAGCTTTCTTAGGAGCCGCTTTCTTTTTAGGTTTTACAGCCTTTTCTATGGCGTTGATATCACCTTGTATGCTTACAAAAGTTCTATTCAATCTTTTTTTGGAGAAAACAACATTACCGTCAATTGCTGCATGAAGGGTATGATCTCTACCCATGTAAACATTGTCTCCTGGGTGAAATTTAGTACCTCTTTGTCTTACGATAATATTTCCAGCCTTGGCAAACTGGCCACCATAAATTTTTACGCCAAGAAACTTAGGATTACTGTCACGTCCGTTGTCCGTACTACCTACACCT
>JAHDHU010000020.1:0-11904 GCA_020631135.1 Saprospiraceae bacterium | reverse complement strand
ACCTTTTCTTCTTTTCTTTTTGAAAACGATTACTTTATCACCTTTTTGGTGACCTAATACAGAAGCAGTTACAGATGCACCTTTTACGTTTGGATTTCCTATTGAAGTACTCTCTCCGTTGCCGACCAAAAGCACATCGTCAAATGTGATTTTGTCGCCTTCTTTTGCATCTAACTGGTGGACAAAGATCTCTTGATCTTTCTCGACTTTAAACTGCTGACCAGCTATTGAAACAATTGCGAACATATTATTTTGTTTAGTTCTTAAAAATGGACTGCAAAAATAGAATTATATAGTGTAATCTACAATCCATCGCACCCCAAATTTGGGCAAATTTTAAACCAAATAAGCTTAATTGATGCTTTTTGGCTCAAAAAAGTCAATTAGCTTGAATTCAACTTTCATTTTAGCATCGTTTCTCCGAATAGTCATGCGGATATTTTTTCCTTCTTTTTTGCTCAAATGATTGGTTATTTTATTTAAACTCATCGATTTCGTGCTTCTCCATGCAATTTTTAAAATTTCATCACCTTGCATTATGCCGGCTAAATCAGCCGGGGAATCGGGCAAGACTTTTTTTACATAAAATTGATTTAGTTTGGACCCAAAGGCATAAATCACCAACCCACTTTTATCGTAATTAAATTTTCTTTTAAATTGCTTGTTAGGTTTTAAAAATAGTTTTTGATTTAGATAGTCGATTGCGAGATCAAACCGGTATAAGATATCTGTTCCGATGATACCATCTCTTTCTACCCTGATTTCTGGGAATAAATAGCGATCCCATTTTTGGAAAAAACAAATGGGTTTGTAAAAATCGAAATCAGCAAGTTGGACACCCTCTATTTTAGTTACAAATCCTTGCAGTTTTCCTCCGATACCTTGCCCTAAATTTCCGGGGATAACAGTATTGGGAAGATGGAGACTTGAGTCAATATCAGAATGTAATAACATTGGTAGACTCGCGCCCGTGTCCAATAAAAATTTGAGTTGTGATTGATTTTCAGATGAGAAAAATACTTCAGCGTGGACATAGGGTTTGTTGTTGATAATTTCCAATGGAACAAGCTTATAATTTTTCAATTGATCATATTCAAAATGACTTGGATGATGGAAGGTCACTTTGCTTTTAGAATAGTTAAAATCAACAATCAAATTTTTAAAAAAAGTACCTCCGATTATACCATCTATTGAAAGCCCAGTAATCTCGTCCAGTTTGAGATGATCTTCCTCAAGAACTATAATGTCACGATTTACGGTGACTCCATTTTCCAATTTTATTGGAATGTTTCTAGAAATCAGAGCAAACATTTTTTGACTTAAATCGGCTCCCATGATTTCGACCCTTTTATCATAGGGTATTCCGAATAGGTCATTGAGATCTTTGTCAAAAAGAATGGTATGTTCTGCACCAGTATCTAAAATAAAGTTGAGCGGAAGGAAGTTGTTGTATTTAACCTTGAGAATAATAAAACCACTTTTTAGCTCAAATGGTATCTCAACACTTTTCTGACCCTGAAGTAGATCAATTCCTATGATTTGCCCTGAAAGAGATATCTGAAAGAGAAAAGACAGGTAAAAGAAAATTGGTCGCAATTTGAGATTCTTTTCACCATAAGTTAAATGAAAAAAGGACAATTCATTTAAACGAATTGTCCTTTTCTACTTTTGGAACGCTTATTTGACTAAGCCTGCTCGATTATTTTGTCGCCAAATACCAGCAACATAATCAAGGAAATTGTCAGGATGATCATGGTGATTAATTTACTTGTTAAGTAATATCTATTAAACGCTTTTAAAAATCAGTTTTCACATCAAAAAGTGCAAAAAAAAAATGTTAAACTCTCTTTATATCTTAATAAAGACATTTAGAATCTGACATTCACTTATTCTTAAATGTCAAATATCTTACCATTATTTATTTTAAGAAATTCGACCCCAATCCTTTCTTACCAATTTTTGATGTCGCACAAAGCTTGTGATTGGTTCATGAATGGCACTCGTGAGTTGAGGGTCTTTATCTAAGATTTTGATCACAATATTTCTTGCGGTTTCTAATATTTGTGTGTCTGTTACAAGATTTACTAGATTTAAATCGACAGTTCCGCTTTGTTGAGTTCCCATAATGTCTCCGGCACCTCTCAATTTTAAATCCGCGTCGGCAATTTCAAATCCATTATTGGTTCTTACCATTGTTGAAATTCGTTCGCGAGCTTCTTTAGATAATTTGTTAGAAGACATCAGAATACAAAATGATTGTTCCGCGCCTCTACCAACACGACCTCTTAATTGGTGGAGTTGGCTAAGACCAAAGCGTTCGGTGTTTTCGATGATCATAACGCTTGCATTTGGGACATTGACCCCAACTTCGATTACGGTTGTCGCCACCATGATATTGGTTTTGCCTTCGACAAACCTTTGCATTTCTGCATCTTTATCTTGAGGTTTCATTTTGCCATGTACTACACTGATTTGAAATTGAGGTCTTGGAAAAAAATGAAGGAGTTCTTCATATCCATCGTTCAGATTTTGTAAATCAAGTTTGGCGGATTCTTCTATCAAAGGAAAAACAACATAGATCTGTCTTCCTTTTTTTATTTCAGAATGTAAAAATTGAATTAACTGTGGCCTATAGTTTTCGCGTTTGTGAACTGTTTTTATTTCTTTTCTACCTGGTGGAAGTTCATCTATCACTGACACATCTAAATCACCATAGTAGGTCATTGCTAATGTTCTTGGGATTGGTGTGGCAGTCATAACCAAGACATGTGGCGTAAAGCGTTTGTTTTTATCATAAAGTTTTGAACGTTGAGCCACGCCAAATCTATGTTGTTCATCAATAATGGCCAAGGCTAAATTTTTAAATACCACAGGGTCTTCTATTAGTGCATGGGTCCCCACTAGAATGTCTATTTCTCCTTTATGAAGAAGCACCAATAGTTCTTTTCTTTTTTTACCCTTTACCGTTCCGCTAAGGAAAGCAACCCGAATGTTCATTCCTTCCAAATACTCTAAAAGAGATTGATAATGTTGTTGTGCCAAAATCTCAGTTGGTGCCATGAGGCAAGCTTGAAATCCATTATCCTTAGCTATGAGCATGGTCAACAAAGCCACCATCGTTTTTCCACTGCCCACATCGCCTTGTAAAAGTCGATTCATTTGTTTTCCTGATCCGAGATCAAATCTTATTTCTTTGATTACCCTTTTTTGTGCACCTGTCAGTTCAAACGGAAGTTTTTCGGTATAGAATCGATTAAAATGCTCTCCAACTTTGCCAAAAGGAGCACCTAAAATGGTTTGCTTTCTTAATTGATTGGATTGAAGTAATCTCATCTGTAAATAAAAGAGCTCTTCAAACTTTATTCTATCCTCGGCAATTTTTTGGTGTTTCTCATCTGGTGGAAAGTGTATCCATTTTATAGCTTGAGCTCTGGAACAAAGTTTTAGTTTTTGACAGAGATAGTCCGGAAGATTCTCCGGTATATCTTTCTGACTGATTTTCTCGAAAAGATTTTTTATCAGTTTACGACGGGCTTTAGAATCTAGTCCTCGCGCATTTAATTTTTCGGTACTATGGTAAACGGGATCCAAATTTTTGGCCTGTTTTCCTTGAGCTTTTATCAATAGTTCCATTTCTGGATGAGGAATGCTCTTTTTTCCAGAATAGATGGATACACGACCATAGACTACGTACTCTTCGCCTTCTTTCAAGGAATCTTGTACCCATTTAACACCACGGAACCAAACCAATTCTAAGAAACCTGAACTTCCTTTTATAAGTGCACTTAGTCTTTTTTGGCGCTTTCCTTGTATGAGTTCGTGACTAATTAATTTACCTTTTACCTGTACCAGCTGACCTTCTTGAGTGATATCTTTTATCAAATGAAATTTTGTTCGATCAACATATCTAAAAGGGTATATAAACAGTAGATCACCTATGGTAAACACGTTTAATTCTTTTTTTAAAATTTCGGCACGGGTAGGCCCAACACCTTTTAGGTATTCGATGGAACTATTGAGATATGTAGATTGGTATTTATTCAATCCGCCAAAATTTTACACAAGATAATTATGTAGTGTATTTTTGTGCACAATTTAGACATGGCAAAGCAATCAAAAAGACAACTACAGATAGGTGAATTGATCAAAAGAAATTTTGGTCAGGTCCTTTTGCAAGAAGGTAGCTATATATATGGTGGAGCTTTAGTTACAGTAACAAACGTAAGAATGAGTCCAGATTTAGGCATTGCAAAAATATATATCAGTGTTTTTAATGCAGATAATAAATCAGAGGTGCTTCAAAGACTAAGAAAGAATATGTGGCGTTTAAAGACTGGATTAGTCCACCGAATTAAGAAGCACGTAAGACGTATTCCACATCTAGACATTTATTTAGATGAGACATTGGATGAAATGTGGCATCTTAATGCAGTATTTGATGATTTGCGTTCACGAAACCAAATGGGTGAGGAAGAATAGAAATTTTTATTTAGGATTACTTCTAGTTTTTGTTTTGATTGGTCGCCATTCGGCGAATGCCCAAGAAAGCACCATAAAAGATAGTTTAAGTGGTTATGAAACCAAGAATAGGTTTATACCCATTGTTTTTTATCTCCCCGAGACAAGCCTCTCTTTAGGAGCTGCTGGGATATTTACTTTTAAAAAGAACTCTGCGCCAGAATCACAAAGAAAATCTCAAATACTCTATAGTGCGGCATATACCTTGAAAAATCAAATTTTGCTTTACGCACCTTATGAGATTTATAGTCATTCCCAAAAATATCGTTATAAAGGGGAGCTTGGTTTTTATCGATATTTCTACAATTATTTTGGTGTAGGTCCAAGGACTCAAAAAGATGTTTTGGAACTTTATGAAGTAACATTTCCTCGATTGGAGTTTAGCGCAACCAGATTTTTTAAAAAGCATTTTGGTTTTGGAGTAGGATTTAGAGGAGACTATTTTAATATTACCCATATAGAACCTGGAGGCTTGTTAGATACAGAAAGACCGATTGGCTATCAAGGAGGGATTAAATCCAACTTACTGGCTTTGATGTTATTTGATAATCGTGACAATATTAATGCCCCGAAAAAAGGAATTTATGCAGAAGTGATATACCAAAAATCAGCTCAATTTTTAGGATCTGATTTCGATTATCAAAAATGGGAAATAGATTTTAGAGCATTTCAAGACTTAGGAGCGGATGTGGTTTTGGCGCATGAACTTTGGTTGACCATAGCCACTGATGGAATTCCATTTTTTGATATGGCTCATCTTTCCACTGGTGCTCGAGCAAGAGGAATGAGTGACAGAAGGTTTATAAATTTTGATATTTACAGCTTGCAGTCTGAACTTAGGTTTCCAATTTGGAATCGATTTAGAGGTGCTGCTTTTTATTCTGTCAATCATATCCCAGAACAACGCAATAATTTTAAGACAGCTTATCAGGCGTGGAGTTATGGTCTCGGTTTGAGGTATATCCTTGACAAACAAAATCGTAATTGTATCCGCTTGGATATCGGAACCGCCGAAAGAAAGTTCAATTTTTATCTTACCGTAAACGAGGCATTTTAGACATTTTTTGTTTAAACAATGAGGTCAATTTAATTTCTATCTCCGATAGATAATGTTAATTTGTTTGAGATTAGTCCATCTATTGGATCTATATTTTGTTTTAACCTAACTTAATAAAACGTGGCACTTTCAAATTTAGATTGGGGAATCGTAATTCTGTTTTTTGCTTTAACCATGTTTATTGGATTATGGACATCTCGCAGAGCAGGAAAAAGTGTCAGAGATTATTTTTTATCTGGAAGAGATATGCCATGGTGGTTGTTAGGCGTGTCAATGGTGGCTACCACTTTTTCTGCCGATACACCAAATTTAGTCACTGATATAATTCGAAAAGATGGGATCGCTGGTAACTGGGTTTGGTGGGCCTTTTTATTGACGGGTATGGCGACAGTTTTTATATATGCAAAACTATGGAGACGATCAGGGATCACAACCGATTTAGAATTTTACGAATTGCGCTATAGTGGGAAGGCTTCGACTTTTTTAAGAGGATTTAGAGCGATCTACTTAGGAGTGTTTTTCAATGTCATGATTATGGCAACAGTTTTATTGGCGGGTATTAAAATTTCGGCAATTATGCTCGGTATGTCTGCCATTCAAACTGTGTTGTTGGTTTCGGTCATAACTGTGATTTATTCTTCATTGGGAGGACTGCGAGGGGTAATCTTGACGGATTTTTTTCAGTTTATACTTAGTATGATTGGAATGGTTGCTGCAGCTGTTTATATAGTAAATCTCCCGGAAATAGATGGAATATCTAATTTGATCAATCATCCTAATGTAGCGTCGAAAACAAATTTTTTCCCAGACTTTAATGATTGGAATGTAGCAGTGCCTCTTTTCTTGATACCAATCGCTGTGCAATGGTGGAGTGCTTGGTATCCTGGAGCTGAACCTGGAGGAGGTGGTTATGTAGCACAAAGGATGTTGTCATCAAAAAATGAAAAAGATGCAATCAAGGCTACCATGTTTTTTAATGCCGCTCATTATGCCTTGAGACCTTGGCCTTGGATTCTGATTGCGTTGGCTTCTTTGATTTTATTTCCTGAACTATCCGACATTCAATCTAAGTTTCCTCTAGTTCAAAGTGATCTTATTGCTCATGATTTGGCTTTTCCTGCAATGATGACGGTGCTCCCAAAAGGGCTTTTAGGTTTGGTGATTGCCGCTTTGATTGCCGCCTTGATGTCTACAATTAGTACTCATTTAAATTGGGGGTCTTCTTATGTAGTCAACGATTTTTACGTGAGGTTTATGGACAAGGAAGCGACTCAAAAGACCCAAATTACAGTTGGGCGCTTATCTACAATTATACTGATGATTTTGTCTGCTGTTATGGCTTTGTTTCTTACTAATGCGATGGAAGCCTTTAATATATTATTGCAAATTGGGGCAGGGACAGGTTTATTGTTTTTACTGCGTTGGTTTTGGTGGCGTATCAATGCGTACAGTGAAATAGCCGCCATGATTATTTCATTTGTGCTCGCCATTTATTTTGAGTTGATTTATCAAGGAAGTTTGGAATCCTATGAGAGGATGCTACTAAGTGTTCTGATTACCACTTTGGTTTGGCTTTCAGTGACCCTAATGACCAGGCCTACCGATCAAAACACCTTGTTGGATTTTTATAGAAAAATCCTTCCTGCTGGTGGATCATGGAAAACTTATATTCGAGAAAATGGCGCTTCGGAAGACCTATTATTGCTAGATCAACCAGACGCAAATGCTTCAAGGTTATCACAAGAAATTTTGATGATGTTTTTAGGAGCAGTGATGATCTACGGAGCCTTGTTTTTTGTAGGTTATTTTCTTTTTGGACAATGGGTCCCAGCGTCTGTTAGCTTTGCCGCAATGCTCGGATCTCTTTTTGGACTGATTAAGCTTTGGAAGTAATTGAAGCTTTAAAGTTGGATGTCCACATAATTGTCAAGTAAAAGACTCCAATCGTAAGGATTGGTTTTCACCCTTATTTCTTTTGTTGGTGCAATGCCGTATTTAACCAATATGTTTCGGATCCCTTCACCTCCTCCGAAGTCACCTCTAAACCATGAGAAAAGGGCCGTAGTAGTGATTAAGTTTTCTTCAACATTAATTTGACTAAACTTCTTAAGAAATTTTTCCGCGATAAAATCTAGTTCTTGATCTAAATTTTCAGAAGAATAAATTGCAACAGGAGGACAGCTTTTTGCACCACAGTTTAGGGCAAAGTGAATTCGATAATCTCTATGATCTATCCTTAATTTTTTTTCATATTTCGGTGCAAATGGATTAGTGATATAACCTAAGAAAAGCTCCAATTGTGATCGCCTAATGATGCCGTGTTCGATGTTTGCAAAGCTTAAGGATTTGTCTCTAAAATGTATCAGGTCTTGCTTAAAAAACTTTCTTTTATCATCATAATAAGCTGGATTTTGATTTAGATGATGTTGGATAAACCCGTTGTATATGTTGATCCAAAAAGTCAGCTTTTCATTTTGAGATTTCAGTTTGCTTTCTAATTCATTGATGCTTATGGAGGCAATCTTTTCGATGAATTTGTGCGTTTCTTTTTTTTCTTGAAGCGCATATAGAAAATCCTTTGAAAGTTGGACAAATTCATTTTCGGATTTTTGAGCAAATGTCCAATTCGGCACCAAAGAGATTATGTAAAAGCAAAATGCGAATCGGATTACATTCACGAATGTGGAATTAGTATTTATTTTGTACGTTGTGAATATTGATATTGTCATTCCTTGTTTAAATGAAGCTGAAAACCTAACTCAGCTATTGCCTTTTCTGAGAGACAATATACATAATGAAAAAGCAAGAATCATTGTTGTCGACTCAAAGGATTCTAAGGATGAAAGTGAATTGATATGTCGTAATTACGATGTTTTGTATCTCAGAGCACATCAGTCGCAAAGGGCGAGACAAATGAATATTGGCGCAAAAAATGGTGATTCTCAAGCCATACTTTTTTTACATGCCGATGTGTTGCCTCCGAAAAATTTTTATTCTTTGATCGAAAAGGCTTTATTGAAATTTGAATTTGGAATGTTCGCCTATCAATTTGACAATCCCAATTTATTTCTAAGAGTCAATGCTTTTTTTACGCGTTTTGATTCTTTTTATACCGGTGGCGGCGATCAATGTTTTTTTATTAGAAAATCAGTTTTTGACGAGCTCAATGGTTTTGATGAGACTTATAAAGTAATGGAAGATTTTGAGTTTTTTAGTCGCATTCGCGAATGCGGAAAAAGCTATACGTTGTTGCCTCAAGAAGCCTTGGTTTCGGCAAGAAAGTATGTCAACAAAAGTTACTTTCGAGTGAACTGGTTTAATTTAAAAATGCTTTTGGCTTTTCGAAGAGGAGAAGATCCCGAAACGCTTAATATACGTTACGAAGCATACAAAAGAGCAAGGAAGATTTGAATCTGAGATTGGAAACAGAATTTTGTTATCATCTTGTTGTATTTTATCGTCTAAGAGTTGAATCTGTAACAATGAAATTTTGGTTGGTTTTTGTTTGTAGTTTCTTAGTTAATTTTTTACCTGCGCAAGAAATCAATTGGCATGTAAAACCTACCATTACGGATGTCGATCGTATCATTCTTTCTGATTTTGAAATCCTCAAAAAACCTAAAGTAATTAAGGTTAAGAAGGGTGCTTACTTTGGTTTTAAAAACACCGATGATCAAATTGTGGTTCCAATAAAATATAAAGGGTACTCTCAAGTTTTTTATGATGATATTATCTATGTAAAAATAAATTCAAAAGAGTATTATTACGATCAATCAGGGAGCTTATTAAAGGAAGCTGATGCTCAAATTGCTTATGAGAAAAACAGATTGATTCAACGAAAAAGGATTGTCGAAAAATATTCAGCAGAATTATTAAAGAATGGAATTAGGTCGAGTGCTTCCAAAGAATATGATTTCTTAAACATAGAGTATGGCTCAAAATCCATTTCAGTTTCTATTGATAGCTTAAATTATTTACGTTCGTTTAACAATAAATCCATCCTCATCAATGGAGCTGGGAAAAATAGACTTTACACCTATGTCGATGGTTTAAAATATGACTTTAAGGATACCGAGGTTATCCCTCAAGGAGCTGAAACTTTTTATGTCAAAAGGGACAAGCACAATGGGTATATGGACAACAATTTTGATTTTTTAATACCCTTAGGAGATCATAAAATTAGTGTATATGGTGAGGATGGATTAGCTTATATCAATGAAGATGGAGAAGGTGTTTTTTTGAATATTGAAGGAATCGAAAAATTGAGATTAAAAGATGTTGAGTCTATTCAAAGTATTAAGGAAACATCATATGTTTCAATAAAGCACACTGATGGGAGAGTTAAGATTTTAAACTTAAGCACAGGAGAATTGAAAAATTTAGATTTTGAGTTACACCTTTCTAACATTAGAGGATTGGATCAAATCGCTTCAAAAAATGGAAAACGAGGTGTTGTCAATATTTCGACATTGGATCAGCTTATCCCATTTAGCTACGACAAATTGTCTCAAATAGATCATGTTTATCTTGGTTATAACCTTCGAGAGCCAACCAAGGAAGAATTACGGAAAAAGCCAAAATCTAAACCAAAATTGAAAAATGGTATCCGTTATTTACATCGCTTAAATGGTGAATTGCTCTTGAGGGATTCCATCAATCGTGTTTCGAGATTAAATAAAATGGGTGTATTGGTAAATCTCGCTTCAAAGCAGAATAAGATTTACGATCTCAATTATGATGAGATAGAGTATAAAGAGCTAGCAAAAAGAGCACTGGTGGCATTTAGTGGTTATTTTATAAAATTTGATGTTGAACTCGAAAAGCCTTCAGCAGTCTACCATTATTGTTTGAGCAACAAATTTATCAATCGGGAGAAATATGAACTTTATCAAAAGGTTGGCAAAAAGATAAACTATGAGGGTAAGAACTATTTTCCGGTCAAGAAGAACGAAAAATATGGAGTGATTGATGAGACAGGAAGGGTAGTGGTTCCCTTTGTTTTAGACGTGGTCAGCAGGCATAGCGTTGGGCCTTTTATTGAGGTACGCTATAATGGTTCTTTGGGTGTAATCAATCTAAGCGAACAATAAAAAAACCCCCAATGCACTGCATCGAGGGTCGATTTGATTATTAAATCGCTGAGTATACTTTATTTAGATTTTCGTCAATTCATAAGTGCAACGAACAGCCCCAAGATTCATACCGGTAAATTCAACTATGGTCAAATTCGTCCCGTCATAATCAATGTCAAGCGTACCCTCGCCGCCATTGAGCTCAAAGTTCATCACACAAGCTGTTGGATTGATTGGATCTAATGTTATTGTATCTGTCGAACCATCACTATTTACAAAAGAATATACAATCACAATGGTGCCATCGGATTGAGATGTGATAACAGCATTCGCATCAAACGTACCGCTTGTTACGGCTTCTCTCGTTTTGGTGCCTTCATAACTTCCGACCCAATCGGTCGATAAAGTACAATCCAGCATTGGTTCATCTTCTTTACAAGAACTTAACAATACTAGTCCCAAAAGGAAAAATGACAAAGTCAATTTACTTAAATGTATCATTCTTTAAATTTTAAGAACAAATTGATTAGCCGATCACCGCCTCATACCTTTTTTCTACTTCGTTCCAATTGACGACGTTAAAAAAAGCAGCAACATAATCAGGTCTTCTATTTTGGTAATTTAGGTAATATGCATGTTCCCATACATCTAAACCCATGATTGGTACTCCTCCACAACCAACACCTGGCATTAAAGGGTTGTCTTGGTTGGGACTCGAGCAAACCTCAACTGATCCGTCTTTATGCGCACATAACCAAGCCCATCCAGATCCAAATCTTGTTTTAGCTGCATTAGAAAATTTTTCAACCATCGCATCCTTATCGCCAAATGCTTTATTTACTGCTTCTAATAGAGCTCCTGAAAGTCTTCCTCGATCATTTGGATTTATTACAGACCAAAAAAGTGAATGGTTATAATATCCACCTCCGTTATTTCGAACTGCCATGTTGGTCATATCCAATCCTGATAAAATATCTTCTATGCTTTTGCCTTCAAGATCAGTTCCTTCAATAGCAGCATTTAATTTATTGGTATATCCATTATGGTGCTTTCCATGATGAATTTCCATGGTTTTTGCATCGATATGCGGTTCTAATGCATTAAAAGCAAATCCTAATTCTGGTAGTGTAAAAGCCATATTACAATTTTTTTATGTGATCAATTATCATTTAAACAGCTGCGAAGATAACAAGTTTAGTTCTTCTTACCTTTGTATTATAAATTATCATGATGTCAAAAACAAGAAAGGAAAAAGAT
>JAHDHU010000099.1:6755-8295 GCA_020631135.1 Saprospiraceae bacterium | reverse complement strand
GTACTGCGGGAAGGGAGCGCAAAGCCTCCGACGATAAGTTGGGGGCTTTTTTTATATATGAAGAAGTTCACTGTTTATATCCTATTCTCCCAAAAGGAACAAAATTATTATATCGGTCAAACGGAAAGTTTGTCAAGGCGTCTTTCATTTCACAACTCAGAAAGAAACAATGGGTATACTTCAAAATATCAGCCATGGGAATTGTATTGGCATGCGGAATTTTCCTCTCGGGCAATATCGATGCGTGTAGAAAAATATCTGAAGAAAAAACCAAGGGATTTTTTGGTCCGATTGAAAGATGACCAAGCGCTGTGTGAATATATCAAGCAAAGATTTGATGGTTAGAGTCCCGCTGTACAGCGGGATTAATCAGAGGGTCCAAGGTATCCCGCAGTACTGCGGGAAGGGAGCGCAAAGCCTCCGACGATAAGTTGGGGGCTTTTTTTATTCTACTTGTGTATTTGTATTCCTTAAAAACAACCAGCTACATCCTACAGACAAAAAGTTATTGTCATAGTTCATGCCGGATCCAAAAACTAAATCCAATTGGATATGATCTTTTATTAAGTAGACAAAACCAGCATCCACATTGAATTCTACATCTTCAAAATCGTCGAACCTTCCATAAGGCTCAATAAAAAGACTCATTTTTTGATTAAGGCTGTAGCCTAAAGAAACGGAGTAGCTAAGATCCATGTCTCCTGAATCTATCGATGAAAATCCTAAATTATATGATAACCCTAAGTTTTTAGTAACGGGATGAGAAACAGCGATTTTCGTCAAATTTCCAATTTGTCTATTGCTTAGGCTAAAATTTCCCGTAGGTACAACCAGGTGACTTAAAATTGCAACCTCTAAAGGAGAAGTTTCTTTTTTATAAAGTTGAAATTTTGCACCAAGTTCTATGTCACCAATTCCCTGAATTTTTTCTTCACCTCTTTTATTAAGTTGTAGTTGATTAATTAGCCTCAACTCCAATTTTTCTGAGAGACTCACTCTAAACAGATTTATTGGCAAAAGAATTTGTCTAGCCGTAGTAGCACCTATGGTATTGAAGCCAACTTGAAACCCGCTTTCGATTTGAAAACTTCCTTCTGGTAAGGTTGAAGAACTATCCGTTTGGTTTGGTCGATCGGTATTTATTTGTGCTGATAAAAAATTTGAGCATAAAAAACAAAGAACAATAAAATTGATTACGAGCTTCATTTTGGTTGTATTTATTTGTGTTCTTCTCGCATTCGCGAATGCATTTGAGTAATTCAAATTATGAAAATTAGTAAAATCTAACACACATATTTAAATTTTCATATGTATGAAGGATAGAATCGTTAAAATTTGAAAATTAACATAGACTTAATCGACAGATATTAAAGCAGAAATTAATAAAAAAATAACTTTGTAAAGTATACACAAATATCAAGAATAGAATTACTCTCCTCTTTTTAATACCAAAACTTATCTTAATATGAAAGGACTATTATTTTTTCTTTTTTCTTAGTAAACCTCAATGCCCAATCTCTTGTCAGTTGTATGGCGAATG
>JAHDHU010000099.1:6456-6745 GCA_020631135.1 Saprospiraceae bacterium | reverse complement strand
AGGGGCAGCTGGAAACTGTAATTTGGGTAGTGAAATAACAAATGGTATAACCATCGAAGGTTGTACATCAAGTTGTTTTGGAATTGCCTGTACAGACAATGGGGTAGATAATGCTGGAAACCACTCTGTACAAACCATGACCACAGTGCTTGCAATTCCAGCAGGCCATTCAGCGTTCATAACGATAACTACAAATGCATGTGGATCTACAGCTGGATTAGATAGCGGCGATGATGTATTTATTGATGGTGTAAATGTAGTTGATGGATCTAGCAATCTTGTGGTGAAT
>JAHDHU010000099.1:0-6446 GCA_020631135.1 Saprospiraceae bacterium | reverse complement strand
GTCATGCTGGTGCGGCAGATGGAAGTGGTGTTACCGTTAGCTTAGTCGCCAATAGAAGAGACGAAACTGTAAATGTCTCTTGGACTTCAGGACCAACTGATGGAGGTGCGGGAAATGGATGTCATAGCACGACCGCCCCTGTAGAACTTTTTGGTTTTAGTGTTGTAGAAAGAGAAGGAGATGTAAATCTAAACTGGTCTACTGCTACCGAAGTAAATAATGATTATTTCGAGGTGTTATTTTCTCAAGATGGAGAAAATTATGAATTAATCGGAATGATAGACGGCAATGGAAATAGCAATGATGTGCTCCATTATACCTTTGAGCATTTAGATGCACCAACAGGAAGCAATTACTATAAATTACGACAAGTAGATTTTGATGGTTCTTTTGAATTTAGTCAAGTACTTTCTGTAAGAATTGAAGACAATAGTGACATAAAGGTTTATCCAACACAATCAATTGGAGCTTTCAATATTGAATTGAATAAAGCGGTTGTAAGAGATACTGAAATCATTGTGATTGATGGATTGGGGAGAGTTGTACACCAAGATATTCTTTTAGTAGACTCGAACTTCAAGCAATTGGACCTATCTGCTTTGGCTAGAGGTCAATACTTTGTCAAAATCATGAATCAGAATAACTTCACCACTAAAATCATCAAACTTTAGGAAGTTTTTAAATAAAAAGATGTAATCAAAGGCGACCAACTGAATAAGTTTGGTCGCCTTTTTTCTATGTACATATTGATAAAAAACATATACGAAAAATTAGATTTTAATACCTTGTTCAGAATGGTATTACTTGTATCTTCATTCAAGAATAGCCAAGCTAGATATGATAAGAACACTACTAATTTTTGTAATTGCGATTGTAAGTACAACCTTACATAGTCAGATTTTTACAGTCAATTTTGAAGATCAAGATTCACTACCGAACATGACTGAAAATTGCAATGATGGTTTATGGGATTATTTTGATATAGTCACCAACGCTGACATTGGTCCAAATTTTTTAAATTCTGGTTCCTATTTAGCAGCTCAAGATGTAGACGCACTCCCTTGTACCATGAATCCACAAACAGCCTTATGGACCGATATCGATATCAGTTCGTGTTCTGGAAATGCCTATTTGTGTTTCGATGTTGCAGAGGACGATGATGGTACTAATGAGGATTGGGATGGGGCAGATCAGGTATTGATTTCTTATGCTGTCGACGGTGGAAGTTTTCAAGAATTTGTCGGTATACAAAATGATGGCAGTAATTTTAACAGCGAACCTTCTTTAGATTTAAACTGTGATGGTATTGGTGAAGGAGCCGTGATTACAAATGTATTTACTAAATACTGTTTTCAATTTAACCTTTCAGGGAATACATTAAACCTTGAGTTTCTTTTTCAACTCAACGCCGCGAACGAAGATATTGCGATTGATAATGTTGAAATATATTGCGATAACCCGCCCGCAGCGCCTTTACAAGTAGTTTGTTCCGCTGCTCTTCCTGTAGAGCTTGTAAATTTCAAAGGGGAGCTTAGAGAAAATAGAGTAAGCCTAAATTGGACTACTCTCTCTGAGGTAAACAATGATCGATTTGAGATTGAACATTCAGTCAATGGTATAGATTTTATTAAAATAGGAGAAACAAATGGTCACGGAAACTCTAGCAAGAAAACTGATTATTTTTTCGAGCATCTTACTCCTCAGCAAGGTTTAAATTACTATCGATTAAAACAAATAGATTTTGATGGAAATTATGAGTATTCCCAAATTGAATCTGTGCGTTTTATGGAAAAAGGAGAATTTAGTCTTTATCCAAATCTTGTTGATCAAAGTTTTACGATTGAGTTTAATTCAGCGACCACCATTGATTATCAGATAGAAATTATTGACATTGTTGGAAGAAAACTTCATTCGGAAATTCTTTCAAAAGAAAGTCAGAGATACATAGTGGATGCTTCTATGTTAAAAGCAGGAAATTATTTTGTTAGAATATCAAATAACGATTTCCAAGAGGTAAGAAAAATAACAAAGAACTAATTTTCGAAAAAAATTAATTTTTAGGGTCAACGTATTTGTATACGTTGACTTTTTTTATTCTTACCTTTTATTAACAATTTTGATTACATGAAAAATTTCTACTTTATTTTTCTTCTAATATTGACGAATAGTCTTTTGGCTCAAACATCTTACTTGCATTGTGGAGAACTCATTGATATGAAGTCCAACAGGGTTCAAAAAGAGATGACCGTTATTGTTGAAGATGAGAGAATAAAGTCGATCGAAAAGGGTTATTCGAACGTTCCTGATTCTGCTATTCAAATTGATTTAAAAGATAAATCTGTGATGCCTGGTTTTATGGATATGCATATTCATATTGAGCACGAATCTAATCCCAATAGATACCTAGCAAAGTTTACTCAAAACAAGGCAGATGTTGCTTTAGGTGCTGTAAAATATTGTAATCGAACTTTATTGGCCGGCTTTACCACCGTTCGTGATTTAGGTGGCACAGGTGTCAATGTGTCACTAAGGAAGGCCATTACAAAGGGAGAGATAATAGGTCCAAGAATATATACTGCCGAAAAATCTCTTGCGACTACAGGTGGTCACGCAGATCCCTCCAATGGGGTGAGAGATGACCTAAAAGGTGATCCTGGGCCTAAAGAAGGTGTAATAAATAGTGTAGAGGATGCTTACAAAGCAGTAAGACAGCGCTATAAAAATGGAGCGGACTGCATAAAAATTACGGCAACTGGAGGTGTATTAAGTGTTGCCAAAGACGGGCAAGGTCCACAATTTACAGTAAACGAAGTCAAAGCGGTTGTAGATGCAGCGAAAGATTATGGTTATGTTACCGCAGCACATGCGCATGGGGCCGAAGGAATGAAACGTGCTGTATTAGGAGGGATTCACAGCATTGAACATGGAACAAAGATGACCGAAGAAATAATGGACCTTATGATAGAAAAAGGCACTTATTATGTTCCTACAATTTCTGCAGGTAAATTTGTTGCTGAGAAGGCTAAAAAACCTGGTTATTATCCCGCCATAATTGTACCTAAGGCTTTAGAAATAGGTCCTATGATCCAAGCGACATTTGAGAAAGCCTACAAAAGAGGAGTTAAGATTGCTTTTGGCACCGACGCTGGAGTTTCTCCGCATGGAGACAATGCTCTAGAGTTTGGATTTATGACAGAAGTAGGTATGAGTAATTTTGAAGCACTTAAATCTGCAACAGTTAACGCTGCAGATTTGATGAATATTTCTGATGATCTAGGGACTATTGAAAAAGGAAAGCTTGCCGATATTATAGCGCTGGATGGTAATCCTTTGGATGATATAAGCGCAACTTCTAGGGTTTCTTTCGTAATGAAAGATGGAATTGTTTTTAAATCTAAGAACTAGGAATTTTTATCAGTTTAAAGCCTATAGAATTTAACCCTTCTAACTTTTCTTTTCTTGTTGATTGTTTTAAACGTAAAGTGTAGTCTCCGTTTTGCTTAAAGTAAGTAGCTCCGGAAAGCAAGATTTCAGTTTTACACTTTTGGCCAGAGCACTCTCCGTTCCATTGACCATATTGATTTGCTAATTCGATGGACACCAAGTCTTTTTCTGAACGCTTGTCGGGATAAGTGGTTGTAAATTCAGCGTAGAAATTTTGGAATGAGTATTCTAAATCATGTTTTACCAAGAGTACCATGTCATACGCGGAAAGGGTGTCATTTATTTCGAAGGAATAAACCAATTCGTTGTCATAAGTCCAAACGCCCTCTTCAAGTTTTGTTTCTTCAATATATTTTACATCTTCTGAATCACAAGACACGACAAATAGAAAAAAGAAAAATATGGTATATCTCACCGAGCTTATTAATTGAAATAATCTTTCATCCTTTCAAAAAATCCTTTTTCAGATTTCCCTGGATTCGGTTTGAAGTTAGGCATTTCCTTCAATTTTTCCATCAGCTCACGTTCTTCAGAATTGAGTTCCTTAGGGGTCCAAATATTTACGTTGATCAATTGATCTCCTTTTCCATAGGCTTGGACCGAGGGTAAGCCTTTACTCCGTAATCTAAATATTTTCCCTGCTTGAGTACCTGGTGGAACTTTAATTTTTACCTTGCCTCCAAGGGTAGGGACTTCTACACTTGTTCCTAGTGCCGCATCCGCGAAATTCAGGAACAGGTCATATACGATATTCATTCCATCTCTGGAGAAATGTTCGTGATTCTTGACTTCGATATTGATAAGTAAATCACCATTTGGCCCACCTTGCTTTCCAGCATTTCCTTTTCCTCTCATAGAAAGTTGCATCCCATCTTCGACTCCTGCAGGTATTTCTAATTCAATCGTTTCATGATCTAGATTACTTCCTATTCCTTTACAGCTTGGACACTTTGCAGTTATGGATTGTCCCGATCCACTACAACCAGGACAAACGGTAGTGGTTTGCATTTGTCCCAAAAACGTGCTTTTGACTTGTCTAACATAACCCGAACCTCCACAGGTGCCACAATTTTGAACAGAGTTACTATCCTTAGCACCACTTCCATTACAAGAATTACAAGAAACTTGTTTTTTGACTTTTATTTTCTTGGTAACACCATTTTCAACCTCTTCTAAAGTCAAAGCAACTTTGATTCTTAGGTTTGCTCCTTTTTGACCTCTGCCTCTTGATCGAGACCTGCCTCCTCCAAAGAAACTTTCAAATGGACTACCTCCCATGTCACCGAAAATATCCCCAAATTGAGAGAAGATATCTTCCATATTCATACTGCCTCCTCCAAAACCACCTTGACCCATTCCGGCGTGACCGAATCGATCATATCTCGCTTTTTTGTCCGGATCACTTAATACCTCATAAGCTTCCGCAGCTTCTTTAAATTTTTCTTCAGCGCTTTTATCGTCCGGATTTCGATCAGGATGAAATTTCATTGCTACTTTACGATAAGCTTTTTTAATTTCTTTTTCGTCTGCAGATTTAGAAACACCCAATACCTCGTAATAATCTCGTTTAGCCATGTTTTATTTTCCTACGACCACTTTGGCATGGCGTATAATTTTATCTTTTAATAAATATCCTTTCTCTATGGTATCGATAATTTTTCCTTTTTGATCTTCAGACGGTGCTGGAATTTCAGTCAATGCTTGATGTAATTCAGGATCAAAATCTTCACCTGTTGAAACCATTTCTTCCAGCCCTTTTTGTTTCAAAGTATTGTGTAACTTTTGATAAACCAACATTACCCCTTCACTAAAAGGTTCCTTTGAATTTTCGTCTTCTGCGGCTTTTTTTGCTCGGTCAAAATCATCTAAAACGGGTAGCAATGCAACCATAGTATCCTGTGCCGCAGTTTTCATAAGCTCTAATCTTTCTTTGACATTACGCTTTTTGAAATTATCAAACTCAGCGAATAGCCGGAGGAATTTATCTTTTTGTTCCGCCAACTCAATTTTAGATTCTTCTAATTCTTGCTTTACTTTATCACTCTTTGATGGTTTCTTCTTTTTACTTTTTTCTTTAGGCTCTTTTAGCGAAGCATCCTTAATTTCCTCCTCTGGAGTATTTTTCTTTGCCATTATGTTTTTTAATTTTTTAAGCATTATTATAAGTTCAATTCTTAAGCCAAAGCTAATTCAGCGCCATATTGGCATAAATTGAAAAAGGTATCAGAAAAAATGGCAAAAGTAGCTTTTATAATGATGTTAAATACATCAGTACTCGTTTATATCGCAAAGAATCAAGGCTCTATTTTAGCCTTTTGGTAAGCAACTCATCGATTTTTTCAGGATGATAATTTTTACCCATTATTTGACCCTCAGGATTTAGGAGCAAGGTAGTTGGTAAATCTGTAATCCCATAAGCTAAAGCGAGCGGAGCTTGTAAAACAAATTTACTTTGTTGGACAATGTGCAGATCCCAAAATAAATTATCTTTTTTAATTGCTGATTCAGCCCTTTCGGCTTTTTTTTCAATGGCTATGCTTAGAATTTTAAAACCATCTGCATCTTTAAATTCAGCATTTTCAAATTTTCTATAAAGTGGAACGATGTGTTTATTTTGAGCTCTACAAGGCGGGCACCATGAACCCCAAAAATCAATCAATACATAATTACCTTTCAGATCAGAAAGATTAAATTTTTCTCCGTTGAGTAAGTGTTCTGTTATTTCTGGAGCAGTTTCTCCAATGGTCATTGAGCGATTGGTGACAAATTTAAATGCCAAAAAAGCAACAATCACTAGAAGGATTAAAAGCTTTAGTAATTTAGACATCTTATTAATTTTTTATCTACGCAAAGATCGAATTATTAATACAATGAATTCTTAATAAAATTGTTTTCTCAAAAAAATCTAATGAGTAAAAGAAGAATAGATCCAAAAAACACCTCGACTCGTGACTTACATCAATTTCTTTTAGGATCAGTTGCTCCTAGACCGATTGCTTTTG
>JAHDHU010000098.1:4231-8329 GCA_020631135.1 Saprospiraceae bacterium | reverse complement strand
GGGATCAATGGTATCGCACACAAGTTTAATCCTGGAAAATTTGAATTAAAACAATCAAATCCAAATCTTGCTACCAGCATAGACCAAGTGATCAAGCAAGATTCTATACATGCGCAAGAAATTGCAGCTTACATAGAAGATGACTTTGTGATTTTTGATAAACTAAAAATAAATGCCGGTTTACACGCATCTGCTTTTTTAGTTCAAGATAAAAACTATGCATCCTTGCAACCAAGACTAAGTACTCGATATCTTTTTGATTCCGGTGTTGCTTTAAAAGCATCGTTCGCTACCATGCGACAGTACATACACTTATTATCCAATGAAGGCATTGGACTTCCAACTGATCTTTGGTTACCGAGTACTGCTAAAGTGGAGCCACAAGACTCCTGGCAAGCAGCACTTGGCGTTGCTAAAACTTTTGGAGATAATTACGAAATAAGCGTAGAATCGTATTATAAGGAAATGAAAAATCTCATTTCGTACAAAGAGGGTTCGGGTTTATTCGAATTTGGTGACTGGCAAGAAAGAGTAACAAGAGGGGATGGTGATGCATATGGAATAGAATTGTTTATTCAAAAGAAAAAGGGTAGACTAAATGGTTGGGTCGGCTATACCTTGTCTAAATCGAATCGTCAATTCGAAGAACTGAATTTTGGAAATAAGTTTGCTTACACTTATGACAGAAGACACGATTTTTCTCTTGTTGTAAATTATAAAATTTCAGATCGGATAGACTTTGGAGGTACATGGGTATATGGAACTGGAAATGCCATAACTCTAGCTAACTCTAATTACATCAGCATCTATGATCCAGGTGGCTCTTTTAACAATTTTAGTGAGGTTTCGTTTTTTGGACAAAGAAATAATTTTAGAATGAGATCTTATCATCGATTGGATGTTGGGTTTACATTTACAAAAGAGAAAGCTAAGCACACGAGAAAATGGTCGATTGGGGCTTACAATACATATAACCGTAAGAATCCATTTTTCTTATTCACGGATGTGGACTTCAATCCAGAAACACAGAAATATGAAACTGTTTTGAAGCAATCAAGTCTATTTCCTATTATTCCATATTTCGCGTACAGTTTTAAATTTTAAACAAGATGAAAATATTATCAAGCATAAAGACATTTCTAATCGTTTGTATTTTCGGTTTATACTCGTGTAATGAGGATTTTTTCAGCACAACTTTGACCATCGATCCTCCGCCACATGAAGAATCATTGGTGGTAACAGCATATGGCAATACAAGAACCAACACCCTAGAGGCAAGTGTATCTAAATCCGTTGGTCTATTAGAAGATGTAGGTGAAAACTCAACGCTTATCAATAATGCCAATGTCAAATTGATTGTTGATAATATTGAATATCAACTAGAAAACGATCCTTCTGGTAATTTTGAATTTAATTATTTTTTACCCAATGGATTAATCCAATTTGAAGAGGGTAAAACTTATGAACTAAAAGTAAATGCTCCCAATTTTAACGAAGTAAGTGCTTTAGCAGAAGTTCCTATGACTGTTATTCCTAAAAGTATTGAACTGGATAAGACAGAAACAAGCATTGGAGATGGATATGAATACTTTCCGATAGATATCGTTTTTGACGATCCTGGAGATGAAGATAATTATTACGAATCAGGAGCTTTGATTTCATTAGAGTATTACGGTCAAAGCGGTTTTGATTATACCTATGTAGAATTTATTGATCCTATAATAGAGTATGGGATAAGCAACATGATTTTTAAAGATGATTCTTTCAATGGTTTGGAAAAGTCTATTACTTATTATCTTCCTTTGTGGACTATAGAAGAAAATCCTGGAATCGAAGATTTCCTATATATGAATTGGAGAACAATTTCTTTCGATCAATTTAGATATTCAAGATCAGTGGAACAACAATTGGTCAATGGTGATAATCCATTTTCCACTCCAACTCAAGTTTTTACCAATGTAGAAAACGGATTAGGTATCTTCGCCATCAGCAATGAAAACTTTATTCAGATAAACTAAAATGGGAATCCATTCACCAATTGATCTATAAAGTATCCTACAAGCGAAGGTTTCAATGCTATTGTAATTCCTAAACCAAACAAGGCTCCCCATAAATGAGCGTCGTGATCTATCCCTCCTCCTTTGGCTTTTGCTTGATTACTGGAATAGCTTGAATAAGCTATATACAAGACTGCAAATATCACAGCAGGTACAGGCGGAAAAATAAACATCTGCCATGGTTGCACAAGGCAATAGATTAGGACAATGCCAGAAGTCGCTCCTGAAGCTCCTATACTAGAAAAATAAGGATTGTCTTTATGTTTTATATAAGTAGGTATATCCGCAGCTATTATCGTAAAAAGATACATCAGCAAAAATAGATTACGTCCCCAAATACCTCCAAACAAATCTATATAGAGAGATTCAACATAATTACCAAATTGGAAGAGAACAAACATATTGATAAACAAATGCCCGAAATCACCATGAAGAAAACCGCTACTCAACCATCTGAAATAACTACCATCTCTAGATTCTTGGTAAGGATAATGCTTTAGTGCATCAAATAATTGACGATTATTCAACGCCAAATAAGAACTTAAACAAGTAAGCCCAATAATTACATTAGTTATGCTTAACGTCATATATTAATCATTGTGGTATTTCTCATTTTTAAGAATAGTAAATGCTCTATAAAGTTGTTCGGTAAAAATAAGCCTTATCAACTGATGAGGAAATGTCATTTGAGAGAGAGAAATTTTTCCATCAGCACGGTCATACAATTCTGAATCAAATCCATAAGCTCCTCCAACAATAAATATTATTCGTTTATATGAGTAATTCAGTTTTGTTTGAAGCCATGCTGCAAAACTTCTCGACTTCATTTGGATTCCATTTTCGTCCAATAAAATAACGCAGTCTTGGTTACTTATACTTGATAAAAATAATTTAGCCTCTTCGTGCTTTAAAAACTTTTCAGATTGAGCTTTTCGATTCTTCTTGATCTGAAAATAGACGACCTTAAACTTACAATAATGATTTATCCGAGAAGTAAAAATATTTTCTCCCTCAGCGATATAATTTTTTGACTGCTTACCCGTTAGATATAATATAATTTCCATTGGTTTGTTTGAAAGAATATGCTAATAAGGTAAAACTTTAAACCAATAGGCCATAAAAAAAACAAAGCAACTAACTTTCATTAGTCGCTTCGTAACCACCATTTCCTAGAAAATGTATTATACTCTTCAGAGTATAATCATTCTCTGGAAACACAAATGTATACTATGTGTTAATTTTTAACAATAATTTTTAACATTTTTTGCCAATTCTTTAAAATCCCCAAATGTATACTACTGATTCTATTCTGTAACAAAATTATATATTGTTTTGAGGGCAAATTCTTATAACATTTCTTCGCACTTAGTGTCGAGTAGACAAGATGAGCTAAATATTCTTTCTAGTAGCTAAATTTATAGGATATTAATTGCCTCAATTTTGAAAAATTTAATTCTTGTCAGACATGCGAAATCCTCTTGGAGCAATCCAAGATTACGAGATCACGATCGTCCTTTAAATAAAAGAGGAATCAACGATGCACCACTCATGGCAAAACGCTTCCAGGATTTAAAAATTTCAGTTGATCTCATTTTGTCCAGTACGTCAACAAGAGCTTTAGAGACTGCCAAAGTATTCGCTGCTCACATCAATCAAATAGAAATAATAACAGAACCTAAGCTGTATCATTGTGATCAAGATGATATCGAAGAATTGCTAATGACTCAAGATAATCAGTTAAATTGTTTGATGATATTTGCGCACAATCCATGCCTGACCTTTATGGCTAACGATTATTCTCATTATGAAATCGACAATGTACCTACTTGTGGTGTATGTGTTTTGCAATCGGCTTGCGATGACTGGATTGGTTTTTTAGAAAAGGCAGAATTATTTCATTTTATTTATCCTAAAATGTTTAAATGAGAATTATAATTTTGGCGTTGGCGATGAGCTGCCTATTGTGTTCTTGTAAGAAAGAGATTCCATTCGAAAACTTTACCGATGCTCAACTAATGGATATTATGTTTGACTTGCACAT
>JAHDHU010000098.1:0-4221 GCA_020631135.1 Saprospiraceae bacterium | reverse complement strand
AATTCAAATGTTGAAAGCGGATCAATAGAATCTAAAGATTCCTTGCGTGATATTCACTATCAAGATATTGGTGAGATTCACAAAATATCTAGAGTAATGATAGACTCCTTAATCGATAATTTACATCTGAATAACGAAAGGTTTACTATGATTCATGATTCCATTAGTGTTAGAGTAAAACGAAGAATAGAAGAACTCACCAAAACATCTAAATAGTTCAAATATTAATGTTTAGGTAACACAATATGATATACCTTACTTCTCATTTGATTAAGTTTTGTTTTTAATAGAAAGATTTTGAATGAAAAAGAATGACCATGTCAAGATTCTTTTGGTAGATGACGAACCAGATATTTTGGAATTTCTGAGTTACAACTTAAAGAAGGAAGGATATCAAATTGAAATTGCAGAAGATGGAGACAAAGCCATCGAAAAAGCTTTTGCTTTTAATCCTGACTTGATTTTATTGGACGTAATGATGCCTGGTAAAGATGGGATAGAAGTTTGCAATGAGTTGCGTCAGAATGATCAATTCTCGTCTACCATCATTGCATTTTTAACTGCAAGAAACGAATCTTACACTGAAATCTCTGCTCTAGATAATGGTGGAGATGATTTTATCAATAAACCGATAAAACCAAACGTGCTTAAAAGCAGGATCCAAGCCTTATTAAGAAGAATAAAAAACAATTCAGGTAATTCTCAAGAACAAAACATAATTAAAGCAGGTACAATTAAAATTGATTTAGATCGCATGGAAGTTTTTAAGGGTGAAACCGAAATCATGCTGGCTAAAAAAGAATTCGAGCTTCTAACCTTGCTCTTATCCAATCCTGGAAAGGTATTTAAGCGAGCGGAAATCATGACAAGGGTTTGGGGACATGAAGTCATCGTCGGTGATCGAACGATTGATGTTCATATCAGAAAATTGAGAGAAAAATTAGGAAGTGATTATATTCAAACGTACAAAGGGGTAGGATATAAATTTAATCACTAATCTTGTTTAGAAATATTACAGTTCATAAAGTAGCATTTTTATTGGCTTCAATAGAGTCAGCATTGGCAATATTGGCCCTAAGCTATTTTGCACCTTTCCATTTTGGCAAATTTATTTTGGTTTTCTTGATGCTAATTGTCTCATTCTTTGTAATCAATAGGTACATTTTAAAAGCTTCAATATTCAATCGTATCCATTTAATTTATCGAATGATTCGAGGTGCCAAAACTAATGATCTCGATTTTGATGGTAATACTTCTTTAGATAAATTGAATACAGAAGTTGCCAATTGGGCTTTTAAAACCAAAGAAGAAATCAGCAAACTCCAATCCTTATCAAAGTATCGAAAAGAATATGTTGGTAATATTTCTCATGAATTAAAAACTCCAATATTTTCTATCCAAGGATATCTACACACCTTGTTAGAAGGTGGAATTCACGATGAAAACATTAATGTATCTTATTTGCAAAAAGCATTATATAATTTAGATCGACTCGAAAACATCGTTGAAGATCTCGATACCATAAATCATTTAGAGTCAAACAAAGATGCTATCATCATTGCACCATTCGATATAAGAGAACTAATTAAGAAAGTATTGGGAGAACTAGAAAAAGTCGCATCTGATGCAAGTATTATTTTGAACTACGATGTCGGGGATTCTTCACCAATTATGGTCATGGGAGATCAAAAAAGAATTCACCAGGTCATTTATAATCTATTAATAAACTCGATAAAATACGGTAAAGAGGGTGGTACCACAAAAGTAAATTTTCATCCGATTGAAAAACAGATAGTTGTCGAAGTTGTGGATGATGGTATAGGAATTGAAGAAAGACATTTAAACCACCTATTTGACCGTTTCTACAGAGTTGATCAAAGTAGATCGAGATCCTTGGGCGGTTCTGGACTTGGTTTATCTATAGTGAAACATATTTTGGAAACCCATGATCAAAGCATTAGTGTAAGTTCAGTACCTGGTGCTGGCTCTACATTTAGCTTTGCATTAAACCGATCTTAATTAATTTAAGGATTCGCGGTAATAATTTCTGGATCTATTTTGACGGATGGAATCGCATCTAACTGATAGACCATATCATCTCTTG
Organism: Saprospiraceae bacterium; assembly: GCA_020631135.1. Taxonomy (GTDB): domain Bacteria; phylum Bacteroidota; class Bacteroidia; order Chitinophagales; family Saprospiraceae; genus JAHDHU01. Next base: position 2,117 of record JAHDHU010000098.1, on the reverse strand, counting down.
CTTCAAAATATTTAGGAAGATCCTCTTCTTTCATTGGCTTGGCGGGTGGAAACACTTCTCTCAAATGATTGATCTGCTTACCATTTTTCCAAAATCTAAAGCAAACATGAGGTCCAGTAGCTAAACCAGTAGATCCGACATATCCTATGGTTTGACCTTGTTTTACTTTTACACCTGGACGGATGCCTTTGGCATATTTTTGCATGTGCAAATATTGAGTCTGATAAGTTTTATTATGCTTTAACTTAACATACTTTCCATTACCTTCAGTATAACCTTTTCTTTGAACCACTCCATCTGCAACGGCACGAATAGGAGTTCCGTAAGCAGCTGCATAATCAGTCCCTAGATGAGCTTTTCTTTTCTTAAGAATGGGATGAAATCTATTGCGATTAAATCTTGAAGAAATTCGTGAATATTTAACCGGCGATCTCAAGAAGGCGGACTTATTAGCTCTTCCTTCTTTATCATAGAAACCATCATATTCACCTTCATTGAAATAAATCGAGTAATGTTCTCCTTGTTCGTTTTTATAGTAGGCACCCAATATTTTTCCTATTGAGATAGGTCTTTCTTTAATGTATTTTCTCTCGAAAACCAATTTAAATTGATCACCTTTTTGGGTATGATAAAAATCCACAGATGAGGCAAGTGCATCTTCCATTTTATCAATAATACCAGGTGTTAAACCATTGTCGATCATAGCATTCCACAGAGAAGATTCTACTACTCCGCTGGCAGTTTCCACGCATGTGGTATAATCTATATAGCTCCTACAGACATTTACTGAATCTCCGAATTCATAAGTCACATAACTAAAAGGATTCGGTTGATACACAAAACAAAAGGGATTAGCACAGCTGTCTTCTTTGACGAAGGTCAAGTTTTTACCTGCCTGTATCATACGAACACTATAAATCTCTTTGGCAGCATTCGCCAATTTTGAAACCTTGTCTCCTTCAATCCCATAAATCGAAAGAATATCTCCTAAAAATTGATTTGGTTTAACTTTTACATCTTCAAAGTAATAATCGTCTTCAGCAAAACCATATTTGGTACTAATTTTAACCGCAGATTTGGACGAACTTTCTTGATCAGAATCGAGATAATTACATGAAACGCCGTAGAATACTCCAATGCTTACAACAAATATCATAATGGCTGTCATAAGGTCTGATGGTCGATATGAGCTTCCTAAATCCGGCAGATCTTGCAAAATGTGTGAAAATTTTGGTTTGTAATTAAGGATCGAAAATAATAAAGAATTTTCGGAACGCTTTACCATTTACAAATACTTTTTATTCAATTTTGATACCATATGAAAAATTTATAATATGTCTTGCGAAATGACAAATACTTCCCTCAACTGTAACGGTAAAATTTTAGACCTAGATACACCCAAAATAATGGGAATAATCAACCTATCTTCTAACTCTTTTTACGAACAAAGCATTGCATCCTCTGAGAAAAAATTGCTTGAAAAAGTTGACCTATTTTTAGACAGTGGAGTGGAAATTATTGATATTGGTGCAGCCAGCAGCAAGCCCAATTCTATCCCAATCGACTGGCAAGCAGAATGGACTCTCATGGCTCCAATGCTAAAATCAATTCGATCCCATTTTCCGAATCTTTTGATTTCAATCGACACATATCATGCAGATTTATTAAAAGCTTCTCTAGAGTATGAAATTAATATGGTAAATGATATTTCTGGGTTTGAAGAAAGCACGAAATTGGTAGATACCCTAGCAAAGCTAAACATCCCTTACGTCCTCATGCATAAGAAAGGCAGTACTGAGGTCATGCAAAATAATCCCAGTTACAATAATGTAACTTTAGAGATCATTAATTTCTTCAAAAAAAAGATTGCTTACTTAGATAAAATAGGATTAAAGGATGTTTTAATTGATCCTGGGTTCGGATTTGGTAAATCCGTCGAGCACAACTATAAAATCCTCAATCAACTAAAAAGTTTCAATATTTTTGGAAAGCCATTACTCATCGGCCTCTCTAGAAAATCCATGATTTACAAAGTTTTAGGAAATACTCCTATAGAATCCCTAAATGGAACTTCAGTTTTACATATGTTAGCACTCCTAAACGGTGCAAAAATATTA
>JAHDHU010000097.1 GCA_020631135.1 Saprospiraceae bacterium | reverse complement strand
TCCAGGTCCAACAGCGATTATTTTTCCGATTTGAGGTTTTTCTTTCGCAGTATCTGGAATGATTATACCGCCAGATGATTTTTTATCTGCTGGTGCAGGTTTAACCACTACTCTGTCATTGATTGGTTTCATAGCAGAATTTCTTATTTATATAAATGAATTAATTAAAGAATATTTACGCTCCTTGTAAAGCATATATTATACCATCACCTTCTAAACTGACAAAATTGCCTAAAGTCTAAGGTCAATCGAATTATTCTGAAAATTTGACTTTGAATTTTGTCAAATTGGCAATAGATTATTGAGATTCAAGCGGAATGCCTCCTCCAGGTGAACCACCATTTACATAAATGGCTGTAATTATGCAAAGTGCAAATAATACTATGGCTAAACCCCAAGTTACTTTCTCAATAAAATCTGCTGATCGAGCAGCTCCAAACATTTGGTTAGCACCCTGTCCACCAAAGGTAGAATCAACACCACCTCCTTTTGGGTTTTGAATTAGAATCACCAAGGTCAAAAGGACACATATAATGGCTATCAAAAGAGTTAAAAGGGTTACCATGAAGCTCTATTTTTGTTTAAGTTTCTCAATTTTCGCTGCAAAGAAACTACTTTTTTGAGGATTTAGCAAACTAAGTCTTTTGTATACTTTGATGGCTTTTTTTGGATGACCTTGTTTAACATACAACTTGGCCAAAGATTGGGAAGCAATTTCGTCCTTTTTCACAACGCTCGACTTAACTCTTTTCTTTAGATCCGTATTTTCTGCAACTTTTTTCTTGACCTTTTTGGTGATTTTGGCTCTTTTCGTTGGTTTCGAAACTGAGTCTTTATTTTTAAGCCACTCTGAAAACTTCATAGAAGAAGATTTGGATTGAGTACTTTTCTTAGGGGTTTTTGTTGTGCTTTTAGACGTTCTTTTAGTTGAAGACTGACTTTTGACCTTTGGAATTGCTGAGCTGGTTGATTTTTTAGAAGTCGACTTTGCTGCTGTTTTTTTGCTTACAGGTTTCGGTGCAATTTTTTTAGTTCGAGCAACTGCTCTTTGAGTTGCACTTGCAGTTTTTAGATTTGATTTTTTAGCCACAGTTTTCTTAGCTGAACTTTTTACACCTGTTGTTTTTGTTTTTGCTGCTACCGTAGCTTTTTTAACCACTTTTCGTTTTATAGGAGTTGAAGTCTTTTTAGTCTTCACCGCTGTTTTTGCAGAGCTTGATCTTGCAGATTTTCTTGTCGTCAACGCTGATTTCGTTCGACTATTTGAAGTTTTTCTTGTAGTTGTTTTCTTTGAAGATTGAGCTGTCGTCTTTGATTTAACGGGTCCTCTTTTAGCAGTTTTTCTCGCTGTCACAGGTTTTGCTTTCAAAGTTTTTTCAACTGGTTTAGTTTTGTTCGGCTTAGTCGTTTTACTTGAATTAGTTGATTTCGCGACTCTAGTTTTCCTAGTGACACTTGCTTTTTTAACGCTCGTAAGGGATTTTGGAGCTGTTGCTTTTTGGCTTACCGCTTTGGAAGTTGTCGAACTTGACTTTTTTGTCGTCGAAGATTTTGATGAGGCAGAATTTTTCGTTTTTGCCGCATTCGCGGAATTGGTCCGAGTAGTTTTAGTTTTCTTCTTTACTACATTGATTAGCAACGAATTCATTGGTTTTTCATCACTGATCACTTTAGCATTGTCATAAGACACTCTTAAATTAGGGCTTTGTATTAATAGTCGCCTTAAATTATGTTTCGTTCCACTTTTAATCGCCTTGATCAGTTTGAGTTCTGCATTATATGGATGCTTTTTAATGGCCGACTCAATTGCAGCAGAGTTTAATGCTTCGATTTTCTTAGGACTATTTAAGCAGTCAAGTATATCTTTCAGTTCCATATTTAGCTAATGTAGCTATTTTACCAATTTGTGAATGCTTTATTAAAAACATCCTCAGTTAGTTGATTAAAAATTGTTTCTATTAATCCTTCTTCAATGCTTTGCAAATCAGCGTTGCTATCATAATCCTGAAAAAAGGAAAAGTTGTTTGTCCAGGTATCTTCTTCATTCGAGACATTCTCAAAAATTACCTTAACCTTTATTTCTAGTCGATTGAGTGAAGTAGTATTTCCTTCTTGGGGCGCAACAGAGTTTACTCTATAACTCATAATTTCACCTGAGAAAATAATATCAGCTTCTTCTGTTACATAAAGAAGACGAGATTCATTGGTGACTTTTCTTCTTAAGGCTTCGGCAAAAATCTGATTGATGTCGGCCGGCGCATTTTTAGCACGAATTATAAAATCTTCAACAAAAAATGTATCGACATCTGTTGGGATTGTTATGCCTTTGAAGCTATAACATCCGATGAATAAAACAGCCATTATGCTTAAATAAAATGTCCGAATTTTCATTCTTCGATGTGATATTGATTTATTTTTCTATAAAGTGTTCTTTCAGAAATCCCTAATTCTTCAGCTGCATCTTTTCTCCTACCTCGATATTTTTTTAAAGCTTTTTTTATGTATTCTTTTTCCATGTCTTCTAGAGACAATGATTCGACGACTTCTTCCGCTCTTTGATAATTTGTGGCATCCCCTTGCGACAAAATGATCGGGACATCATCTTCGAGCGCACTCGAACTTTGATCCGACATTTGGAAAGCGTCGTTAGTTCTTGTCAGATCTGAACGATTAGGTAAGGCATTTTTGAGGGCTGTTATGTCGGGCATTGAAAGATCATTAGATCTTATCAACTCATAAACCAGCGTTTTTACATCGTTTAGATCATTTTTCATTTCGAAAAGAAATTTGTACAAAATTTCCCTTTCCTCGAATGAGGTAGAATCCTTACCCAGGTTTCTTTTGGCTGGTAAATTTGTTTCAAAAATATTTGGGACGATATTTAGCAATCTTTCTATTCCGATTTCTTTTTCTTCTGATAAAACGGATAATTGTTCCACTACGTTTCGTAGTTCTCGGACATTTCCAGGCCAATTGTATTTTTCAAAAGCCAATCTGGCTTGATCTGTTAATCGAATGGAATCAGTCCGATATTTTTCGGCAAAGTCTACTGCGAATTTTCTCATCAGCATGTATATATCTTCTCGCCTTTCTTTGAGAGACGGTACTTTGATCGGAACTGTGTTTAATCGATAGTACAAATCTTCTCTAAATTTGCCATTCTTTATTTTTTCTTTGAGATCCACATTCGTGGCGGCGATTACTCGAATATCAGTTTTTAAGACTTTCGAAGACCCCACTTTAATAAATTCTCCGGATTCTAAAATACGGAGTAGATAGGCCTGGGTATCTAGCGGCATTTCACCAATTTCGTCCAAAAAAATTGTCCCTCCACTTACCGTTTCGAAATAACCCTTTCGGTCATTGGTGGCCCCTGTAAAAGCTCCTTTTTCATGACCAAAGAGTTCTGAATTTATAGTTCCTTCTGGAATGGCACCAGTATTAATAGCGATGAATTTATTATGTTTTCGAGGGCTAAGATCATGGATGATTCTCGAAAAGACTTCTTTACCAACACCACTTTCTCCTTGGATCAAAACAGAAAGATCTGTAGAAGCAACTCTTTGAGCTGTGCTAAGCGCACGATCCAAAAGAGGCGATTTTCCGATAATGCCAAATCTTTGTTTTATACCTTGAAGCGTTGCTGCCATTTACGAAATCATTTTACCAAGTAAGGTAGCACGGGTAACTTCATCAACTTTGACTTGTACGTAGTCACCTGGTCCAAGACCTTTGTGTTTAGGAAATATGACCATTTTATTTTGAGAGTTACGTCCTTTAAAGTGTTGGTCTGATTTTTTAGAATCTCCTTCAATTAAAACTTCATAGGTCTTACCGATATCCTTTTTATTGTGCTCATGTGCAAGATCCATTTGTAAATCGACCACTTCCTGTAGTCTCCGTTTTTTTACTTCCAATGGGATATCATCCTCATATTTTCGAGCGGCCAAGGTTCCCGGTCTTTCGGAATAGAAGAACATATAGGACATGCTATACTTAGAATAATTTATAATACTCAAAGTGTCTTTATGTTCGTCTTCAGTTTCTGTGCAAAACCCAGTGATTATGTCACTAGAAATAGCACAATCCGGAACGATTTCATAAATGCGATCAATCTTAGATTTGTACCATTCGCGGCTGTAGGTCCGATTCATCAAGTCTAAAATCCTAGAGTTGCCAGACTGGACGGGTAGATGGATGTATTTACAGATATTTTTATAATCTCTGATCATAAAGAGTACGTCATCTGTTATATCTTTTGGATGAGAGGTAGAAAATCTAACTCTGAGCAAAGGATTTACCAATGCGACCATTTCCAGTAATTGGGCAAAATTTACCAACTCTTTGGTTTCTGGATTTTCCCATTTGTAAGAATCTACATTTTGTCCAAGGAGAGTCACTTCTCTAAATCCTTTATCGAAAAGATCAGTTGCCTCTGAAACAATGGTAAAAGGGTCACGGCTTCTTTCGCGGCCTCGCGTAAAAGGTACCACGCAGAATGAGCACATATTGTCGCAACCTCTCATAATTGAGATAAAAGCAGATACTCCGTTGCTTTGTAGTCGGAGTGGAGCGATGTCTGCATAGGTTTCTTCTCTGGAAAGCAAAACATTTATGCTTCTGTTGCCATCATCCGCAGAAGCGATCAAATTCGGAATATCTCGATATGCATCAGGTCCAACGACCATATCTACCAATTGCTCTTCTTCAAGAAATTTGGATTTCAGTCGTTCAGCCATACATCCGAGGACACCGATTAAAGTTTCTGGTCTTTTGGCCTTAACCTTATTAAAGATTTTTAATCGTCTTCTAACTGTTTCTTCCGCTTTTTCTCGAATAGAGCAGGTATTGATTAAAATTAGATCTGACTCTTCCATGTTGCGAGTCGGACCGTAACCTTCTTCGGATAAAATAGAAGCCACGATCTCAGAATCACTAAAATTCATTTGACAGCCGTAGCTTTCGATATAAAATGATTTGGGCTTTGAGCCTTTTGTCTCCATCATTAAAACCTCACCCTGCTTACTTTCGTCAATTTCCTTTACAGGAATGGTTGGATTGTCATTATACATCTCGATTGATTTGAGCCTATAAAGATAGTACAAAACCGAGCGTCATGTGACAAAATGACAGTATAAATAGAATCCTTAGCTAGAAGTGTTTTTTATTCAGGCAGATGCAAAAAAAAAGTCCAACCCTCAAAAAGGACTGGACTTTATAATTTTATAAAGGCTTAATTTATTTTCTCACGAATGTGTGAATACTTCTCTCACTTCCTCTATTTATTTCTAGAAAATAAACACCAGGATTTAGATGAGAAACATCCATTACACCGTTTTGATCTGATAAATTACTCAAATTAGCAACATACACTTTACCTAAAGCATCAACTATTCTTAAGTCTACATTATTTAAATCCGTCTGAATATTTAAAGATTCGTTGACCGGATTTGGGTAAAGGCTCACTTCAGTTTCCAGTTTTCTTCGGGTAATACTTTTTACATCTGAATAACTAAATTGACCATCAAAATCTACTTGTTTAATTCGATAGTAACTTTTTGTTCCTAAATGATCAAAATCTTCGAAGGAGTAAGTAGATAGATCATTTTTGTTTCCTGCTCCATCCGTGCGGTGGATGGTTAGAAAATCTGTGCCATCGATCGAATATTGGACTTCGAAAAAATCGTTATTCACCTCTGTAGCTGTTTGCCAAGAAATCACATTAGAAGTAGTTCTTTTATCGATATCCAAGCCTAACCATGTTACAGGTACAGCACCTGGAGGAGGGTAGGTATAATCTAAGCATGAAATGTCTAGGGCACCGATTGAATTACAACAGGATGGATTCATATTGGCAGTTCCAAATGAAGGATCTACGTGTCCAATACTCAAAGCATGCGTGTACTCATGTTCGAGGACAATCGTAAAATTCGCATCGCTTTGACAAGCACCAGTACCGTTATTCATGATTATGTAACCATAAATTGCCGTTCTCCAGTCCAGTCCATCATGTACATGAGTAGAACCACAACCAAACGCAAAGTGTCCACCAACTGCTAAGGTACCACCACACCCGACTAAGTCATCAATTTCACTACATGGATCATCCCAAATTGATAAAATTGCTCTTCCACTATTTACACCACTCATATAAGTTTGAAAATCAGTTTCAAGAGCAGATCCTCCAGTACAGGCGGGAGAAAATGCAGTCGATACTGATCCTTGATCTGTGATATTTATACCTCCATAATTGGCGGTCATATTGTTGATTCCATTTGTCGCTAGACTGAAGGCGTTTGTTTTATCAGATTGAACTGGGGTATTCATATGCATTTCGACTGCAGATCCTGGAAATCCAGTCCATCTGGCGCCTTGAACAGCTCCACCGCAATTACTGGGGGCAGTTCCAAACAAATGTGTGCAATGAGCTGGCGGGGCTTTTAACTCTGGATAAAAGTTTTCCAAAGGAATATCAGCTCTTACAAATTTATCTTTCCAATTTCCTTGGTAATTACTTGCGATGAATGCCTCTAACTGAGTATTCATATTCGAAGAATTTAAAGCAAATAAAGGTTCCGAACCGAGGGTGGTACAGGATGATAGTGCTTCTAAAGTAGGTACCAAATATTCTGAATTATTTAGGTTTTGAACCTCATAATTGTAGTAAGCCAGCGTAATCGGTTTCCAAACTTCATATTCATTTTTAGATATAAAAAGCATATAGGTTTTGCCTACTTCAAAATGGTATTCACCATAAACAACTTTGGAGACACGAGTTGAAGCACCTCCAATGGCACCGATTGTTAATTTTTCATTTTCTGAAAAATTGCCTTTGTAAGATTTATGAATATTGAATTGCCAAGAATAATTTTGGAATTCATCTCTAAGCTCAAAAAGATTTTTTTCGACCGTTGCAATGATTACGTCATCACAAGCTGAAGTTAGCACACCCAAATCATCGAAAGGTCGAATCATTGATGCATTAAGTGTCCCCACAAATAGGAGTAGGGTAGTTAAGGTTAAAAGGTTCTTCATGTAAGGTTTTTTTGTTAAAAAACTAACTAAAAATAAACATTAGGGATTTTAACTGGGCAAAAATGCAAATTTTCAGCACTTTTTGACAAAAGGCTCACTTTTAGGAAAGCAAACACCTTGCCTTTGGTAAAAATAAGTCTATTTGTTAAAATTGATTAAGGGTTAGCCCTGAATTTTAAGCTTTTTTAATCACTAATGCTGAAGCGCCTCCACCTCCATTGCATAATGCAGCGCACCCAATAGAAGTATCTTTGTTATGGAGTGCATGGACTAAGGTAGTTACTATCCTTGCTCCCGAAGCACCTAAAGGATGACCAAGTGCAACGGCTCCGCCATTAACATTTACCTTTTCTTCAGGAACATTTAGTTCTTTATTAAAAGCAAGGGTAACGACAGAAAATGCTTCATTGATTTCAAAAAGATCGACATCTTCAATTTTTAGATTGGCTCTATCGAGTGCACGTGGTGCAGCTAAAGTTGGAGCTGTAGTAAACCATTCTGGTTCATGTGCCGCATCCGCGAATGAAAGTACTTCAGCTAATGGAGTTAGACCTAGTTCATGCAGTTTTTTTTCACTAATTAAAATCAGTGCAGCAGCACCATCATTGATTGTAGATGCGTTGGCCGCTGTTACTGTTCCTTCTTTAGTAAAAGCTGGTCTAAGGCTCGGTATTTTTTCAAATTTGACCTTTTTAAATTCTTCATCTTCGGAAATTATAATTGGATCACCCTTTCTCTGCGGTACAGCCACTGGCGTGATTTCATTGGCAAAAGCACCAGATTCTGTTGCTTTTTGAGCGCGTTGATATGATTGGATAGTAAAACGGTCTTGTTCTTCCCGAGAAATTTGAAATTTGTCCGCTGTTTTATCAGCACAAACTCCCATTGCCATTTGGCCGTAAGCGTCTCTCAAACCATCTTTTTCTAATCCATCAACAAGTTTTCCTGGTCCGTATTTATGTCCCCAACGTGCTTTAGGAATGTAATAAGGTATGTTACTCATGCTTTCCATACCTCCAGTCATGACGATATCGTTGTGCCCTAGCATAATGGATTGAGCACCCAACATAATGGTTTTCATTCCACTCGAGCAAACCTTATTTATCGTTGTACAGGGTACATTATTGGGAATACCCGCAGCGATTGAAGCTTGACGAGCAGGAGCTTGCCCTAAGTTTGCTTGACAAACATTGCCAAAGTAAACTTCTTGTATTTGATTGGCTTGGAGGCCACTTTTTTCGATTGCACCTTTCATGGCGATGCTTCCGAGGTCGATTGCAGATAAAGAGGAAAGGCTACCGCCAAAACTACCCATTGGGGTTCTTGTTGCGCTTAGAATAAAAACTTTTT
>JAHDHU010000019.1 GCA_020631135.1 Saprospiraceae bacterium | reverse complement strand
AATTATCTGCACTTACTGTCGGTGGTGTAACAGACCCAAAGTCCGCTTGTGTTATACTACATGCCACTACCTCTTGGACAGCTCCACAATCTATCGTCGGTGGATATTTGTCTTCTACACAAATGGTTCCCCAACAACTTTGATCCATACATAGAGGAACACTTACGGTATAAGAGTAACATTTTCCTAAGTCCGCGGCTGTAAACACATGATTAAATGGGTCCGTAATTTCGTTGCCTTGAACATCCGTTAACGTAATCTCATACATGGATTCGTGGAATAATGCAGGGCTCAATAACATTGCAGCAGTAATGTTTCCACTACAAGTTTCGTCAAGACTTAAATTGATATCACCTAAACAAACTATTTCTATGCAAGTCAATAAAAATGCTTGATCATGATCATCTTCATCTCCTCCTTCAAAAGCATTCTCCATTGTTTCATCATCTAGATCACTAAATGGTTCGTTTCCATTGTCGTTGAAATTATTATCATCAGCTTCACTGTCCGCATCTTCTTTCGTGTTATCCTCTCCATCTTCATTTTCTGAATAACTAATTTCCGCCATGTTAACCAATTCGATTGGAATAACTGAAATTAGTTCAACAAAAATGCTAATCGTATCACATTGGCCAGGAGCCAATGGACCTTCGATAGATTTGTAAAGTGCTGTAGAAACATCGATGCTACTCCAATTTGTATTACCTGGATTACCTGCATCGAAAATTAAACCAACTGGTAAATAATCAGTCACTTCAATATTTTGTGTTGTGACATTTCCTTGATTACAAACATAAATGTCAAACTGACCAATATCCCCCAATTGATATGGACCTAGTGGATTAGCAACTTTTTGCAATGACAAGTCAAAGACTTCTATGGTTTCTGGATCGCTATCATCTTCATCATCATTTTTATTGTCCTTGTCATTGTCTTCTTGTGGGCCATCATTTGATGGATCTTTATCACCATCGCTATCTACATCTTCCTCTGTAATATCATTTCCATCTTCATCCTTGAATTTTTCAATTTCTGCTTGATTTGTCCAAGCACCACTTGGTGTATCTGGGCAAGCCTGAACTTCCAGCGTAATGCTTAAAGTTGTACTAGAATATTCGAGGATAGGACCATCAATGGTAGTAGTTGCAATTCCTGTATTAGAATCGTAAGACCAATCACTGTCATTTACTGACAAGTATTTATAACCACATGGAATGAAATCATTTACAACAAGGTCATACAAATCAACATTACCTTGATTAAAAATCTCAAAATCAAAAGTTACTTGGTCGCCATATCTAAATGGACCTACTGCAGCAGTCGTCTTGACTAAAGCAGCGTCTACTAGTGGAAGTTCTTCCCAATCATGATCATCTTCGTCTTCAGAACCATCATCACCAGTTTCATCATTTTCACCTTCATTGTCATTATTTGGATCACCATCGGGATCGCTATCAATGTCATCTACGGGTTCTCCGTTTTCGTCATCTGCACCACTGATTTCTCCAATGTTTCTAAGATCCATTGGATCAGGCTGACAATCTACGCGAAGGATAATTTCGAATTTAAACGAATCCATTGGATTTAGAGGACCTGGATTGGTCATTTCATAAACTCCATCATTGTCAAAATCTGTCCAACCATTGGTATCATTTGGACTGATACTCGTACAAGGAGGCATATGTTCTGTAACCTCAATGTTAGTGGCTACTACATTACCTTGATTGTACACCCATATGTCAAACGGCACGTCTTCTCCTATTTGAGCTCCTCCAAAAAATTCTGGTGAAACTACCTTTTTAAGCGCTAAATCAAATATTTCATCAAATACTGGAAGTACTTCCCAATCATGATCATCTTCATCATCCATGCCATCACCATCTTCTTGATTATCGTCTCCCTCCTCATCATTAGAATCGTCATCATCAGCTGTACTGTCGACATCTGGAGGATGGTTTCCATGCGGATCTTCAGCATCTGTTATTTCAGCAAAGTTTACTAATTCACTTGGTGAAGGTTGATTAGGATCAATGGTTAGCACTATATCAACAAAGCCATATTGACCTGCTACAATTGGTCCCCCAATTGTGTTTTCTGGATTACCGTCCATATCCGTATCTGTCCAACCATTCGTATCATTTGTACTTAAGGTCAAGCCTGCAGGTAAGTAATCGATCACATCAACATTATATGCATCAATAGTACCTTGATTATAAACTGTAATTGTGAAGATCACATCCATACCTGGCATGAAGGGACCCGATTGCCCTGGCATAAATGTTTTGGTCAAAGCCAAATCGAATATTGCAACCGGCAATTCTTCTGTATCCTCATCATCTTCTTCTTCCGGATCGTTATCTGGATCATCATCTGGATCACTATCGATATCATCTTTTGGATCACCATCCTCATCTGTGAAGCTGGTAATTTCTGCACTGTTCTCGATAGAAGTGCCTGTAAACTCTCCATCAAGAGTAACCACTATTGGAATCATCACAACTTGACCAGGATTCATAGTAGATATAACAATGTCTGGATTACCATCCATATCGGCATCACCCCAACCGTTGGTATCGGCACTGCTCAATGTTAAATATGATGGTAAATAATCTTCGACATTTACATTCGCGACTGCGGCATTACCTTGATTTGTCACGGAGATAATAAAGGTAATATCCTGACCTGGGTAAATTGGAATCGCTTGACTTGGATCAACAGATTTATCCAATGCTAAGTCATAAACTTCTTCATCTGGATCTATTACTTCAAAAGGAGCTGGATCATGGTCATCCTCATCATCATCACCATTTCCATCTGTTTGATCATCATCACCAAAATTGTCATTATCTGGATCACTATCCGGATCACTGTCAATATCATCTGCAGGGTTACCATCTTCATCATTCGCTCCACTTATCTCCGCCCAGTTTTCAAAAGAATATGGTGTCGGAACAGAAGGAACAACCGTCAATACAAATTCGATATCCTCACAAGTATTTGGAGCTATTGGGCCAGCGATGCTGTTCTCATACACACCATCCATATCGACATCTGTCCAACCATTGTTATCGTTGGTACTATAAGTAGTACCTGCTGGAAGATATTCTGCAATATCAACATCAGTAGCAGTTATTGTACCTTGATTACAAACTTCAATTGTAAATGAAACATCATCACCTGGATTTACATAAGTCGATTGACCTGGAGACAATGCTTTTGTCAAACTCAAATCAAAATACTCAATTGTGATCGTTTCAGGATCGTGGTCATCTTCATCATCTTCTCCGTTGCCGTCCGTTTGATCATTATCACCATACTCATCGTTATTGGGGTCATCATCTGGAGTACTGTCTACATCTGTAGGACGATTTCCATCTTCATCTTCTGCATCACTAATTTCTGCCCAGTTGGTCAGATCTCCTTGAGCATTTGGAACCACTTGAAGAGATAAAGGAATTGTTACATCACCACCAGCAATTAGAGAATTGATCGTGATTTCTGGATTACCATCCATATCAACATCTACCCAACCATCGGTTGAGTTATTTCCAAAGGCAGCATCATAGAGCAAACCACTTGGAACATAATCGATCACATCTATATTGTATGCATCGGTAGTTCCTTGATTGATTACTTGTATATCGAACACAACAATATCACCAGGCATTATAGGCGTGCTTTGAGTATTACTCAATGTTTTCACCAGCGCCAAGTCAAATGTTTGAACAGGAACGAATTCCCAATCATTGTCATCTTCGTCTTCGCCGTCTTTACCATCTTCACTTACTTCGTCGTTGTCTTCTGGATCCATTGGATCATTGAAAGGATCCATATCTGGCGTACTATCTTCATCCTCTGGATGATTACCATCTTCATCTTCAGCCGCGCTTATTTCTGCTACGTTTAAATAGTCATTTTGATTAGATGATGCGCATGCAACTTCCACTTCAATTTGAACTATTTGAGATGTTCCTGCGCTGATCGGTCCAACAATGATGTTTTCATATACTCCATCATTATCGCTGTCCAACCAACCATTTGGTTCGGGACTCATAACATCGAGACAAGCACCCATGGCTTCTGTTAATTCTACATTGTAAGCATCAACATTACCTTGATTGATTACCTCAATATTAAATGTAATAATGTCACCTGGATAAACTGGAGTTGTTACTGATGGTGCTAGCGTTTTAACAAGGGCAAGGTCAAATATTGGAGTATCAGAAACTGATATTGTTTCAGGATCAGAATCATCTTCATCTCCATTTGAGTTGTCTGTTGTATTGTCTTCCATATTACCGTCATTAGAATCATCATCATCTGGGGTACTATCTATGTCATCTTGAGGATTTCCATCCATGTCTTGAGATCCAGTTATTTCCGCAACATTCGTTAAATCCGCAGGTGTCGCTAGATTAGGATCAACCTGAAGAGTTAAGGTAATTGTTTCACAACCGGTGAATGCTGCAAGTGGGCCAGCAATTGAATTTTCTGGATTACCATCCATATTCACATCAACCCATCCATCTGCACTGTTATTTCCAAATGTATCATCATAGATTAAACCAGATGGGACATAATCAACAAAACCGATATTGTATGAATCTACGTTTCCTTGATTACAAATTTCAATATCAAAATCAACTAAATCACCTGGCATTACGTTTTGAGTTTGCATTGGCGACAACACCTTCATCAAAGCCAAATCAGCATATTCAACTGGAACCGTTGCAGGGTCTGAATCATCTTCATCTCCGTTTTCATTATTTGTTGTATCATCAGTATCTCCACCAACTTCTCCTCCAGGATCATTTCCATCATCTTCATCCGGAGTTGAATCCACATCATGATCTGACATATCATCACCCATATCATCTTCTGAGCCTGAAATTTCTGCAACATTTATATAGTCATCATTAGAGCTTACTGGCTGAACGGTTAAGAGTATGAAAACATCTTCGCAATCGTCCGCCGATAAAGGACCAACTATTGTATTTTCATACAAACCATCATTGTCATTATCAGCCCAACCATTTGTATCTCCATTACTCAGAACAAATCCCGCTGGAATGTATTCAGTAATTTCAATATTAGTAGCAGTTATTGTTCCTTGATTACAAACTTGAATGATAAAGTTTACATCATCTCCTACCGTTACAGGTGTAACCGTACTCGGATCTAAGATTTTTGTTAATGCCAAATCAACGTAAGGAATCGTAACTTCTTCAGGATCTTCATCATCCTCACTTTGATCTCCATCATCATTATCCGTTTCAGAATCTACATCCGGTGTATCACCATCAACGACTTCAGCCACATTCGTGAATGTACCAAACATATCAATACTAGCCATTAGCGTCAATGTATCACACTGTCCAGCTACCATTGAACCAACTGTCCAAATACCTGGACTACCAGATGTATAAATTCCTGTGGTTGTAGAACTATTCACATAGCTTAGTCCTGCTGGCAATTGTTCTTCAATTTCAACATTATCCTGCGTATGTACCAATCCTAAACTTGGATCATAAACATTACAGACTTCAATTTCATATGTAATGACATCACCCAATTGCGCTGGATAAGGAAGATCTACAATAGATTTCTCCAATTCGATATCAACACATTCTATAGCCATAATAGAATGCACACCAGAAACTGAAGGACAAGGATCTGATGATTTAAATGCCTTAACAATATAATCACCTGTTTGAGTAGGTCCAGTCCAAATTGGTACTGTCGTAGAAGCTTGTACAATTTCAAAACCTCCAGCTAATAAATACCATTCGTAATAATCAAATCCAGCATCCGAAGTAAGTGTTCCAGGAGCGTATAGCTCACAGAATGTTTCGTCACCGCCAATACCTACTGTACCGTTTGGCAACACAGTTACAGTTACTTGTCCATTTCGTTTACAGTCTTCATTGAAAGTCATTTCAATATCGTAGGCATACGTTCCAGGAACATTTGAGCTAAATATAGGATTGACAATATTTGGATCATCAAGATTTGTTGACGGTGTCCAAACAATAGGAATATCTGAATATTTATCCGGAACGGTTAAATCCAGTGTCAATGCAATACCTTCACAAGTTTCAGTTTCTGTTAATTCAATATCAAAATCTTCTACTCCTTCGATAAAGTATGGTTCAAATACTCCACAGTCTCCCAAGATTCCGGAAATCACCATCCCCGTTCTTATCGATGGGTCTACTAAATCAATATACAAGCTATCATTTGTGGTGGTCGTTATTATATTGTCTGCCGGATTAAATGCGATGCTATAGTTACTACATGTATCTAAGGCAAGTTTTTGCCCTGGACATAGATATATGTTGGGGGGTAGCTCGACCGCAAAATCAGGTGCGATAGAAGTAAATGGTGTTACGTTATTATCACAAGTACAATCTGTATCATAAACTATATTAAGTACAACTGGACATGATTTTGCCATTGGTACTTCGAAACATCCCATTATTGTCACAGAATCTAATCCAAAGACTTGAGTCGATGGATGATCCATTGATGCGATAATCGGATCATAGTAATCATAGACGCTGTTAGCCATTACATCTTCATGAAGATTAACTTGAATATTTCCAAGATAATCTGCACCAGGGTTGAATAGTTTCGCTTCATAACATAAGGTTACAGGATCACTACCGCCATTACAAGAACTAAATAGTTTTAAGTCGGTCGTTTCCATGGGCCCGAGCAAAGTAATTGTAAAAAACGGATTTACCGAACTTTGGACAAACACATCACATTCTGATGGAGGTCCAGGAACACAAGCTTGCGCTTCAACCAATTCTTTAATATCTACACCCATCTTATAATCACCACAGGGTGTGGTTTCATCAAATACAGCTTCAAAATTTAAAGTAAACTGGCTACCTACAGGCATATTATTATAACCTGCAAAACAGACTTGAGTGGAGTTTCCTATTGCAGTAATGGTTTCTAGTCCAACTGATTGACCTGCAGGAATAGCATAACGAATTGATCCGGGAGTGTAGGTCAATTCTTGTGGAAGAGTGATACACATTTGCACACTATCTCCAGATGATTTCTCTGATATATTCTGACCAGTAACGGTAAACGTAGGTGTATCTTGTCCACAATAAGCTTCTGATGGTTTAGCCGTAACTAAAATCTGCGCAAAATCATCAGGATTAGCACCATCAATAATTATTCTTTCACTTAAAACTTCACCACTCATCAATGGATTTGGGCTACATGGATCATTTGCCATTGCTTCAAATGAAGAAGTAGATCCAGAAACAAATTCATCACAATCAGTTTTCAATAAAAATCTTATGACAACAAAATTACTATCAAGACCACTAGATATTCCTGGCAATCCGTTTGAGTGAATGCTATTACTAAAATCGTTGTCTTCTAAATATTGAAGATGATTACCATTTATTGTCGGATCGACAATACTGTAGAATGGCAATGCCCCACTTAAATCGCCATCATTTGGGTAAGAAGCTTCAAAACTTCCAGGCACTACTGTTGCTCCGTTTAAGGGCAAGTAGATATCTGCGATGATGTTCGTCAACAGCGCGTCTTTCACATTTTTGATCAAAACGGCCATAGGTATTTCACTACAGAGTGGGTATGAATCTGTCTCTCCTGGTGTCAAAAAGTCCACTTGAATTCCAGATTCCTCTGTTGTGTATTTATAACACACTTCAGCAGAATTACACCCACTGGCATTTGGAGCCACAGCTGCCATTACATCTCGTGGCAAACATCCAGAAGTAACATTTACACAAATTTCAGCTACTTCTGGCTCGATCGGACAAAACAACATCGTTGTTTTAATCTTTACATCTACACAGTCACCAGGTGCAAGATTTGGCAACTCGAATGAATATGTTGATGTAGTTGAACTACTAGAAACAAAATTGCTTGAAATTGGTGTCCCATCTAATTCGCAAACTCCATCCAAGGCAACACTATTTGCAAGTGTGACCGCTCCAGTTACACTCATATGAGTAGGTTTTGATGGATCAGATCCATCCGCACATATAGTAACCGTATTTTCTTCTACACTATTTCCAGGGATTGAGCTGGAAATAATATTTCGATCTAAACTCTGAGATAAGTCTGGGAAGCCAACACTATTGTCCATTGGGTCGAATTCTTCTGAAACAACCTCGGATCTAAATAGGGTATCAAAATTAAACGCATTATAATAACTTTGATTATGCCCTACGGGAGTAGAACCATCTCTACTACATATGGTTGGCAATTCATTACCGGTGCCACTAGCGTTTACATGACATAAGTAACAACTTGGATTTTGAACATCACAAATTCTGTATTGATATTCTATTTGATAATCAGATTGAGAAGCCAGTGGCTTTGGACAAATTCGACAAAGATCATAGACTACCATAAATTCGTCTATGTATCCATTTAATCCAACTGCGAGACCAGGGAAACCAGATCCCTCTAAATCGAATGTCACGCTACCGCTATTCCCAGATGAAACAGAACAATACTCTTCAGTCCCAACTGTGCTGCACGTATGATTATCAAAAGATTTTACTTCTAAAGGATATTCTAACCCTCCTTTAGTAATTATTTTGGCATTACCACAAAACATTGTAGGCGTATAGATGGGAACAGTGAGTTCTTCGAATGTAAAATATGGGCGGTATTCATTTGCATACCAACTCAATGGTGTACTTGTCTGAACTTTGAATGTATGTTCCATAGTACCTCCACAATCATCCAACACCATTTTAGACAAATCTAAAACGCCTCTCGGGCAAGTGGACATGATAGGTGGTCTTTCCATACAATTTCCTAGAGCAACAAGACAATTGTCATCAAAAGGGTCTAAGAAATTTCCAGTTCCTCCAGTAATAACTTGAGCTGGTAAAAATGAAAATGAAGGATCTACAGCCTTTCTCGCATGAGCAGCAATATTCTTTGTAAGTGGAACTTTGGCAACCCAAATCAAACTATCCCCTACTTCGAATCCATAGGTATCGATCAATTCTGTCAAACAGTTTCCTTCCTGATAAGTAGAATTTTGAGCTTCTCTACAATCTTCAAGTGCATCTAAGTTTCTAAAACCCCAGCCCATGTAATTTCCATCTAAACGCTCATTTGTAGAATTACATCTAGCCGTATTTTGTAAATCTTGTTGATAAACTGTACTACCAAAATAGGAGTAAAATCCAGATGACCCTGGTCCCGTGTCGATACAATCTCCCAACTGATCAAGATCTATGAATGTACGTCCAGATCCATCGTCTCTGGAAATATAAAATCCTACAAGATGAGTACCTTGAGCATCATATTGCAGCTCTGTACTAGTTGCTCCAATGCTATTGACGTTAGAACTGAGGTACGAATTTGAAGTCCATGAATAAATATCGGTTAGGGCTTGTTCGTGAATAGGTACAAAGTAGCCTTCGAACAACATTGTATCACAAGGGAGATAGTTATTTAAATCTCCGATTGGAACATTTGTTTCGTTCATTTGAGTTGTCATCGTTGGATCACTAAACCCAAAATTTAATCTTCTGGTATACGCGCCAGATCTTACATAACACGGCTCACAACCACAATCATTTGGATTAGACCTAAATGTCGCTGCATCACAGGCCTTTACAGTTACACAGGTACATCCTCCAGTATCACATGTTTCTATAACCTGGTGGGTACCTGTCATATATTGAAAACCAACGCAAGCAGCAGAATCTGCTTGAATTTGATATTTATAACAAACCTCATCGCCGACATTAGCATCACCTAATGGCAATGTCATCATTCTAACGGCGGCATCAATTTGAGTAAAGGTACCCGTACCACCAGATTGCGTGGTTACACCAGCAACCGTTACTTCTCCGGAACCTGGCACAAATTCGATATCGTTTACAAGAATTCCACTTCCAGAATAAATTACTCGTAACTCATTGGTAAGATTAGCAGCAGGACAAGGTGTTACGTTTTCTTGTTCGTATACATAACACATTTCTACATCTACAACCTGCTGACCATATTCAGTACAAGAACCATTTCGGCCTGTCGTACCTAAATTATATCCTTCAAGAGCAGACGTTAAAGCAGTCTTCCCTTTCATTTCTGTAGAAGTCGCTCCGTTTATTATATTGAATTCTTCGATGTCCGGTAAAAATGTAAAGCTCTGTCCACAATCTCTTTTTGCGGTAACGAAAAATTTAGCAAAAGAACAGTCAACACTTGAACAGGCCAAGCTTGTGGGATCAGGTGGTAATGCACATAGAAATTCAAATTCTAATCTAACATCCAATGACTCACCACCTGGCAAATCATCATAAAAACCATCTCCATCTGCATCAGTCAAACCACCAACACCGTCAGGATCTGATGTTAGCATCGTAAAGTCAATAATTATATCTTGATTTACCCAAGAAAAATGACTGGGATCTAAATTGACCGACCCAATGATTACATTGGAAACATCTAAAGAACTTTTTGCACATGTTTCAAAGCCTAAGGTTAAATCTGTAAAGATTCCTTGAGCCGAATCCTGCATCGCAGTATTAGTACCTTTCTCAACTGCATACATTGTTATATCTACAATACCAGGATCACCACAAATTCCAGGATTCTGAACTTTTGTCACATCGGCAAATGGCTCAGGCTCAACCTCAGGCCTTATTCTAATTTCTGATAATTCGATGTTTTCTTCGCAAACCATTCCATAGCAACCATAAGTCGTTTTATAAAATATGGTTTGAGGATTATTTACGGGACAATCATCCACTTGGTAACATAAGGTTACTGTTAGTCGCTCATCTTCATTAAATCGTTCATCAACAGGATCCGGCAATGAGTTGTCTACAAAATAAGAACCATCTATGTCGAAAAATAAGGTAGAATCACTGGCTGTATATACTGGAGTAAATGCATTCCCATTTACTTCTGCCCTAGTAAACATTAACTCATTTTCTAAGTCAATACCACAAACGGAGAAGGTCATTTCATTGAGGTAAGCATCAATTCCATCTTGAGAAATTTCTATATCATAACAATGTTCTTCGTTTAAAGAAGGTATGACAGATATTGGTGTTGATCTAAAGTTGAGAACTGGAGTTCGCATAACGGTATTATACACCCGAACTGGTTCTTGATTCTGTCGACAAGAAAAGAAATTCCCTAATGTATCTTCAAAAATAAAATTGAATTCTAAATCTAAGGTATACTCATTAGAAAGATCAGCTTCACAAGTAGCTTCAACTCCAATGTAAGCTACGAATACAGATTCTGTTATTCCTTCTAAAAGAAATTTTGGGTTATTTGGACTTGGATCCAAATTTGAAATCATACCTGGAGCACCATAATGAGTAGTTTCGAATCCTGCATACTGCATTCCTGGATCCATTGACACATTCATGGTTGTTCCGGAAATTGAACCTGGCTCTTCGATAAAAACCAATAAAGCTAGTGTATCTGGATCTCCACAAACCGTTAAATCATTTGTTTCTGCAAAACCAGGAACACCCAATAATTCAATTGCCTGAATTTCTGGACATCCAGTAGTCGGCATCATAAATGAAACATTCGCACTCTTACCAGTATAACTCTCAATTGTTTTGAGCGTTTTTTCTTTTTGAGATTTGTATTGATTTAAAAAAGAGAGCTCAGACTCACAATCCGCTGATTGGTAGGCATTGCTTAAATAATTTAGACGATCTAAATCTTCCTTTAAGTTATACTCTGATCTGTTTTCAGAATTTGATTTGGTAAAAAAGTCAAATATACCATTCGCCGAAAGGCAAATCGCAAAAGATATAAATACCAAGACGAGCACTGAAGTGCTAATGTGCAGTTTTCTCATTGTAAAGAATTCGTAATTTTTAATACTGTTTAAAGTCAGCTAGGTTCTACTACGAATTCGCAAGTAGGAAATGTCGATACAATAAATTGTTCGACAAATTACATTAAGGTAAGGGTGAAAATTATTCTTATGACACTAAGAGATGAAACAAAAATACAAAGCCTAAATCATATATCAAATTTTTTTAATATGTTTTTGTGTAAATTTTATTTTTTTTGCGGCTTCATCCAAACAGTTTGAATGAAGCCGCATGTAGATTTTAAATTTTTATCATTTGCTTCGTCAGACTAGTTTTGCCTTTAGTAATTGAATAAAGGAACAATCCAGTTTTATTTAAGTCTTCATCTTTCAAAATTATCTCATTGCCTCCTTTCTGTAAATAAACCTTTTTACTGAAAACTAACCTTCCAAGCATATCCGTTATTCTTATTTCTGCTTCTCCTTCATCCATTGTTTTCACAGCTATTGCCGTTTCAGCTAACCATGGATTTGGTCTGTTCTGTTGAACGCTAAATAATTCTGTGCTTGCTGGTTGCAAAGAGATTCGTTTGGGGACAACTGGTGAATCAGTATAAATTTCTGACTTCAATTGTGTTTCAACAACGTTGACAACTTCCGATAACCTCACATTAGATTTAGCCTCAAATTCGAGCGTGATAAATTCTCCTGAAGCAATATTGAGGTCATCTGAGATTGTATTCCAACTTATTCTTGAATGACCATTTTGATCAATATTCCAATTATTAGAATTCAGATCCAAGCTATTTGAACTTAAGCCTTTTAGTTCAAGTCCTGGGTGTTTTAGATAAAGCTGAAGACCTGAAATTTCTAAACTTTGATTCGTCCATAACTCGATTTGAACCCTTTCTCCTTTACTGATGTCTTTATCGTCATAAAATAGTTCTAAAGTTTGACGTTGATCTACGATAGATTCACCAATATTTTCAGAAGCATTGCCATTTACATCACCAACTTTGACCCCAACGAAATCTATGATCATATCATTGGTAAGATCTAAAATTTGATAGCTTTCTGGGAACTCCATGTCCAATGGATTGATCCCATTCGGGAATGTAAATCCTTTATCAATCATTCGCCATGAAGTATTGTTCGGAAACTCCGTATAAATACCTAAGATTAACTTTCTTAACTCTACGAGGTCAACGGACGAAATCGAATTCGATTTATTGATATCTGCTGCGATGTAATAGTAAGGAGATTCGAATTCTAGATTACCCAAAAGGTATTTTTGTATCAAGACCAAATCCAAGGTTGATACTCCATCCAAATGATCCACATCTTTCGTTGGAACTACATTGTAATCAGCGCCGAGATCCAAATTCTCAAAAGCATAATATCCATTGTCATTTGAATAGGTCATTGGCATAGTCGATTGATCTAATTCGACTTGAGTATTTTCTATCGGATTATCCGAAGCAGTTCTAAACTCTCCAGTAACATTTACAATCATATCGCAAAAACCATTTGGATCTAATACTGCAATGGCAGTTTGACAAAATGAAACATTTCCGGCCTCATCTTCTACCCCAATGTTGACAGCAACATTAGGAGAAAGATCGTCACAGTCAAATGTGATCATCGTTCCAAGATTTACAAATGGATCGCCTGGGATTTCTGGGATTTGATCAACGAAATAAACCAATAAATCCAATGTATCCGTACAGTTATCCATCAAGTTACAAGCACTAGAATCGGCCACTACTGTAACCGTTCCAGAATCGTCAATATTAACAAATGTCTTCTTACAATTGAATGTAGGCGCTTCGGTGTCCTGATCTAAAAGCACTACTGTTTGTGCAGTAGTTACATTGCCACAAGCATCAGTTGCAGTAAAAGTCACTATTGTCTCATCTGCAGTATAATTACCACTTGCGTCTTCCATCCCGTTACCGACTGGCGCGTTGTTGGTTATACTAGGATTAGGATCACAATCTGTGACCACAGCCACAAGATTTACAAAATTACTGGTAGCATCACAAGGCAATGAAATAGAATCCGGAACCATTATGACCGGACCAGAATCATCTTGTACAACAATTGCTTGATTGAATGTAAAAATACCTGTCATGCCATCTCCATTTAACTGACAAGAGTCAACCACAGTCCAAACCCTGTCGATGGTGTCCATACATAGGGGTAAAGATGGATTCATGGGAGAATCATCAAAGTCGACGGATACATTGTAGCACATATCATTACCACCATTTATCACTGGAGTACCTCCGATTACATCTGGATCAATCGTACTACAATCCATAACAACAATAGTATCTGGTTGGACAACAATGTCATCCATCATCAATTCGCTTCCCAAACTATTGATTGTAATTAATTGAGTACACTGGGCTGAATTATTGTTAAAGTCAGTGACAATAAATGTTCTAACAATAAATCCAGTATTACATGAATTCACATTCATGGTAACAATTTCTTCTGCATCTAGCGCACCATCACAATTGTCTATACCTGAAGCCACTCCGAGGGTGCTCAAGTCTTCTGGTAAATCTTCGCAGTTCAATGAAATGTCTCCAGGACAATTTATTAGAACTGGTGGCTCGTCATCCGTAAACTCTACTAGAATTTGACAAGATTGGCTCACACCATTGTCACAAGTAGTAGTAAGTTCGAAGAGACCGACATCATCCATTGTTGCACCAGTAATAACTGGATTCTGCAAGGTTGAAGTAAATCCATTTGGACCTGTCCAAGACCAGGAAGCTCCGTTGATCCCGTTATCAAATAACGCTATGTCATCCCCTAAACATTCAGGACTATTGGCAGCTGCCAAACAAGAACAATTACAATCCAATACTTGCACTTCTATCGAAGCTGTTACATCAGGGCAAGGTGTATTGGTAATGTTTGTTGTAAAGGTAAAGGTGTATGTACCATCGGTTACTCCTGTAAAATCGACATTACTCAGATCACTTAAGTCGACATTGGAATTATCCGTATCCACCCAAGTACCTGTACCTATGTTAGTCAATTGAGTAAAATCAATTATGGTAGTCATGCCGGACGTTCCAATATTACAAACAGGTGCAGGCGTGGTTAATATTAAGTTAGGCAGATCAACAATATCTAATACGATACTCGCTACACAATTAGGTGCTTGTATGGTATAGGTGATCGTTGTTT
This sequence comes from Saprospiraceae bacterium, assembly GCA_020631135.1. GTDB lineage: Bacteria > Bacteroidota > Bacteroidia > Chitinophagales > Saprospiraceae > JAHDHU01. The sequence goes on along the minus strand of JAHDHU010000019.1, from coordinate 29,026 downwards.
GATCTCCGTTAACCAAAGAAGCATCAAATGAACCTGTACTCGGATCAACGATTCCAACACCAGACCAAAGCCCTCCCGAAGGACTAGCAACAAGCACGTCAATTTCATTTGAACAATATGCAGTTTCCGTTGGCATGGTGATGACAGGACAAATCTCTGCAGGATCATGATCATCTTCATCACCCCCGGAATTATCTGTGACGTCGTCATTTACAGGACCATCATTATCTGGATCGCTGTCAGGATCACTATCAAAATCGGGCTGAGGAACACCATCTGTATCGGTAAATGAATTTATTTCCGCAAAGTTTACATAATTATCTCCTTGGCAATTAGGATCGATATTATTTACGTTTAAACTTATCGAAACAGGAACTGATTGTCCTGGAGCTAGAGGCCCAGGAATATTTGCAACGATATTAAAAGTCGCAAAATCAATTGCCCATCCCGGATTCGCGCCTAGATCAATGCTCATACCACAAGGAATATAATCAACAACTTCAATATCCATAGCGGTTTGATTACCTTGATTCGTAACTATAATGTCATAGTCGACTACCGATCCAACCACATAAGGTCCAGAATTTGTAATTACTTTTATCAACGATAAATCATAAATGGGAATTTGAGCAGGATCATGATCATCTTCATCTTCGCCTGCATCCGGTCCACCACCATTTGGATTATTATCATCTGGATCTCCTGGATTAACAGAGTTTTCATCTGGCGTATTACTAGCCGGAGTACTGTCACAATCATCCGAAGCCATCAAACCAGTTGCATCCATACCACCAATTATTTCTGCGTAAAGTACATATTCTGTAAGGTCCATATTGGGCAATACGTTTAATGTAATCGGAATAGTAAAACAATCGCCGGGCGCCAAACCTGAAACTGGCAAGCTTCCATCACTGCTCATCAAATTGATTACCGCATCACCATTCACTAGCGAATTCCAATCAGCATCATTTAAAGCATAACCTGCAGGAATGTAAGCAGCAACATCAACCTTATTTACCACTGTGTTCCCTTGATTACAAACAGTTATATTAAATGTTGCAACTTGATTAGCTGCATCATAATCATCTAATTCATTTATTAGGGCCAGATCGATCTTATTACACAATTCGGTTTCATTGTTATCTTGAACGTCTATGGTTGTTTCACAGAATGTGGTATTTCCATTAATATCAGTAACCCAAAGCTGAATAATCTGTGGACCCAGATCTGAACAATCGAAAACGATACAATCATCATCAACGTCCGCGCTGAAACTAAGATCAACATCATATCCACACGAATGGTAACTTCCGTTGTCAACACTTTCGACACAAAGCTCTGCCATTTCTGCATCTGGCACTCCATCTCCATCCAAATCCATCGGCACAAGACCAATTGAAAGGCCATTAATACAATATGCTGTCGGTGGTTTACAATTTATAATCGTAAAGTTTTTCGTACAAGACATTGTATTTCCACATCTATCTTCAATCAACCAAATAATTGAATGCATTCCTAGGTCATATGTTCCTGATACGTCTATCATCGCACCAGTACCGGAGTTACTTATGTCTGCGGTACCATCATTATTTAGGTCAATGACGTATGACCACATCAACATATCATCTGGCGTACAGTCATCTGTAGCCTCAAAGATAAGATCAACATGTCCTCCAGCACATTCCGGGTCGAATGTACAAACCTCTATATCATCACATCCACCTACAATTGTAGGAGCGATGAAATTGGAAACTACTATTGTTTGATCCCAAGTCCAAAATCCATTTACTCCATCATATTGGCACCAGTCGATAACTGACCACCTTCTCAATATTTTGAAACATGAATTATTATCTGGCTCTACGAGGAATACTTGATCTTCATAAGTCGCACCAACCAAATCACATTGATCTTCTGACCAAGTTGGATAAGCGTTTGCAGTTGGCAAATTGTCTGGATCAAAATCATCACCTAAACAACTTAGTTGAGTTTCATAATCGTCTGGCCAGTCAATATCACCATAAACAAATGGCTCAGGATTAGTGATTGTGATCACCTGAGTACAAGAAGCAGACCCGTTAGCATCAGATGCAGTAAATGTTCTGGTTATTGTACCAACTCCGCATTGATCTAAAGAGGCACTGGCTGTTGAACTAATATTCACCTGACAAGCATCAGTCGCGGTTGCTGTACCAAACATTTGATTCATTTGATCTTCATCTGTAAGATCAAAAAGATCACCGCAATCAATACCCATATTCGGAGGACAAGTAATGCTCGGTGCGAATTTATCCTGTACTTCAACATTTACCATACAGGTATTTTGATTCCCACTCATATCAGTTACTCTAAACAAAACTTGAATGGTTTGACCTACATCTTCACAACAGAAAATAACATGATCACCATAAACTACAGGGCTGTTACATGAAGAAGGTGCGTCCATTCTAAGGACGTCCATACTTTCTAAATGACAATCATCGTAAGATCCATCATCAAATACAGGAGCATAAACAGTAGCAATCCCTGTTGAATTTAATCCAACAACTGTATTTTGATCACAAATTGCAATCGGAGCAGTCTGATCGACGACATCTATTTCTATATTACATGAAGATGAGTTCAAACATTTATCATATACAGTATAAGTCACCGTGTGAGTTCCTATCGGCAATGAAATTACACCACCATTGAAATCTGCAATAAATCCATTAGGATGTGTAACTGCGATTGTTAGGTCATCTGGAGAACATACATCAGAAACCGTGGGCATTGGCAAATTAACATTAGCCATGCAAGTAAATCCACTGGTCGCTTGTGTCATGTTGGCAGGACAAGTAATAACTGGATCCTGATCATCGACTATTTCGATTAATTGTTCGTGTGACATCATTCCACCGCCATTACACCACCATTCAGCGACTAACCATGTTCTTAAAATCTTAGTCACACAAGCATTGCTGCTTAATATTTCATCTGTATAACCTGCTGAAAGATTACAATAAAAATGTGAAGAAGGATAAACCGGATCACCATCAATGGTCGGCACTCCAGTTTCAGAAGTTGCAGGGAAACCAAATTTATCTAAATCGAAGGTTCCGCAAGTCAAAGCATTCATATTGCCCATCGAGACATTGTCAGGAAACTGGACAATATTTAAATCTAATCTTTTGACTAAAATAACTTGATTACAGAAAGCAACATTTCCAAAATTATCTGTTGCTCTATAAGTTCTATCAATTTGCTTGATATGATTAACATCACAATCCAATGGCGTCACCAAGTGTTCTACGATATCCACCTGAACAACACCGTCACAATTATCGATCGCCAATGGTCCTTCATAATGCAACATTTCATTACAGGTTATTTCTATGTCTTCACAGAAAATCTCTGGTGGTGTTTTATCCTCAACGGTAACAAAACTCCAACAACTATTTCCAGAACAACCATCCATTATTTTGGCCATAAGTGTTTGTCCAATGTAAGAACCATCTACCGTGTTTCCGACAATAGGGTTACCATATTCATCAGTCAAAATGACCCCATATGCAGCGCCAGGAATAATTGGACTTGTCAAAAGCATCGCAGGCGTAATTGTAGCCTCACAATCATTGTTTAGTGTAATGTTGACTGAACCAACACATGCCAATACTCCGTTAACTGTCCCTACAACTACTTCTACTGATACTGGCTCATAACAGGAACTTCCAGATGGAATTACCGTTACAATTTGAGCGCCAGTTAATCCTGCAAAATCTATTTCTACAGTTTCACCAGAACCTACTGCTACACCGTTTAATTCCCAATCAAATGTCACTCCAACAATAGGATCAGTAGAATACTCCATTATGGCGTTGGTACATACTGAAGCGGGACCAACTATATTTGGAGCTGTATAGGAACAACCGGCGTTAGTTAAATTTTGAAAATTTCCTTCCCCGTTTGTAAGTTGTATTGTGTATCCTTCTCCAGAATCGTGAACTCCTATCATCATATATACACTCATCCCATTTCCAAGAACGATAATTTCTTCTAACATAAATCCGGCAGAACCAATAGTATTGTTTGGAACTGCATTACTCGGTGTAGTATAATCACTTAGGCCAATCACATTTTGGATATACCATGTTTGGCTTGAAGGACCAGTAACTAATATTTCATCCGAAAATTGACCAGTCATACTGGTTGTTGCATTGTTTAAGCAAATACATTCGGTCGCTATTTCACTATCGATCACGAAAACCACAGCTGGATCTTCATCATCTTCATCTAAATTAGCCGGTGCATTTACAACATCATCCGAATTTGGCGAATTAGGTATACCGCCTAGGTCATTTCCAATGATCATATCTGGAGTACTATCTGCATCTAAAGATGAAAAGTCATTTCCATCATTGTCTTCAGAATAATATATTTCCGCTCTGTTAATCACTGGAATAGCTGGTGCGTTTGGATCTACTTTAAAAGATATAGTGATCGTATGCGATTCACCAGGTTGTAAACCATTTGGCAATTCAATAGTCCTTTTATACTTTGTTGGTACTGCGCCTATTTCTTGTTCCCAAGCTGAGTCTGTGGGTTCTAGATAATCAGGAACGTAATCCACAATACGGATATCATTGGCAGTAATTGTTCCTTGATTGTACACTGTTATGTCATAGACTAAGTCTTCTCCCCTTTCGACACCATTTCGATTTACTGATTTAATTAAAGCCAAATCGTATCTATCTACTAGTATCAATGCAGGATCGTGATCATCCTCATCGGTAGTTCCCTGATCACTAATCAAATTATCCGTGTTATCGAAAGGTGAGCCACCTTCATCATTTTGATTATCACGATCTGGGGTAGAATCCCAATCCATCAAACCAACTGTTCCGACCGGTGTTGCGGCTGCTATTTCTGCTTCATTGATAACTTGAGAAGAGTTTAAAGACGGCGGAATTTGTAAAACAAAAGTTAACTCTGTGCTTTCTCCTGGTGCCAAATTATTTGATAATAAGGCAATTACATTACCATTCCCGTCAAGGATCCAATTAGGGTTAAGATTTGCATCAAAGGAAAAACCGTCTGGAATATATTCGACTATTTCTATATCACTTGCTTCAACATTCCCTTGATTAAATATCCTGATTGTGTATTCTACCAAATCACCGATTTGATAAAAACTCAAAGGATTAGAAACCTCTTTTCTCAAAGCCAAATCAAAAATTTGAATTGTGGCAGGATCATGATCATCTTCATCTAGTGTGCCATCATCATTGATTTCATCATCGGTAAGCGAGCCGGGCTCCCCACCTGAATCATTAGCTGGATCATTATCTGGAGTTGAATCTACATCTTCTAAGTCATCTCCATTATCATCGAGAGCAGCCGATATTTCAGCAATATTTAAGAAGTCTCTCGACTGACCATTGACTACTAACTTTATGAATAATTCTTGGCTTTCTCCAATGCCGAGATTATATATTTCAGCGGATGCTGAGCTACCGTTATAAGTCCAACCAGGATTAGAATTTGAATCAAAATTAAATCCTGACGGAATATGATCGATAATGGTCATTTTGGATGCAGGAATTTGTCCTTGATTAACTACAGTGATTTTAAATGTTACTTCATCACCAATTCTCGCAGTCGGATTACCAACTACTTCTTTAAACAAGGCTGCATCAAAATTTAATTGAGCCATTTTACATACGCCGATGTCAAAATTATGATTTGCGCCGCTACTTAAAGTATTTACAATGATTCCATTACTGCCATCTATTTGATCACATATATTTGAGAAAAGTGCGGCATCGGAATCGTTTAAATCTGCATTTGTTCCCATTCCAATATTTGAAGAACAGATCATATAATCCTCTCCACCTATTGAATAATTTTGCATTGAAGGATTGTAGTTTGCATTGTCCAATACAACATAATATGTCGCATTACTTAGTAAACCGTCCATTATACCATCTCCATCTAAATCCACGTTGCCGTTGTTAAAAACATAATTTCCGTTAGTATCGGTGGTAGTACTCCCGACGAGATTACAATCTTGATCATAAAGATTTAGATCAACATTACCTAAAGCCAATTCACCTGCATCCTGAACTCCATTGGAGTTTGAATCCTCCCAAACGTAATTTCCAATTTCTACGGCTGCTGGAGGGCAAAGAGAACTTAAATCACCAAAACCAGTTGCTTTGCCAAAATTTTCTTGAAATTGATTTACATATAATTCAATGTAACTTGCTTTACTTCCATTAGAAGTGTAATAACGATGTAATCCTCCAGAATAAGAATTAAAATGAGGATCATAATTTGTTGAAATTACTTGTCCTGAACCTGGTAAAACATAGATACTACCTAAGGCAGTTTCTGGATGATAATTTGCTCCTGAAGGCCAGAAATCAAATCCAAAAAATTCTCCGCCACCTGGACCTTGTCCATTATTTTGACCCGAACCAGCCAAGGTACCAGCAGTACCGTTAGATTCTAAGGTCCAAGTACCATTATTATCCCAAGCGATGAGTAAATCTGGATTTTGTTTATCCAATCTTCCATTGCCATTGTTACAAAAACGATGACCAATTCTATCACTTAGAGACAAGAGCATCAAGCCTTCGTCAGTAAAGTCTATGTCAGTTAACCAATGCATGGTTGCTTCGCCGTCTGTTGGATTATCATACCAATAACCCTTGGCATAATCAGTACTAAAAACTAAAGTAAATTGGGTGTTAGAAGGGTTAAATTCATATACATGAATGGAAGAATTATTTTCATCTTGAGAGGTTTCTGCCGTACAAGTTACACCTACATAAAACTTACCATTGTGATTATTTAATGCAAAAGATCTTGTATCACCATCCGAACATCCTGGATCAGGAATTGCGTATTCGATGGTATTAGAAGGATTTGGATTTGAGGTTGGTACTTTCACCAAAGTATTGTTGGCAATATTAACTACGTATAAATCTGCTTCATCGTTTGAAAGAGCTAGACCTCCTAAACCTACTCGACCAACTTGATTTCCGTAATCGCAATCATTCACGTCTATATTGGTTAATTCTCCTACATCTGTTAAATCCGCAAACAAGGTAGTACTTGGGTTTGATCCCGTCGAAGTAGTAAATATTGCTCCGATCCCGTGTGGTGTGACAGCGGAATATTGTTTTACAAAAGCCGAGCTATAAATACTAGCCTGAGAAAGGGAAATATCTAATCCCCAAACTGAGCCCGTTTCTGCGGCGGTGGCATATTTTTTTACCAAACTGTTTGCCCCAAAATCATGTTCAACACTAACAATGGTCGGCATGTGACCATTTATCCCAAAATCATCTTGCACAAAACAAGTTAAAACGATTTCAGGATTAGCACTACATGTTGAGGTAGGGTCCAAAATAGTAAAATCAGCTTCGCAAAAAGGAGCCTCTCTAAATTGAACACTACTGCCATTATTTCCAACTAGATAGGAGTCAGCATTCCCGTTAAGATTAAAAAATTCTAATCTGTATGGTTGACCATTTAATAGATCACTAATCGCATAATCTCCTACGCTGGATGATGTCGTTTGACCGACCAGTGCATTATTGGCATCATATGCCAAGACCAAAATTCCGCCTTGGCCATTTTCGCTTGTATCGAAAATACCGTTAGAATTATTGTCATAATATACGGAACCAGAAATGGTTTGATCTATCGGGGTACATTGGGAGTTTAGGGTTACAATGTAAAACGGTAAACAAAAAAGAAGACATAAAATACTTCTTATTGTACCGTATACAATAGCGTGCTTACCAATTAAGGCGTGTGTAAGTTTTCTCATCAGACCTTTGTTAAAAGGGATTTGTGTAAAATTTTCGTTTCGTACCGATACAAAATGTATCAGTCCAATTTTACTGTTTTGGTAGGGATAAGCGACGAGCGGGATAGAGCTTGCGCTTATTGCCAACAAATATATATATAAATATTCTTAATATGTAACATATATTAAAAAATATTATAATATTTAACTTATATGATTATTAGAGAGAATAGAGCACGTTTATTTACTTTTACTCGATAAGAATTCATTTATATGCAAGGTGGAATAGGAATTTTAGTTTTGGGTGGCCTTTTTGTGGTAACCTTACTTAAATCGCTTTGGAAATTAATCAACACAGATTGGGATCAAGAAAAGTTTAATGGTTCCACTGTATTGAGTGTATTAATGTGGCCCATCGTAAGTTTGATTTTATTGATAGTGTTTATCGCTTATATCCTACCCCATTTAGATTCCTGATTGGATTTAAAGAGATTCAAAAGGATCAAAATAATCAGAATTAGGATTTTGCGATGGTGAGGTATTTAACCAAGCCATGTCCTTCAGAAGTCCATAACCCTTGGAAGTTTGATTTCATTGCAAAATAATCCCCACTTGTAAATTGAAATTCTTTTCCTGTTGTGTCTTCCAGGATTAACTTTCCTGAAAGCACATGAACGAGAGATTCTCGACTTTTTTGAAGAATCTTTCTAGATTGAGGTTTTTCGGCAATTAATTTAAATTCTAATTCACTTCCTTTAACCAGACTTTTTTCATAAATCTCATTTTCTTGAATCGAAATTTGATTACCCGAAAGGTCTTCGGGATTTAAGACGATTGGAAAATCTACTGAGGGTTTTATTAGCTCTTCGTTTCTTTTATTGGTAATCACAGAAAGTTCGTAGCTATAATTATCGCCTGCCTGCACTTCCCAAGTCCCTGGAAAGCCTTTTGGTGCAAAAACCATATCTCTTGAATAGATCGATTTTTCCCTTCCATCTTCATGTTTAACTTGAGCACTCCCATTAAACATGCAAATAAATTCGTCAAACCAAAATTTTTCAAAGTCTACTTTCCATGATTGAGAAGAAACTACATAAACGCTGATTTCCTCCCCTCTAAAAATACGCTTCTGAAAGAAGTCTCTCTCAGGAGTATCCTTTAAAGTGACCTTATCCAGACCAATTCCACTCAATACGTCCTTATCAATCGGTACTATAGAATCTTCGATAATCTGTGCAGTTTGATTTTCTGTTTCTTGGACAACAGGTTTGCATTGTTGCAAAGTAATCAGAACGAAAAGTAAAAGGGAGCAATATTTCATTTGAATAAATTAAAAAAGCCATTCGATGTAGTTACAACGAATGGCTTTGGTTTTTATTCGATCGAGTTGCTTATAAGAAATCTACCTTTCCCGAATCTAAATTGTAATAGGCAGGCACAACTTGCACTCTACCTTCTTTAACAGCACTACCGATAATATCTGATCTCGTGGCTAATTCGCTCGAAACCATTTTTGCATTGGTTTTTACAACATCGTTTACTGCTGCTCCCTCACCTGAAGCTCCAATCGCAGGAGTAATGTGTGCTAAAAGATGATTGAGGTTATAGCCATTATCTCCACCATTAACAGCTGCAGTTACTGCTCCACAACTTTGATGTCCTAAAACGACAATCAAATTGGTTCCACAATGTGCTACTGCATACTCAATGCTGGCAATTGTTGAAGTGTTTGCTACATTTCCGGCCACTCTCAAAACAAACAATTCGCCAAGTCCTGTGTCAAATGCTAACTCAGGAACTACTCTACTGTCTGCACAACTTAAAACTATTGCAAATGGCTGTTGTCCGCTCGTCAGTGAATCACGACGACTACTGTCTTGTAATTTTCCATCTAACTTATCTTCTACAAAACGGGCATTTCCAGCCTTTAATCGATCTATTACTTCTTGATTTGTCATATTTTAATTTTAGTTTTTAATAATTAAGCTTTGGGAGAAGGATATACATCTTTAACGTTTTCCTTTACCCAGGTAATACAAGATTCAATATTACTGAAAATTTGATTTTCTGGAATCAGATCTGGAATCATATCAATTCTTTCCATCATATATCGAGTTTGTTCTTGAGGACCTACCAATAATATTTTAATTTCACTTTTAGTCAAATCCATCAAAATATCTTCCATCGCATAAAGACCTGACTGATCCATGTAGGGAATTTTATCCATTCGAATTATCACGGTTGAAGCAGTGCTCGGTATTTGCTGAGCGAGTGATTGAAAATCATTTGTTGATCCAAAAAATAAAGGTCCTTCGACATGCTTAATAAACACTTCTTCTCTAAGATTTGTTGGAAAATCTTTTTCATCTGCCCAACTTTCTTCATCTAAGGATTTTACATTCGATTTTTCACCAGTCTGGTCTCCAATTTTTTTCATGAAAATAAGTGACGCAATGACTAAACCAATACCCACAGCGTAAACTAAATTCCAAACTGAGGAAAGTATTAGAACTACCAACATAATTGCAACCTCCGGTTTAGGCATGTAAGGAATCGCTTTTAAGCCTTTATAATCCATAACCCCTATACCTACAGTTATAAGTATTCCTGCCAAAACAGCCGCTGGAATTTTAGAAGCGATTGGTCCAAGAGCCAACAAAATTATTAACAATAGTAGACCAGCAATCATTCCAGACAATTTGGTTTTACCACCCGAATTAATGTTTACTACCGTCCTGATCGTTGCACCCGCGCCTGGAATACCTCCGAAAACAGCTGCTATACTATTTCCAATTCCTTGTCCAATCAGCTCTTGATTAGGTTTGTGTTTGGTCTTAGTCATATTGTCTGCGACCACCGAAGTCAAAAGCGAATCTATGGCACCCAAGAGAGATAATACGAAGGCCGTAATTATATATGGCGCTATTGTGGCAAAACTGAAATCCGAGAACATATTCCATTGAGGAATCGGAAGACCATTAGGAATTTCCTCAATCGGTCGATAATTTAAACCAAAGGCAACTGCCGCCCCTGAGACGACCAACAAGGCCACCAATGTACTTGGCACTGCTGTTGTGATCCTTTTGAAACCAAAGATTATAATTATGGTAGCCAACGCCAGTAATAGTTCAAGCCAATTAATGTTTTGAAAAGCCCGGTTTAAAACACGAAAGGTCCCCAAAACTCCAGATGCCTCTTTTCCTGCAAGGGTCTGTGATTCTTTAAGAATTTCAGCATCTGTTATTTGGTTTGCTCTTTTAATGGTTTCACTAAAATCTTCCAAAACCAAAATATCCTCTCCAGCTTCATCTTTTAAGATTCCTTCCAAAATGACTTCTTCTGCCTCGGGTTTAAACTGCGTAACAAATTCTGTATCTTCTTTAGGGTAATATCCTACCGCTGGCAAAATTTGGGTAACTAAAATTATTACACCAATAGCAGTCATAAATCCAGAAACTACTGGATAAGGTATGTATTTGATATAAACACCTAACCCAAGTAAGCCCAATCCTATTTGCATAATACCGGAAAGTAAAAAGACTATCAAAATTGCTGGTAACGCTTTACTGACATCCCCGTCAAAAGACGCGACAATCCCTATGACGATGGTCATACTAAATGCGGTCATTGGTGCGGTTGGTCCTGAAATTTGTGTATTTGTACCGCCAAAAAGCGCAGCAAAAAAGCTTATAAATATCGCACCGTACAATCCTGCACTAGGCCCTAACCCCGAACCTACACCAAAAGCCAATGCTAAGGGCAAGGCGACAATTCCTGCGGTTAATCCTCCAAAAAAATCTCCTTTTATATGAGAGAAATCAAATCCAAATTTTTTCATAAATAATAAATAATCTGCATAAATAATTGGCCATTCTGCAACGGCCTTTCCAAAAGCTCTTAACGAGCATCCTTTTATACAATTATTTCGGGAGGTGGCAATATGATATCTTTAACAATTGGTGGGAAATGCCAACTCAATTCAGAAATTTTACCAAAAGCATTTAAGTTGTTTTGCCAATTCGACACTGAATCATCTTTTATTTTTTCGTCACTTTCTTTTTCATTTTCTTTTTCACCTTCTTTTTCTTCACCCTCTTTGTCCTCACCAGAAAATTTTTCCGATAGCTCGATACCTTCTTCTGCAAGGTCAATACAATGATGCACTACCCCCACCCAAAGTTGTGAAATAACAAATAAAAAAAGGACAATATGTCTAGAAGCAAGTTTCATGAACACCAAACAAAAATAGTGTTCCAAGCTTATAAATTCAAACCTATTTAAAAACGGTTAAACTTCGTTCATTACGCACAAAATCGTAGCCATCCCAATGGCTTTGATAGCCGGCACTTTTTGTCCATTTTCATCGGTATGTATTATACGATTTACAGTCCAATGGAATTTCTCTATTGGAATATTCAATTCATTAATTTGATCCATCAATTCATCTTGATTTTTTATCCATTCCATTTTTTGATTCATGGTCTTTAATTGAGGTCTACTGTCTTTAGAAGGATAAATCACTGTCCACGATACGGGAATGTGAAAGCTATTTTGAAAAACTCCTTCTTTTAAGTCCTGATCATTTGCTTCAATGATGTTTTGCCATTCGAGCTCAATTTGAGGGTGCTGCAACCTGAGCTCCTGTGCTATTAGAGAGTTGCTAGGTCGATAACCTCTTTTAAAAATATAAGGCCAATAACTTGCTTTTACTCTTTTTACTTGATTTGAGTTTTCTACCTCCTTGAAAACGACGAAATGTGGAGAAATATAAATTTTCGGTTGACCTCCACAAGGCAAGGAAAAGAAAGAATCCAAAGCAATTTGGATAAAAGGGTTTTTGCCGATACCACATCCCCAAAAATTTATTTGCGTAGAAGTATCTACTCCACTTGCCACTAATTTTGGTAGCTTTTGAAGCATTAATTCTTGAATCATTCTTTTAGGTGTAGCTCGATGTCCATCATTAGTTATAGGCATGGATAAACCATTCCAAGGGTTACCATGGAGCACCACTTCTATGGTGCTCCATGGATAATTTGAATTATCATCATTCAAAAATCGAATTACATCTTCAATTGATCTACATGATTTTATTAGAACATCAGATCTTTCTTGGGTGTCATAAAGAAAGTGTTGCTCGGCTAATTCAAAATATCGGTGGCCTGGATTATCCGTTCCTAATAAAAAGCAAATAGATTTTTTACTCTCATCAAGATGATTATTTTCAGGAGAATAACTCCGCTCCCAAGTGATGTTGGATAACAAAACAATTCCAACCACTACAGAGAGAAAAACCAATACTTGAATTTTCGCTCTTAAACCCATAACAAATTGATTTTGACGTTAACTGCTCGATTCTTTTTATTTACGCTGTTCAGAATTTTTTCAAAATCCTTGGCAAATCCTTGACCCAGTTTACCCCTATTATCTAGAATTTTCCAATGCTTCTTGATAGGATCAAAAACTATGGTGATTGTATTTCCACTCAGCATTCTCCTTTCTTCATCGGTAAATTCAACCAAGTTTTCGATTAATCTTTTCAACCTTGTTTTAAAGGACGCATCTGCTTGACCAGTAATAAAGACGAAACATTTCTTGGATGAACTATCATTGTATTTACTAACACCATCTACTTTTAAACTAAATCCTATAGCATGATTACTCACACCTTGAGGCATCGGTAACACTTGTTTTACTCTATTTGCCTTTTGAGCTTGACCCGATTGAGAGGCTAGGTCTTTTATCGATACTTGATCTACCGCTACAAATGATGTGTATTTGGTTAATAGATTATAATCAAGACCAAGTTGAGTCAATTCTTTGACATCATCAGTTGATGTGGAGAGTCCATTTAAATCATTGAGCCACCTAATTTTTTCACGTGCCCACAAGTATCGAATTGGAGAGTTTTGGCCATTAACAAGATTCTCATGTATCCGAATATCGTTGCTGTATTTTTTGTTTCCTTGACTACCAGTTATTTTGATACTCCCTTTTGCCCTTCCTTTGTATTTTCCAAAAATAAACAAAGGCCTTTCTGCCAATAAATCCGGAAAAGAGAAAGGAATAACATCGTAAGTATCAAATCCGGAATACTGGACATTAATGTTTGTGAGCAACGGCGTTTGAATATACTTTCTAAACTTCGTTGCTTCTTTTTTTGCATACTGTTGGTCGGTTACGACAAAGGCTTCTCCCCTTCCAGAGTGCGCCATGCCTTCGATTAAATGCCTATTTACAGAGGAGCCGATACCGAAAGCAAATAGATTACTCTTATTTAAATTCTGCGATATAAGTTTAAAAGTTTCTCTTTCGACATGGACATAACCATCAGTTATGACTACAATCGATCGAGAATTAATTTCTTCAGCTGTAGGAAGATCTATGGCTTTTTGCAGAGCCGGTAATAATCTTGTTGAACCGCCCCCTTGAGGCGAATCGATAAAATTAAAGGCCTTCATCAAATTTAATTGAGTAGCTGCGATCGAAATTTGAGACATTAATTGGGAGCCACCTGCAAAAAGCATTATGTTAAACTTATCTGTTGGCCTAAGATTGGCAACCAAATCTTTCATTAAATTCTTTGAAACCGAAATAGGAAATCCTCTCATAGACCCTGAAACATCCATAACGAAAATATATTCTCTAGCAGGAATTTCAACTTCTGAAATATTACTCGGCGGCTGAACCATCGTCAAGAAAAACTTTTCATCACCATGATCATAAAGAAAAGTACCCTCCGCTATTTGATCACCAGAAAGGCTAAAATCGAAAATAAAATCTCTGTTGCCTCCGTGTTTTTCACTTTGCTTTAAAGAAACTTCTGCCGAGGTTGCATTTTTATAATTGATGTTTACCTTATGAGACTTACAAAAAGATTTTTCAATAGGCATCCCCGCATTTAAGCTGAGCCTTATGTCAAAATCATAGGATGGATCCTCCCCTTCTTTGCCATAAGGGTTAGAAACAAACTTAGAATCTTGATTTGCATGTGCTTTGTCCGCAAAACGTGGGCCGACGACAGTAGGGTAAATAAAACTATACATTCTATTTTCTGGAACTAAAAATTCATTGTATTTAAGTTCGACCCTCACCTCATCTCCCGGCAATATATTGGCAACATTCATTTGAAAAACATTCGGCCTGTGTTGTTCTAACAGACTTGCTCTTTTACCTTCCTTCTTTGCCTTTTCATAAGTTTTTTTCGCCTTATTTTTTTCCTGTATTTCAGCCTTGATGATACGACCGCCAACATACATTGTCATCTCATAAACAGCAGCACGAGTTGAAGCAGGAAAGACGTATAAAGCTTCGATTGGAGTGTCACAATCGTTTTTATAAATCTGATTAATAGAGACATCTGCAATAGGTCCTGCGATTTGTACATCAGCAGAGCTGCTTAACAAAGGAAAGTGATCCAAGTCAATCCCTCCGGTTTTTACATGGAAGTAAGGCGATTGATTTTTCAAATATTCTTCGTTCTGACAAAAGAGTGATAGTGTGCAAAACAGCATTAAAAGAAATGACATTAATTTTTTCATTGCTATAAATTTTAAAGTGATTATACCTGCAATGTAGAGTGACTATAATCTGATTTATTTATCCAAATAGAATGCGTTAAGGTTTATCGATTATTCGTTGCGAAGCCATTCGGCGAATGCCTATTTAGAATGAAATAATAATCATAATACTATTTTCGTCATATGAATGCTGATCAAATAATAGAAAAGACATTGACCTATGTCAAAAAAGAATTAGAAGGGGCGGAAGGTGGCCATGACTGGTGGCATATAAATAGGGTTTGGAAAAATAGTCTTAAAATAGCTGAAACGGAAAAGGCAGATTTACTTATCGTACAATTGGGTGCATTACTTCATGATATCGCAGACGCGAAATTTCACGATGGAGACGAAGAAATCGGACCGAGAAAAGCAAAACATTTTTTAGAAGATTTAAAATTACCTACCTCTACCATTGAACATGTGGTGAGTATCATTGAGAACATTTCATTTAAAGGTGGAAACTTTAAACAGGGTTTTCGTTCTACAGAATTGGACATCGTACAAGACGCGGATCGACTCGATGCTTTAGGTGCTGTAGGAATAGCTAGAACATTTAACTATGGTGGCTATAAAAACAACCCAATTTATGATCCTTATGTGGAGCCAAAATTAGATATGACTAAGGAAGAATATAAAAAAAGTAATGCACCAACAATTAACCATTTCTATGAGAAGTTGCTCTTGTTAAAAGATCGGATGAATACTGAGAAGGGCAAATCTATGGCACAAAGCAGACACAATTATATGAAAGACTTCTTACAACAATTTTATTCAGAATGGAATGGAGAAAAATGAGGTTCGAACACGTTTTGGATATTTTCAAAGTGAGGTTTAAACAGAATTTTTCATCGTAAATTAGAAGCTATGAGTTTAAAAAATATAACAACTTTCTTTCTGCTTATTTGTGTCATTGGTATTCACCAATCTTGCAAAGACCAAAAACAAACAATAGATAAAACAAACTATACTTTCAAATCAAACGAAAAGGAGTTTACAATTGCTTTTGGTTCATGCAATAAACATCATTTAGATCAGCCACTTTGGGATGATATATTATTACAAAGTCCAGATCTATGGATTTGGTTGGGTGATAATATTTATGCCAACACTGAAGACATGTCGGAGATGAAAAAAAAATACGACTTGCAGAAGGTAAGAATTGGTTATGCAGCACTCCAAAAAAATGTTCCGATTATTGGCATTTGGGATGATAATGATTATGGCTCAAATGATGGAGACAAGTATTACGACAAAAAGCTTGAAAGCAAAACTTTAGCCTTAGATTTTTTGGATGTATCAACGGATGCTGAAGTTCGAAATCGCGCAGGCATGCACCAAGAATTTTTGTATGACTTTGATGGACGAAAAATCAGGGTCCTGCTTTTAGACACACGAAGTTTTAGAGATCCGATGCAGAAAGTAAAAAAGAAGTACATTCCTGATGCAAGTAAAGATATTTTAGGTTCTGAGCAATGGACTTGGCTCGAACAAGTTTTGTCAAAGGATGAAGATGTATTAATTATTGGATCTGGAATCCAATTCTTACCTGAGGAACATCGATTTGAGAAATGGTCGAATTTTCCAACAAGCAAATCTCGCTTATTGGATCTATTAAAAAAAGAAAATACAAATCAGATAATATTAATAAGCGGAGATCGCCATTTAGGCGAAATGTCAAAGCTTGAACTAGAAAATAAAACTATTTACGAAGTGACCTCGAGTGGATTGACTCATAGTTATCGAGGTATTCCCAATGAAACCAATCGCTATCGAATCGATTCTTTGATTCCTAAGCTTAATTTTGGCATCATTAATATCAAAGAAGATCTATCCATCGACCTTTTACTCAGAGGCGATGGTCAACATGAACATCTAAAGCACAACATTCAAAAACCGGAATGAATTAGTCTTTTTGCTCTTCAGTACTTAAAGGAAGTAACGGCAGAAACGTATTGTAGAAAACATCTACTTCGTCCAAAAAGAAAGCTATTCGTTTAAATGATTTTTTTAAACCATATAATCCGCTAAACGTTTGTGACTCTCTCACATCGAGTATAAGATTATGTTGGTCTAACAACGAAAAGGGAGAAAAGTGAACAACACTTCCATCAGTTGGCAAAGACCTTTTATTTTTTTCGACTCGCTCAATGTTATCAAATTCTATTTTGCAAAAATTGAAAAATCCGTATCGCAAAATCAAGCATCGATTTTTAGCGTCAATCTCATAATACTGAAGTTCTAGGGATCGAATTAATGCCCAAATCTGTAAACAAGCATATGCACTAAACGCTGTCATGACCCACGCGAGGATAGGATAACTTCGATGGAGTAAAAAATGCACCGTTATTAATTCAAATAAGAGAACGAACATCAGCACTATAATACTCAGCCTAATTCCATTTTTTTTATAACCAGAATATTCGTTTGAAGAAGCTTCCCTTTTCTTTGCAAAAAAGGCAAAATAAAACACCCCGATTTCTGTGGCAATCAACTTATCTATTCCGATTGGAAACACATTGGCGCATGCCATTTTTATTCTATCGTAAAAGTCTAATTTCAGATCTTCGTTTTTTAATTTTCTTTTAAGCTCAAAGCTTTTAAAAACTACAAGTCCTACCACAAAAAATTCGATTAGCGGAATTAGATAAAATTTTAAATTTTTTAAAAATCCTTGTGACTCATTAGGTAAAATTAAACCGGCAGTCAAAAGACAGACTACAAACATTGTAAACACTGTAAATTTTGGAATAGTCTTTTTTCTGATTAAAAGAAAGTAGACAATAGGAATTGTCACGATAATATCTAGCACCAAGGCTTTATAAATGAAAGGATTTACATTATTTATAATCGGCTGGTTAGCCAAACAAACCACTCCCAAATAAATCAATGAAGGAATTAAGAGAATATGAAAATAGGAAGATATCTTATTTGTCATAAACAGTATTTAGGGAAGAATTAAAACTTCTAATGAATCATCATCCATTATTATTATTATAACGAAAATGCGCAATGATTTGACAACAAAACTTGTAGTTATTTTCTAATAATTCGTTTACTCAATCTACGAATTCCAACAGCTCTTTTTTTTGGCAATTTTAGGTGAGCCAAAAGTAGATTACATTTTAATTTAACTAGGAAGTACGATAGTGGATTGCTCTTTTTATCCAAATCAGAAATATCAATCTGATCTATATTCGGTCGTTTCTCAATTTTGCTCTAAAGTCCATAATGCTCCTCTCTCGATAGGAACAAATATTTTCAATTGTTTTAAGACTTTGGTCGGATAAAAACATGCATTTGGCAATCCTTAGATGGTATTCGCCGAATGGCAAAATAATCTTACCAATAATTATCTAATTTGAATCATTCAAAACAATCCAATGGAAGCCATATATGAAAACATGGGTTACCTAGGCTGGGTACATTTTATAGCGGCGGTATCTTCGCTAATTACTGGGACCTATGTCTTGCTAATCGCAAAAGGCACAGCATTTCACAAAAAAGTCGGGTACGCCTATTTTATTTCAATGATTGTAACACTGGTCACAGCATTTATGATTTACCGACTATTTGACGGCTGGGGAATTTTTCATTGGTTCGCAATCTTAAGTACAATTGCGTTAACGGGTGGGATGTACCCGATGTTTAAGAAAAATCGTACAGGCAAAGATTTAAAACAACATGCTGAGGTCATGGGTTGGTCTGTGGTCGGACTTTATTGTGCTCTTATTTCAGAAACTGGTTCGAGATTATTTACGGAATATATGATGTACATTATCCCGATTGGTTGTGGACTTACTTGCTTTATTGGAGCAAGATTAATCAAGCGGAGTTTAAAAAGACATGAAGCTATTTTGACTTAGGTCAAAGGAATTTTGGCATTAGACCAAAACGTCCATCAAAACTTCATTTTCGTTTAGATATGCCCCAAAAAATTGTTTGGATTTCATCCGTTGGAGCAGTGGCTCAAAATCTGCACTTTCGTTTAGCACGACACCTACTACGGCTGATCCTTTTTCTCTTGAAGTTTTTTTGATGTATTCAAAATGTGTAATGTCATCGTTGGGACCTAAAATTTCGGCGACAAATTCTTTTAAGGCGCCTGCCCGTTGAGGAAAGCGAATTACAAAATAATGCTTTAATCCGCTGTACAACATTGCCCGTTCTTTAATCTCTTCCATACGGGTAATATCATTATTGCCTCCACTCAAAATACAAACCACATTTTTACCTTGGATACTTCCTCTTAGTTGATCTAAACCTGCAATGGTTAATGCACCAGCCGGCTCCAAAACTATGGCCTCCTTATTATAGGTATCTAAAATTGTTTCGCATATTTTACCTTCGTCCACTGCATGTACTTTTGAAATAAATTCTTTGCAGATTTGAAAATTTAAATCACCAACTCTTTTGACAGCAGCACCGTCTACAAAATTATCAATGTGATCTAAAGTCTTGTTTTCCCCTAATTTGATTGCTTGAGACATTGAGCAAGCTCCCCTAGGTTCAAAACCAATAATTTTTGTACCTGGAGATTGGGTCTTAAACAATGCGCAGATTCCGGCGGCAAGTCCACCCCCACCAATAGGAGTTAATAAATAATCTATTGGGAACTGAGATTGGTTCAATATTTCTAATCCTACAGTGGCCTGACCTTCGATTATTTTTTGATCATCAAAGGGATGAATAAAAACCTTTTCCAATGTTTCGGCAAATTCTAAAGCTTCGATCTTGGCATTATCGAAACTATCCCCTATTAATTTAATTTCTACTTGATCACCTCCAAACATTTTAACCTGATTTATCTTCTGACCAGGTGTTGGAACAGGCATAAAAATCGTCCCTTTTATTTTTAGCTTTTGACAAGCCAAAGCTACTCCTTGCGCATGATTACCTGCACTAGCACAAACAACTCCTTCTGATTTCTGCACCTCTGTTAAGCCAAACATTTTATGAAAAGCTCCCCTGATCTTATACGACCTTACTACTTGCAAATCTTCTCGCTTAAAATATATCTTAGCTCCAAACTCTCTAGAATAGTTGGCATTGTAATCTAATGGCGTTACGTATGACACTCCATCTAAATTATTAGCTGCTTCTTTAATCTGAGAATACCAATCTGTTTCGAGCATTAGCTTATCCATCAGTCTAACTATTTTCTGGTCTAAGTTTTCTTACTTGCTGGCCTGCTTGCCATAATTCAGATTCCCTTAGTTCTTTTAATTCAGCTTCTAATTTTTCGCGATAATCATTTTGCTGATTTGCTGCGATCACAACTTTCGCTTCTTCCCCACTCGACACCCTTTCATACAATTCTTCAAAGACAGGCATTGAAGCAGCTTTAAATTTATGCCTCCAATCTAAAGCACCTCTTTGAGCGGTTGTTGAGGTATTGGTATACATCCAATCCATTCCGTTTTCTGCCACTAAAGGCATTAAGCTTTGTGTCAATTCTTCTACTGTCTCATTAAATGCTTCGGATGGAGAATGCCCATTTTTTCTTAGCACTTCATATTGAGCTTCAAAAAGTCCGGCCAAGGCACCCATTAAAATTCCTCTCTCACCAGTTAGGTCAGAAAAAACTTCCTTTTTAAAATCTGTTTCAAACAAATATCCTGAACCTACCCCGATGCCCAATGCGACAACTCGATCAAAAGCCTTACCGGTCGCATCTTGGTGAATGGCATAGCTGGAATTAAGTCCTTTACCTGCCACAAACAATCTTCTTAATGAAGTGCCCGAACCTTTTGGGGCAACCAATATGACATCAACATCTTCAGGAGGAATAATGCCAGTCTGATCTGAGTAGGTAATCCCAAAGCCATGAGAAAAGTATAAAGCCTTACCAGGAGCAAGGTGTTTTTTTATGGTTTCCCATTGCGCTATTTGCCCTGCATCTGATAATAGGTATTGAATGATTGTTGCTTTTTGAGCAGCTTCTTCAATCGAAAATAAAGTTTGTCCGGGTACCCAACCGTCATTAACGGCCTTATCCCATGATTTAGAATTTTTACGTTGTCCTACGATGACATTAAATCCATTGTCTTTTAGATTAAGGGATTGTCCAGGACCTTGAACACCGTAACCAATAATGGCAATCGTTTCGTCCTTTAAAATTTCGACTGCCTTAGTTAGAGGGAACTCCTCCCTCGTAATTACGTTTTCTTCGATTCCTCCGAAATTAAGCTTTGCCATTTGTATAGTTTTTTGTGTTTTGTAAATCAGAAGCGAATTCCACTTCCGCTAAATAATCTTTTAATTCTTTCATAGGTTTGGTAATGGCGACTCTGCCCGAACGAACAAACTCTAATACCCCATGTGGTTGTAAATCCGCAAACAATTGCTGCGTTTCATTTTTATGACCTGTTTGTTCGATTATGGTAAAATCTTGATGTACGGCCAATATTCTTGCATTGAACGACCGAATTATTTGTTCTACTTCACCACTCCCTGCCAACGAATTGGTAGGAACTTTGAATAAAGCAATTTCTTGATGGATGAGTTGGTCATTATCATGATAAAACGCTTTGACGACATCAACTTGTTTTTCCAATTGCTTGACTACTTTTTGGACTAAGATTTCATTTTCCTCGATTACGATCGTATATCTGTGTATACCTTGGACTTCACTTTCTGAAGCAGTAATACTTTGGATATTAATATGCCTTCTGGTAAAGATGATGCTAACTCGATTTAGTAATCCTATTTTGTTTTCTGTAAATACAGAAACTGTGTATTGTTTTTTCATATCGTTTACTCTAATCTTATATCAGAAACTGAAGCACCGGTCGGGACCATAGGAAAGACGTTATTTTCTTTACCTACTTTAACCTCTAAAAGATAACTTCCTCGATGATTAATAAATTTTTCTATCTCTCCTTCTAAGTCCTTTCGCTGTTCGACTTTATAAGAAGGGATGTTGTAGGCTTTCGCCAAATGCTGAAAATTTGGATTGACCATTTCGGTAAAAGAATATCTTCGATCAAAAAACAATTCTTGCCATTGTCGGACCATTCCTAAAAATTCATTATTGAGAAGAAGAATTTTTACGTCAATACCATATTGAAAAATCGTTCCTAATTCCTGGATGGTCATTTGTATGCCGCCGTCACCTATCACAGCGATTACCAATCTTTCAGGGGCTCCAACTTTTGCCCCGATTGCAGCAGGAAGAGCAAAACCCATTGTCCCTAATCCACCTGAAGTTATATTACTTCTCCATTTGGTGTATTCATAATATCGTTGGGCCACCATTTGGTGTTGACCAACATCAGTTACAATAATGGCATTGCCTTTTGATTTATCAGAAACAATACGTATTACCTCACCCATTGATATTTCCTTATCAGCAGATGGATGCAATTCTTGTTTTCCTACTTTTTGATATTCTAAATCATCACATTTTCTAAATTGTGCAAGCCAATTGGAATGTTTGTTTTGTTTTATTTCTTGGGTTAAAAGATCAAGTGTTCTTTTGCAATCTCCCAGGACTGCAACATCAGCAGTAATTATTTTATTGATTTCGGAAGGATCGATTTCGAGATGAATAACCTTTGCCTGCTTTGCATATTTATTTACGTCACCCGTAACGCGATCATCGAATCTCATTCCTACAGCAATCAAAACATCACATTGATTGGTGAGTAAATTCGGACCATAATTACCGTGCATTCCGAGCATACCTACGTTCAAAGGATGACCATTGTGTAGAGCTGACAACCCTAGAATCGTCCAGGCTGAAGGTATTCCAGCTTTTTCAATAAAAGTTTTAAATTCTTCTTGTGCATCACCCAGAATCACTCCTTGTCCAAACAAGACCAATGGTCTTGTTGCATTATTAATCAAATGAGCCGCTTCCTTAATTTTCTCTATTTCTACAAGTGGTTCAGGAACATAGCTCCGCACCTTGGCACATGGTTCGTATTCAAATTCAAAAGAGCCAAACTGAGCATCTTTAGTGATGTCTATGAGTACAGGTCCAGGCCTACCACTACGGGCTATAAAAAATGCTTTGGCTAAAGCCACAGGAATTTCTTCAGCTCGTGTTACTTGAAAATTCCATTTGGTAACGGGCATTGAAATCCCTACTACATCCGTTTCTTGGAAAGCATCTGTCCCCAAAAGTTTACTAGCAACTTGACCTGTTATACAAACCAATGGCGTTGAATCTATTTGAGCATCTGCGATTCCTGTAATCAAGTTGGTAGCGCCTGGTCCAGAAGTAGCGATACAAACACCTACCTTACCACTGGCTCTAGCATAACCTTGTGCCGCATGGGTCGCTCCTTGCTCATGACGAACTAAAATATGCTTAATGTCATTTTGGAAGTCAAAAAGCGCATCATAAAATGGCATAATTGCACCTCCAGGATAACCAAAAACAGTATCAACATTTTCTTTCAGTAAACAATGAACAATCGCTTCTGCACCAGTCATGCTTCGTTTTTTTTCTAAAACCTCAGTTTTCATTTTTTTTTAATCGGTTATGCATCCCTTGGATGCGGATGATACGCTTTGAGCATATTTATAAAGTGTTCCCTTTTTAGCCTTTAGTCCTGGTTGAATCCAATGCTTTTTGCGATCGTCAATTACTTCTTGATCAAGGACTAGAGTTATGGTATTTTTTACGGCATCGATTTCTATCAAATCTCCATTTTCAACAATTGCGATCAATCCTCCAACTTGAGCTTCTGGACTAATATGGCCAACTACAAATCCATGTGATCCTCCAGAGAACCGACCATCTGTTAGAAGAGCAACCTCCTTGCCCAAACCAGCACCCATTATCGCCGCGGTTGGTTTTAACATTTCTGGCATTCCGGGTCCTCCTTTTGGTCCCTCATAACGAATAACTATCACATCTCCTTTTTCGATTTTGCCTGATGCAATGTCAAGATTTGCTTCTTCCTCACTGTTAAATACTTTAGCTGGACCTTTAAAGAACAATCCTTCTTTACCGGTAATTTTTGCCACAGCACCTTCGATGGCCAGGTTTCCAAAAAGAATCCGAATATGTCCAGAATCTTTAATTGGATTTTCAATTTCTTTAATGACCTCTTGATCTTGTTCAATAATTGAACGCACTCCTTCAAGATTTTCTGCTAAGGTCTTTCCTGTTACGGTCAGACAATCCCCATGTAAATAACCTTTATCTAACAAATACTTGAGCACAGAAGGAGTACCCCCTGCTTTGTGCAGGTCTTCCAATAGATACTTCCCACTAGGTTTTAAATCCGCAATTAAAGGAGTTCCATCACTAATCCGTTGAAAATCAGAAAGGTCAAATTTGATTCCAGCCTCTTTTGCAATTGCTAGATAATGCAAAACTGCATTCGTAGATCCCCCAAGAGCTATGACCACAGTAATGGCATTTTCTAAGGATTTTTTTGTAAGAATATCCAAGGGTTTAATATCCTTTTTGATGAGCTCCATCAATGCTTTTCCGGCATCTACACATTCACCTTCTTTTCTTGCTGAAACTGCAGGATTAGAAGCATTAAAAGGGAGACTAAGGCCAAGTGCCTCTATCGAGGTTGCCATTGTATTGGCCGTATACATTCCGCCACAAGCACCTGCACCAGGACATGCGTTTTGAATGACATCTTTATACTCCTTTTCGTTGATTTCACCGCTCAATTTTTGTCCCCAAGCCTCGAAAGCAGAAACAACATCCAATTTTTTATTGCCTAATATGCCAGCTTCAATCGTCCCACCATAAACCATAATTGATGGACGATTTAATCTCAACATGGCCATTATTGCGCCAGGCATATTTTTATCGCAACCTACTACAGTCGCTAATCCATCATAACTCATTGCTTCGACGACCGTTTCCATGGAATCAGCAATTAGATCCCGTGATGGTAAAGAAAATCTCATTCCCTGTGTACCCATGGAAATACCATCACTTACCCCGATGGTATTAAATATTAAACCGACGCCTCCAGATACGTTAACACCATATTTTACAGATTGTGCTAATAGATTTAAATGCATATTGCAAGGGTTGCCTTCATAACCAGTACTGGCAATACCAAGTAAAGGCTTTTTCAAATCCTCTTCTGATAATCCAATGGCATGCAACATAGCTTGAGCTGCGGGTTGACTAGCATTTTGGGTTACTTTTTGACTGTACTTATTCCATTTCATAATAGACAAAAAAAAAGCCATCCAAAATGGATGGCTTAAAAATTTATATTTAATTGAATCTATACCATCCTATGCACCATCATTAATAATAATAATGTTAATTGAAGAAGTGTAAATAGATTGTAATTGTGCCATATACTTAAAGATTTAAAATTAGGAATTAATGTTGACTCTAAAAAATGAATCCTTCCTGATTCTGATAATCAAGACATTTTATTAAGTAGTAATCACTTTCAAAGTCAATTGTCCTCTAAAAAACCATCAAATAAATAAAATAAGTTGAATTTTAATTTAAACGTAGGCAACCATTTTGGTAAACCCTGCATAATAAGGTTGTAAATCATGTCCTATTAATGGTTTTGGAAGAAATTATAAGACTAGCTAAAGAAAGAGATCGAAGGTCTCAAGCTGCATTATTTGCCCACTTTAAAGTAAAGTGGTTTATGATTGCCTTGAGGTATGCTTCAAACAGGGATGACGCTTCGGATATTTTGCAAGATGCTCTAACCAATATCTTCCAAAAATTGGATCAATTTAAGTCGGAAAAAGGAAGTTTCGAATCTTGGTCCTCTAAGATTGTGGTTAATCAAAGTTTGATGTTTTTAAGAAAGTATAAGTCCACCTTCAACCATTTGGAAATTAAAGAGGAATTATTGCTTAGGGATGAAAATGAAACACCATTAGAAGCCTTGTCGACAGAAGAATTAACAAAATTGATACAGAGTTTGCCCATGGGATATCGGACTGTGTTCAATCTATATGCAATCGAAGGTTATAACCATCAAGAAATTTCTGAGATATTGGATATAAGTACTGGTACTTCTAAATCACAACTTTCCAAAGCTAGAAAACTACTACAGCAAAAATTAGAAGTAATTTTATAAGGTCAAACAAATGAACAAGGAAAATAAACATAACGATATAGATAGCTTCTTTCGATCTCGAATGCTTAATGAAAATATTGACAAAAACGAATGGAATGTTCCTAGTGATGATTTGTTTGACAATGCCATAAAATCCATCGAACAAAATGACAAACAGCGTACACCATGGTTTAAGTTGAGATGGCTCTTGGCTAGTTTTCTATTCATACTTTTTGCAGGATTAGGAATTTTGATCATTAATCAACAAAATGAAGTAAACACACTTACCCAACAACTTAACGATTTAAACAAAAGCCTTCAACAAAAGAAAGCTATTGAGAAGGAGTACGATCATCTTGGCTCTAACGACTTAAAAGCCCTGGATATCGAAACCACAATTGAGGCAGAAGATTTAAATGAAATCGTTTCCAATGAAATTACTGGCAAAAACAAAAAGACAAAGCTTTTGGCCGGCTCTTTTTCAAACAAAGTAAAATTTGCTGAGCCTTCTAATTCTTCTTTTTCGAAAGTATTGGAAGAAAGCAAGCAATTCAATACCGATAATTTTGCAGGTGTACCTGTGCCTCAAATGCCAAAATTTACTCTAGAAAAAAATCAATCTCTGCTTTCCGTTTTAACGAAAAATAATTCGATCGCACACTCGCAGCCTGTAGGATCTTTAGGCTTGACAAATTTAAATTATGAGCGAATTTTCGAAAACAAGACAATCCAACTAGTTGAAAAAAATACAGAACAAACTAAGTGGTCAGCATTTGTTTATGCAGGTCATTCACTTTCCAGTTTTGATATGCGTGGCTCAGGAATCAGCAATGTAGATTTAACGGAATATGACCAATTCTATGGTGGATGGCAATTTGCTGGAGGAGTAAGCTACGATCTAAATAAGAAAAATTTCCTCAAATTCGATATTACATATAATAGAACTCAAAATCATAGCTTATATCAATCCGTTGAAAGCTATGATAGTTCCAATGAATTTATTAATGTAAATGGAGAAACGATTTACAGGTCTGACATGACCATCCAAACACCTTTGGGGATTATTTATGATCAAATGGAAATGGATGTAACTGGTCAAACTTTATCAAACGGTGAACAGATGACCAATAAAACACACATTCACCAAAGATTAAATTTTCTTTCTCTAAATGCAGAAATCTCTCATCGACTATACCAATTGAATCAATTCGAATTATTGGTTTCAGTGGGTCTTAGTCTAAACAGGATGATGAACTGTAATCAAGATTTAGAAATCAGCATGTATCATGATCAAGATATGATGGGTAGTCAAAATTATAGCTATCAATCAATCGAAAACATCAGAACATATTTTGCAGGTAGTCATTTGGGCATCAATGCTAGGAAAAGTTTTGCAAATAGAACTTTCATTCAGATCGGAGCCAATTACAACCGTTTCTTGAATAGCTTAAATCAAAGTGGAGACAATCAGACTTTTTTACATGGCTTTAGCGGAAGTTTGGTGATGGGGTATAAATTTTAGTCTCCAAAAAAAGGAATCATAGTTTAGCAAACCAACAAATTCAGATCACTGCCTTCTATTTAGCTGTCGCGATTATTATCTACGGCTAAAGTTGTTTACATGCAATACTATATTTTTAAAATAAAAATAAAATTTTTTATTCTTCAGGCAACCCATACCCTTCTGCATGCATATTAAAGGTGTAATTAATTAATAAATGAAAATTATACTAGATATGAAAAATGTATTTTATTCCTTAGCTATTCTTTCTATCATGGCTTTAGGATTTAGCTCGTGCAGTGATGACGACACACAGAATTTCAATTTAAATATTTCAGGACTTGAAGATCTAGGTTCCGATGCCGCTTATGAAGGCTGGTTAATTGTGGACGGCAACGCCATTACCACAGGCGTATTTTCTGTAGATGCAAATGGCAATTTATCTTCTAATTCTTTTGAGGTGAATTCAGCGGATCTGGAATCAGCCAGCACCTTTGTTTTAACAGTAGAGCCAATTCCTGACAATGACCCAGGTCCAAGTGATGTTCATATTTTAGCAGGTGACTTTAGTGGTAGTAGTGCAAATTTATCCATTGGACATCCAGCTGCATTGGCTAACGATTTTAGTTCAAGTAGTGGAACGTACATTTTAGCTACTCCAACAGATATGGATGATTCCAATGAAGCAAGTGGTATTTGGTTTTTAGATAATTCCAGTGGAGCACCTGAAGCTGGTCTTTCCTTGCCTACCCTTCCTGCCGGATGGGCTTATGAAGGATGGGCAGTTATTGATGGAACTCCAGTTAGTACAGGAACTTTCATAAGTGCATCAGGAGCGGATGATAGTGCACCTTTTAGCGGACCTTCTAGTGGACCTCCATATCCAGGCGAAGATTTTTTACAAAATGCGCCAAACGGACTTAGCTTCCCAACAGATTTGACTGGTGGAACAGCTGTAATTAGTATCGAGCCGGTACCTGACAACAGCCCTGCCCCATTTGTTTTAAAACCATTGGTTGGAGGCATTCCTAATTCGGCAAGCGTACACACGGCCATAGATATGGGACAAAATTTATCATTTCCTTCTGGACTGCAGATAAAAAAGATGTAGTTCAGTTTTATAATAGTGATTTTTAAAACGTAGGGCTTAGGCCTG